>UREH01000068.1 GCA_900546835.1 uncultured Porphyromonadaceae bacterium
TGGGGGAGGACCCCACGTTGGTGGTAAATACCGGAGCCATAGGTGTCTACAACCTCACCCACGAGACTCCCATACCGCGCGAAGAGCTCGAGGCCGGCCTTGGCATAACCATCGACCGGCGCACACTACTGGTGACGCTCCATCCGGCCACGATGGACGACACTCCCGCGGCCGAAACCTGCGCCAACATGCTTCGCGCGCTTGATTCCTTCCCGGAGTCGACGCTGATTTTCACATATCCCAACAACGACCCTGAGGGGGAGTCGATCATCCGCATCATCGAAGGCTATGTGGCCGTCCGGAAGGGGAGGGCCGTGGCCGTGGCGTCGCTCGGCTGGAAACGCTATCTCTCGGCGCTCCACTATGTCGGCGCCGTAGTCGGCAACTCCTCGAGCGGTATCGTTGAAGTGCCCTCGATGGGGATCCCGACGGTCGACATCGGCATACGTCAGCGCGGGCGCCTATGCGCTCCATCCGTAATCCATTGCGCCACAGACACCTCTTCCATCGCCTCGGCCATAGCTCGCGCGCTATCGCCGGAATTCCGCGAGACTGCCGCTGCGGTCGTGAACCCCTACGGCGGTCCCGACACGCTCCGCGCCATGGTCGACGCGATTCTAAGCGCTGACTCCAAAGCGCTGCGTACCAAATGTTTCCACGATATCAACACCGACAAAATATGAAACCTCTCTTCATAATCCCGGCACGCGGCGGGAGCAAGGGGATTCCGCATAAGAACATAAAACCGCTGGGAGGCCGCCCTCTCATCGCCCATTCCATAGCCCTGGCCCTCGATGTGAGCCGGCGAATGGGGCTCGACCGGAGCAATGTGCTCGTATCCACCGACTCGGCCGAGATAGCCGCCGTAGCCGCCGAAGCCGGAGCTCCGACTACCTATCTGCGTCCAGCCGAACTGGCTACAGACAAGGCCGGCTCGCGCGAGGTGATGCTCCACGCAGCCGACTGGGCTCGCAGTCAGGGCATTGACTTTGACTGCATCCTGCTGCTCCAGCCCACGTCGCCCTTCCGCACCGCCGCCGACGTGGAAGGTGTGCTCGCGCTCTACCAGGCGCGCAAGCCCGACATGGCCGTTTCGGTAAAGGCCGCTTCGGCCAATCCTTACTATAACTGCTTCGAGACCGGCGCCGACGGCTCGCTCCATGTATCGAAGGGCGACGGACTCCTCACGCGCCGCCAGGACGCCCCTCAAGCCTGGGAGTTCAACGGTGCCGTATACGCCATAAATCCCGAATCGCTGCGCGCCATGCCTATGGGCGATTTTCCCGTCAGACTCCCCTACGAGATGCCGGCAGAGCGCTCGGTCGACCTCGATACACCGCTCGACTGGACCATTGCAGAGGCGCTGCTTGCCGCAGGGATTGTCTCGCTCCCTCCGGCCGTGAAATAAAAGAACCAAAAGATGAAAACGAACGAATACATCCTACGCTCCGACGCCTCGGTGCTCGACGCCCTCCGGCAGCTCAACGGACTGCCAGGCAGGCTGATGACGCTCCTCGTGGTCGACGCCGACGGTCGACTGACCGGTACCGTGACCGACGGCGACATCCGCCGCGGACTACTGTGCGGAGTGGCCGTTTCAGACCGGGTTGGCGACGTCGCCCACCGCGACTGCACGCTACTCTCAGCCGATGCCTCCGCTGAGGTGCGTATGTCGGTAATGCGCCGTGCCCGCGAACTCGGCCTGCGCCTCCTCCCGGTCGTCGATCCTTCCGGGAAACTCGCCGACGCCGTCGACCTCACCGCCACACGCACCATCCTTCCGCTTTCGGCCGTGCTGATGGCCGGCGGTCTGGGCGAACGCCTGCGTCCGTTGACGCTCACCACCCCCAAACCACTTCTTGAGGTTGGAGGGCGCCCCATCATCGACTACAATATCGAGAACCTTGCCCGCTGCGGCATCTCCGATGTATATATTATGGTACGCTACATGGCCGGCCGCATGCGCGAGTACTTCTTCGCGCCGCGCCACGGAATCGCTGCCCGGTGTATCGAGGAGGAATCTCCGATGGGCACGATCGGCGCCTGCACGCTCGCTCCGCTCCCCGAAGAGGGGTGCACGCTGGTGATGAATTCCGACCTGCTCACCACCATCGACCTTGAGGAGATGTATCTCCGCCACGTCGAGACCCGCGCCGACGCAACGATAGCCGCCATTCCGTATACCTCGTCGGTGCCCTACGCCATACTCCGTACCGAGGGCGACCTTGTGACCGACATCGCTGAAAAACCGACTACGACCCATTTCGCCAACGCCGGCATCTATATCTTCTCCAACCGTCTGCTCCACACTCTCCCTGTCGGCCGGCGCACCGACGCGCCCGACTTTCTCCTCAAGGCCATTGCCGACGGTCGGCGCGTGGGATATTATCCCATTTCAGGCACATGGATTGACATCGGTTCACCTCAGGAATACGCTCATGCCAACGAACTGATGCGCCATCACCGTCAGCTAACAAATATGGCCTGACAGGCGTTTTAAAGCTAAAAACCACTCAACTATGGCAGATTCAAATTTTATCGACTACGTGAAGATACTTTGCCGCTCGGGAAAGGGAGGCGCCGGCTCGATGCATTTCCATCGCGCCAAATATGTGCCCAAAGGTGGACCGGACGGCGGCGACGGAGGCCGCGGAGGCCACGTGATTCTGCGCGGCAACAAGAACATGTGGACGCTTCTCCCGCTAAAATATTCGCGCCACGTGTTTGCCACCAACGGCCAGAGCGGGGGCGCCGGACGCTCGTTCGGCAAGGACGGCGAAGACAAGATAATTGAAGTGCCCTGCGGCACGGTGGTATTCGACGCAGAGACCGGCGAATACCTCTGTGAGGTGACCGACGACGGCCAGGAAATCAAGCTCCTGCGAGGTGGCCGCGGCGGCCTGGGCAACTGGAATTTCAAATCCGCTACCAATCGGACTCCCCGCTACGCCCAGCCCGGCGAACCCGCTATCGAGAAGGCCGTGATTCTGGAGCTTAAGCTGCTGGCCGATGTGGGTCTGGTCGGTTTTCCCAATGCCGGGAAATCCACGCTGCTCTCGGCCGTGAGCGCAGCACGCCCGAAAATCGCCGATTATCCGTTTACTACCATGGAGCCGCAACTGGGCATCGTGGACTATCGCGGCAACCGCTCGTTTGTAATGGCCGACATTCCCGGCATCATCGAGGGCGCGAGCGAGGGTCGCGGACTCGGTCTGCGCTTCCTGCGCCATATCGAGCGCAACGCGGTGCTGCTCTTCATGGTGCCGGCCGATGCCGACGACATCAAGCAGCAATATGAGATTCTGCTCGACGAGATTCGCAAGTTCAACCCTCAGCTTATGGACAAGCAGCGCGTGCTGGCAGTGTCGAAAAGCGACATGCTCGACGAGGAGCTGAAGGAGGAGATTCGTCCGACACTCCCCACCGACCTTCCCGTGGTGTTCATCTCGGCCGTTACCGGCGAGGGGATAACCGAACTCAAGGATGCACTCTGGAAAGCCATCACCGACGACGCCAACCGCATCGAGGAGATTCCCATCACCCACCGCCCGCTCGACGGACATCACCGTCTGCGCGAGGAGGACGAATGGATCTTCGAGAACGAGCACGTCGACGGCGAGGATGAAGAGGTGTTCGACGAGGGATTCGACCCCTCGTGGGCTCCCGACGACGAGGATAATTCATGGGCCGGTGACCCCGACGATGAGGACTATGAATCGCCCGACGACCTAGCTTTCCGCTACGGCGACCCCAAGGACTGATTTCCAGACCGGGATTAAAGAGTTGAAACAGTGGTGAGCGAATCGCCTTTCGCCACTACCAGCAGATAACGCAGACCCTCGACCCCCTTCATACGGGCTATCGCCGAGTCTGCTTTCGAAGCCATGCAGGCCGTCGCCCACGCGTCGGCCTGTGCTGTTGTCGGTGCCACGACGGTAGCGCTCACAACGTCGGTTCTCACCGGGCGCCCCGTCTTCGGGTCGATTGTGTGGCCGAAGCGGCCGTAGCGCGCCGACGTATGGAAGTTGCGGTAGTTGCCCGAGGTGGCGATTCCTGCCGGACCTTCGAGCGCAATGGTGCTGAGCCTCTGATGAACCGGCGCTTCCGATTCCACCGGAGCGTCAATCTGTATGCGCCACGGCTCCCCCTGCGGGTTGTGGCCCCCCAGGGCTATCTCTCCACCGATCTCCACCATATGATTTTTCGAGCCGTTGCGGGCGAGCATCGCAGCAATGCGGTCGCAGCCGTAGCCCTTTGTCACGGCGCTGAAATTGAAGGTGGTGCCATCGGATTTGCGGCGCATGCGCCCCCCCGCTATGGCGCAGCTGTCGATGCCCACGGTCCTGAGAGCCTGCGCTATCTGCCCGTCGGTCACTGCGAAGGCCGCCGTGTCGTTCTCGGCCAGGGCGCGGCTCCGCATGTCGGTGCCGAAGCCCCAAAGGTCGACCAGCGGAGCCACCGTCGGGTCGAAACGCCCGTGGCTCAGCCGGTTCACCTGTTGCGCTACGGCGAATACCGCCGCTATGTCGGCGTCGGCACTGTCGGTCTCCCCGCGATTGATGCGCGAAATTCGCGAATCGTGGGCGAACGGCGACAGCGACATCTCCACCTGCCGCAGCACGGCCTGAATCGAGTCGTCGAGTGCTTCGGGAGCATCGTATAAGATGCGATAGGTAGTATGCCATACAGCCCCCTCGGCTACTTTCCATTGCGGAGCCTTGCGGCAACCGCCGGTAAGTAGGGCCAGAGCCGCAAGCAGGATATATATCGGTCGTTTCATGCTGCTGAAATGTTTGCAAAGAATATGCAAAGTTAGCTGTTTCTCTGCCAAATGTCGTCGGAAATTGTTAAATTTGCAAGCCGTCGGCTCTCCGCGCTTGCGGAGCGTCGGTCAATCTATTTAGTTATGATATGCTTGCCGGCTCTTGAATTCAACTAAGTAATTGGCCGTAAACTTGTGGGGATTCACTCTGGTGCATCCCTGCTTCGGGTTGGCTAGCATGTATATCGTTACAATTTATTATAGTCTTTACGAATGAGAAAATGGCGAGTGGAGGACAGTGTCGAGCTCTACAACATCAACGGTTGGGGCCGGCAGTATTTCTCCGTCAATGAAAAAGGTAACATCTGCGTGACTCCGCGTCCCGGCGTGGCCCCGGTTGATCTTCGCGAGGTGCTCGACGAGCTTCAGGTGAAGGATATCACACCTCCGGTGCTTCTCCGTTTCCCCGACATCCTCGACAACCGCGTGGAGAAAATCTCCAATTGTTTCCGCGCGGCTGCCGAGCAGTATGGCTACAATGGCAAGAGTTTCCTTGTCTATCCCATCAAGGTTAACCAGATTCGCCCGGTAGTAGAGGAGATAGTGAGCCACGGCAAGAAATTCAACATCGGCCTGGAAGCCGGCTCCAAACCCGAGCTCCACGCCGTGCTCGCCACCAATATCAACGAAAACGCCCTTATAATCTGCAACGGATATAAGGACGAGAACTATGTGGAGCTTGCCCTGCTGGCCAGCAAGATGGGACGACGCATAATCCTTGTGGTCGAGAAGCTAAACGAGCTCAACATTATATACGATGTGGCACGTCGCCTGAAAATCACACCCTCCATAGGCATCCGCATCAAGCTTGCCAACTCCGGTTCCGGCAAATGGGAGGAAAGCGGGGGCGACACCTCGAAATTCGGCCTCAACTCTTCCGAACTGCTTGAGGCCATCGACTTTCTGCAGCAGCGCGGCATCTCCGGCTGGCTGAAGCTGATCCATTTCCATATCGGCAGCCAGATTACCAAGATACGCCGTATCAAGAACGCTCTGCGAGAGGCCATGCAGTTCTACGTGCAGCTAAGCAAACTCGGTTTTAACATCGACTACGTGGATATAGGCGGCGGCCTCGGAGTGGACTACGACGGTACGCGCTCCTCCGCCTCCGAGAGCTCCATGAACTACTCCATCCAGGAGTATGCCAACGACGCCATTTTCTCCATCGTCGACGTGTGTGAGAAAAACGGCCTGCCGCAGCCCGACATAATTACCGAGAGCGGACGTTCGCTTTCGGCGCATCACTCCGTGCTCGTCACAGAAGTGCTCGAGACCACCTCGCTTCCGCGCTGGAAGGACAATGAGGAGCTTAATGGCGACGAACACGAGCTCGTGAAGGAACTTTACGAAATCTGGGACAAGCTCGACCAGCAGCGAATGTTTGAGAGCTGGCACGATGCCATGCAGATCCGCGAGGAGGTGCTCGACATGTATTCGCTCGGTATCATCGATCTGCGCACACGCGCCCTCGCCGAAAAACTCTTTTGGGAGATTGCCCGCGAGGTCGGTACGCTCGCCTCGCAGATGAAGCATCCGCCCGAGGAGCTTCGCAAGGTATCCAAGATGCTTCCTGACAAGTATTTCTGCAATTTCTCGCTCTTCCAGTCGCTCCCCGATGCGTGGGCAATCGACCAGGTGTTTCCCGTGGCGCCGATTTCGCGCCTCGACGAGAAACCCACCCGCATGGCCACCCTTCAGGACATGACCTGCGATTCCGACGGCAAAATCACCACCTTCATCTCGCCGCAGGGCACCTCGTCGGCGCTTCCGGTTCATCCGTTGCGTACCGGCGAACCTTATTACATAGGCTTCTTCCTGGTCGGCGCATATCAGGAGATTCTCGGCGACATGCACAACCTCTTCGGCGACACCAACGCAGTTCATATCTCCTGTTACAAGGACCATTATGAAATCGACCAGGTAATCGACGGAGAGACCGTGGCCGAAGTGCTCGACTACGTACAGTACAATCCGAAGAAACTCGTTCGCAACGTCGAGACGTGGGTCACCAAGGCCATGAAGGATGGCAGGATAACCCCCGAGGAGGGCCGCGAGTTCCTGAGCAACTACCGCTCGGGCCTCTACGGCTATACGTATCTGGAAAAAGACTGACCGGAATATTTCTGATTTCCAAAAGCATACAGACTTTGCCGTGGAAACTCCCACCCGACATTTCATCAACCTGTCGTATCTTGGCACGCGGTTCCACGGCTGGCAGATTCAGCCGGGTGATATAAGCGTGCAGCAACGCATGGAGGAGGCTCTTTCCACAGTGCTCCGTACGCCTGTGGCCGTGGTTGGGGCCGGGCGCACAGATGCAGGCGTCAACGCCTCGATGATGATGGCCCATGCCGACCTTCCGCTTCGTGTCGACGACGATACGCGCCTTGTGCGCGCCCTCAACTCTATTCTCGGGCCGGACATAGCCATACGCTGGATTCATCCCGTACATCCCGACGCCCACGCGCGGTTTGACGCCGTGGAGCGCACATATCATTACTACGTCCACCGCGGGCGTACTCCCTTCGCATCCGGTTTGTCGTGGGCGGCTCCCCCCGCGCTCGATTTCGACCGCATGAACGTTGCGGCGGCACAATTGCTTGAGGTTGATGATTTCACGTCGTTCGCCAAGCTCCATACCGACGCCAAAACCAACATATGCCATGTCGGCCGGGCGCGCTGGATGCCGGTTGTCAACACGTTCGACCCCACTGTCGACCAGTGGGTATTCGAAATTTCTGCCGACCGATTCCTGCGTAATATGGTGCGCGCCGTGGTGGGAACGCTCGTCGACGTGGGCCGGGGAAAACTTTCGCCCGAGGCATTCGCCGACATCATCGCCGCGTGCGACCGCTGCGCCGCAGGCACCTCCATGCCCCCCGGTCCGCTTTTCCTCCACGACGTCCGATACCCGTATCCCGTCTGAGCCGATTGCCTCACGAATCGTGGCTGATATGTTTTATAACATAAAAAATCGCCTAAAAATCGCCCCTACACAGCGTTGTGAGGCTAATTATGGAAAAAATTCGGTAATATGTGCCAATTATTTGAAATGTTTTAGTAACTTTGCGCCGTGAATTGTGGGAAAGCACCTTTTTTATGTGTCTGCAATCCACTCCCTAACACGAATATTCATAACAATAAAACTTATTATCATGTCTGACATCGCATCTCGTGTAAAAGCAATCATCGTTGACAAACTGGGCGTAGATGAGGCTCAAGTAACTCCCGCCGCCGCATTCACCACCGACCTTGGTGCTGACAGCCTCGACACCGTAGAGCTCATCATGGAGTTCGAAAAGGAATTCGGCATCACAATTCCCGACGACAAGGCTGAAGGTATCGCTACTGTTGGCGACGCTATCGCTTACATCGAAGAAGCTTCGAAATAATCGGATTCCGCACATCGAAACCGATCACCCCGAATAGGCCCCGGTGCATTGCTTCCGGGGCTATTTTCGGAAAATAAGGGTGCGCTTCCACAGACTGCGCCGCCCTCCCTTTCCCCAACCGCAGAGCAATCTGCACAGCCGCTATTTTTTGGTTAATATGGAACTTAAAAGAGTAGTAATCACAGGCCTCGGCGCCATCACTCCGCTCGGCAACGATGTGGAGACCACCTGGAAAAACGCCATCGACGGCGTGAGCGGTGCCGGCCCTATCACCCATTTCGACGCATCGCTGTTCAAAACCCAATTCGCCTGCGAGGTCAAGGGTTTCGACGGCAACGAGCATTTCGACCGCAAAAAGCTGCGTCAGCTCGACCTTTATGCCCAATATGCCATGGTGGCTGCGCGTCAGGCCATAGCTGATTCCGGTCTTGAGAAAGAAGAGGACCTCAACCGCAACCGCGTCGGTGTAATCGTCGCCGCAGGCATCGGCGGTCTTCACACTTTCGAAGAGGAGGCCGGAAATTATGCCATCAACGCCGCCAACGGCCCCAAATACAACCCCTTCTTCATCCCTAAGATGATTGCCGACATCGCTTCGGGACACATCTCGATGGACTATGGTTATCATGGCCCCAACTATGGTGTGGTTTCCGCCTGCGCTTCGTCGAACAACGCCATCATCGACGCATTCAACCTTATCCGTCTTGGCAAGGCCGACGCTATGGTGACCGGCGGTGCCGAGGCAGCCATCTTCCCTGCAGGAGTAGGCGGCTTCAATTCCATGCACGCCCTCTCCACCCGCAACGACTCGCCTGCAACGGCTTCCCGCCCCTTCAGCAAGAGCCGCGACGGCTTCGTGATTGGAGAAGGCTCCGTTGTTCTCATCCTTGAGGAGCTCGAGCACGCTCTCGCCCGCGGTGCGAAAATCTACGCTGAGGTAGCAGGCGGCGGCATGAGCGCCGACGCATACCACCTCACCGCTACTCATCCCGAAGGTCTGGGCGCCATCCTCTCGATGCAGAACGCCCTCGAAGATGCCGGAATGAAGCCCGAGGATATCGACTACATCAACGTACACGGCACATCGACTCCCGTAGGCGACATCTCCGAAATCAAGGCTATCGTGGAAGTGTTCGGCGATGCAGCACATAAGCTTAACATCAGCTCGACCAAATCGATGACGGGCCACCTGCTCGGTGCCACCGGCGCCCTCGAGGCAATGTTCTGCACCATGGCGCTCGTCGACGACATCGTTCCCCCCACCATCAACCACGAGGAGGGCGACGAGGACGAGGAAATCGACTATACCCTCAACTTCACTTTCAATAAAGCCGAGAAACGCCCCGTGCGTGCCGCTCTGAGCAACTCCTTCGGCTTCGGCGGCCACAATGCCACCGTGATTCTCAAGAAGTACGAAAAGTAATCAGACCGGCAGGACTGTTCGGCGGATTTCCGCCTGCCCGCTCCGACCGAAATGATGATAAAAAGGCGATGCCTCGCAGGAGGCATCGCCTTTTTTGTAGTATGTGACTTAATTTAATAAAGTGAAGAGGTGCTTCAGAATGATTCTACCGACCATCAACAATTCAAGTACATCTCTTTGCGATGTACCGGTAGTCTGTCAGGGTATTCGGTGGATCTGCACCCGGCTCTAGCATTTCGGTGATTCTGCGTGCTACACCTTACATTTGGGTGGGAGCCACACACCCCTCCCTACATTGTCGGGGATAATATCAGGAATGCCTGTTTGTCGCGGATTATTTGGGGCGGCAGAGGGTAAAGATGAATTCCAGACCGCCTCCACGACGGTTGCGCACGCTTACGCTCCCGCCCATGTTGTTGATGCTACTTTTCACGATAGGCAGTCCGAGTCCGGCTCCGCCGACTTTGCGCGAGCGCCCCGTATCCACGCGGTAGAAACGGTCGAACAGATGCGGGATGTGTTCTTTCCCCACGCCCACACCGTTGTCGTAGAAGGAGAAAGTGTAGTAGCCTTCTGTCTTGTCCAGCAGAGAAATCCCTATTTCCGTGCCCTGTGAATAGGCTATAGAGTTCTTTGTAAGATTCTGCAGCACGGATGTAAGCAGGCCCTCGTTGCCGAGCACCATGATGTCGGGCGGCAGGTCGGTTTTAAGGTTAAATCCGTTGAGTATTCCCGATTGCTCCATCTCGTCGGCTATGGAGTAGACGAGCAGGCTGAAATCCACCTCCTTGATAGGAATTTTGCCTCCCGATTCCTCAAGACGCGTCATCGTGGAAAGGTCGTTGAGCATGGCCACGAGCCGCTCCACGTTGGCCTGAGTCTTTTCCAGGAAGCGTTTGCGGTCGGCTGCGGGCATATCTTCTTCCGTGAGCATCATCTCCACGTAGGCGCGTATGATTCCGATGGGAGTCTTGAGCTCGTGGGAGATATTGTCGGTAAGAACGTGCTTCATTTTATTCTTTTCCTCCGTCACCTTGAGGGCGATTTCGTGCTCGTGCTCGCGGCGCATGTTGGCTTGCATGCGCGAATTGTAAATGGCCACGATCTGACGCGAAATCTCTCCTATTTCATCGGAGGGGAAATCTCCCATGGGAATGAAATCGCGGTCGGAGGCAGCACGCTTTGCAAAATCGTTAAGGAGGCTGACGTTCTTGGCCTGATGGGAGGTGGTGATGAAGGCAAGCACGGAGCCCAGCAGCCCGATACCGATGAGAATCACCCAGAACATCGGCCCGATGGTAAGCTCCTCGGTGATGGCGCGCGATGGTGGCACGTAGGTGCGGATGTTTATGCGTCCGTCGGGCGACAGTCGGCTTGAGAAGAAAAACATTTTCCGCCCGTTGTCGCCCACCGATGTGTTGAGCACGCGGATTACCCGCGAGCTGTCGCCCAACACCACGCGGTCGTCTTCCGAAATATCCGACGGAATCCCCTCGCGGAGGTCTCCGGTGGCGTAAAGCAGCTGCTGGGTGCGGGTGTCGAATATCTGGATACTCATGTCGTTGAGATAAGTATCGGCCAGATAGCGGTGGATGAAGTTCAGGGCCGACTGGACGTCGCCATTGGTCTCATGGACGTCGACCACATAACCGTTGGCCAGGTCGATGCGTTCGATGATGCTCTCGGCGCGCAGTTCCTTTTCCTGATGGTATACGAACCACGCAAACGAAAGAATTGCAGCCCATATGCAGAGCACGGCGGTTATGAACAGCCGGAACTGATAGCGGAATTTATGTTTCTGAGCCATGACGCATCAATTTGTTTAAGTAACTGGTCGAAATTATTTTGATATTTCCGGGAGGAAAATTTTCAGGAGATTTTTCTCGATGAAGAAGGAGTGTAGATGTCTACACGACTG
>UREH01000069.1 GCA_900546835.1 uncultured Porphyromonadaceae bacterium
GTCTTTAGAGTAAGTGACAGCGCTCCCGTAGATCCCGTCAGCCGACGGATCCACTTAATTTAGATCTAATGGCCGCAGCATCGTTTCAGAAAGCTGCGGCCATTATCTTTTGCTTTATTTCGTAGGCGGAAATCAGCCCGGACGGGCATAAAAAAACGAGAAATTGCCGTCACGGTAACTTCTCGCTAAATAATAAACCAATCATTATCACATTTCTTGCAATGGAAAAAGTAATTTTGCTATGTATCTTTAAAACATACCGGGCGGTAAATGGTTCATCGCGCCTCAAATTTTTTTCAAAAAAATTTCTCACCGCTGATTCCGCGGATTTTATTAGTATCTTTGTAGAGCGACGCATGAATTATTTGTGCCGCGTCGCACGATTCCTTTCGGCTATAGACTGAAGGGGTACATCTCTCCGGTTGCATTCTCTCTCTCCGGATAAACGCTATGAAATTTTGTCGTTTAGCAATGATTAACACAGGTGTGCATCGGGTTTTCACCGGTCGGGTGTTAACTTTGTAGCGCAGCAGGCAATACCACCGCAATAACAATAAAAACAAGATACAGATATGGCAAAAAAAGTTGTAGCCAAGACCCTCTCCAAAAACGATACCCGCGAAGCGAAAGCGGAGGCTCTGAAGCAGGCTCTCGGCAACATTGAAAAAAACTATGGCCGCGGCGCCATCATGAAGCTTGGCGACGAGGCTGTGGAGAAAGTCGACGTGATTTCCACCGGCTCCATCGGTCTGAACTACGCCCTTGGTGTAGGAGGTTTCCCAAAAGGGCGTGTAATCGAGATTTTCGGCCCCGAATCGTCGGGTAAGACTACTCTCGCCCTCCATGCCATCGCCGAGGCTCAGAAAAAAGGCGGAATAGCCGCCCTTATCGACGCCGAACATGCCTTCGACCGTTTCTACGCCGAAAAACTCGGTGTCGACGTTACAAACCTTCTGATATCGCAGCCCGACAACGGCGAGCAGGCCCTTGAGATTGCCGAGCAGCTTATCCGGTCGGCAGCAATCGACATTCTCGTAATCGACTCCGTGGCAGCCCTTACCCCCAAGAGCGAAATCGAGGGCGATATGGGCGACCGCAACGTCGGTCTGCAAGCCCGCCTCATGTCGCAGGCTCTGCGCAAGCTTACAGGCACTATCTCGCGCACCAATACCGTGTGCATCTTCATCAACCAGTTGCGCGAGAAAATAGGCGTGATGTTCGGCCCCTCCGAAACCACCACCGGCGGCAATGCCCTGAAGTTCTACGCATCGGTTCGTATCGATATACGCCCGAGCACAGCCATCAAGGACGGCGACAACACTCTCGGACGCCTCACCAAAGTCAAAGTTGTGAAAAACAAGGTTGCGCCCCCCTTCAAGCGCTGCGAGTTCGACATAATGTTCGGCGAAGGCATCTCCAAGGCCGGCGAAATTATCGACCTCGGCGTGGATACCGACGTAATCCAGAAGAGTGGATCGTGGTTCAGCTACAACGGTCAGAAACTCGCTCAGGGCCGCGAAGCCGCCAAGCAGCTGATGTACGACAATCCCGAGCTCGCCGAAGAGCTTGAGGCAAAAATCATGGAGGCCCTTGCCGCTGCCGATGCCGACAAGAGCAAACCTAAACCCAAGGCAAAATCGAAGTCGGCCAAAACCGCCGATGAAGCCCCTGAAAAAGCCCCTGCCGATCCCGCCGACAACGATGTCGACGACGTAGACCTCGATTTCGACGAAGACGACGACTTTACCCTCGAGGAAGACCTCTGATTTTTTGTTGATACCCCTTTTGGTTTTATAAGAAGCGGTGTGTTGAAAAGTTTAAATCAACACACCGCTATTTTTATGGCTCACGTTCTATTGGCGCCGATTGCCGTAATCGGAAGACCTCGGAGATACATATACCGATAAAAAATTGGCGGTGCGGGGAAATATTGAATCTCCACACACCGCCAGAAGCTTTAATTATCAGAGCGGCTGTTTTATTTCAGGCCGAAGGCTTCGCGAACGGTTTCCACGTAGTCGAGCTTTTCCCAGGTGAAGAGCTCCACCTCGAGGGTGCGGTCGCCCTGGAAGCGCGAGTGGAAGGTCTTGGTCACCTTGCGCGGTGTGCGGCCGATGTGGCCGTAGGTGGCGGTCTCCAGGTAGATTGGCTGGCGGAGTTTGAGGCGCCGCTCGATGGCGTTGGGACGCATGTCGAAGATTTCGCTTACGATACGCGAGATTTCTCCGTCGGTCATGTCGACTTTGGCCGTGCCGCGGGTGTTGACGTAAAGGCTCACCGGGCGAGCTACGCCGATTGCGTAGGCCACCTGCACCAGAGCTTCGTCGGCTACGCCGGCGGCCACGAGGTTTTTGGCTATATGGCGGGCGGCATAGGCTGCCGACCGGTCGACCTTCGAGGGGTCCTTGCCCGAGAATGCGCCGCCGCCGTGGGCGCCGCGGCCGCCGTAGGTGTCGACGATTATCTTGCGGCCGGTAAGGCCGGTATCGCCGTGGGGACCTCCGATTACGAATTTACCCGTGGGGTTTACGTGCAGTTTGATGTCCTTTCCGAAGAGGGCGCGGATATCCTCGGGGAGTTTGGCCAGGGCGCGCGGGAGCAGCTCGGTCTCCACATCGTGGCGGATTACGGCGAGCATTTCCTCGTCGGCCTCGGCCTGCGATTTGCCGTCGGTGGCTGGGATGAAATCATCGTGCTGGGTGGAGATCACGATGGTGTCGACGCGCACGGGATGGTTGTGGTCGTCGTATTCTACCGTCACCTGGCTCTTGGAGTCGGGGCGCAGGTAGCTCTTGCGCTTTCCTTCGGGAGTGATATAGGTCATGGCCGACTCCTCGCGGCGGATTTTCGAGAGTTCCTTCAGGAGATGGTGGCTGAGGCTTACGGTGAGGGGGATATAGACCGGGGTCTCGTTGCAGGCGTAGCCGAACATCATTCCCTGGTCGCCGGCGCCCTGTTCCTCGGCGTCGGAACGCTCCACGCCGCGGTTAATGTCGGGGCTCTGCTCGTGCACGGCCGAGAGTACGCCACACGATTCGCCGTCGAATTTCAGTGCCGAGTGGTTGTAGCCGATAGAGTTGATTACGCGTCGGGCCGTGTCGGCAAGGTCGACCTGCGCCTTCGATTTCACCTCGCCGGCAATCACCACCTGGCCGGTGGTCACGAGTGTCTCGCACGCCACCTTCGAGTCTGGGTCGTAGGCGAGCATCTGGTCGAGCACGGCGTCGGAAATCTGGTCGGCCACCTTGTCGGGATGGCCCTCCGAAACGGATTCGGATGTAAACAGATAGTTCATCGGAAATTTTAGCATTTTTTTAAGTGGTTGCAAGCAATCAAATTTTTCCACGTCCGGGCGCGGGCGCTGTAGGGAAACTGGGGGGAAGCGATTCTCACGAGTCACATTTGCCTTATTGCCACGCGCTTAGCATAAAGGAACCCCTGCGGCGACTGCTATCTGAGCCGCAAAGGCGTGGCGAAGTTACGAAAAAACTCCCTAACCGCCAACAGCAGGCCTCCGATATACAGTTTTTATCCGGTTGGTCCGACCATGGCCGCATCACGGCCCGGAGTTTCGATTACATCGGCACGGTATCGCCCGACCGGAAAAAATGCTGAAAATGGAGTAAAAATATCATTTTTCACCCTAAAAAAATTGAGATTCCCCGATTTTATACATATATTTGCAAATTGTACGGTATTTGGACGGTGCAACCTGAATCATTTATTCGATTATAGAATCAATTAGTTATCACAAAATAATATTTATTCTTAATTTATGCTAAAGTATTACATCAGAAAGCTGGCACTGCTGCTCATCGCAGGCGTCGGCGTCGCTCTGCCGATGCATGCCGAAGCGCCTCTTGCGCGTCGAGGGGTAGTCAGGGTGGAACTCCAGCCGGAGGCCGCCGCAAAGGTAGGCAGGCAGGCCAGAGTGGCCCGGAAGGGAGCGAAGCTCTCCACCGGCCTTCAGTCGCTCTCGGCTACGGCTCAGAAACTTAATGCGGTCTCCATGGAGCCCGTGTTCGTGTCGACCCCGGCTACGGCCGAGCGCCATGCCAAATGGGGCCTCGACCGCTGGTATGACATCAAGTTCGACGAATCTATCGCTCCCGAGGAGGCCGTGGCCCTGATGGAGCGTACCCCCGGCGTTGTGAAGGCTCATAAAATCGTGCCCATGCAGCGTATGGAGGGTGGCAATAATTTCGTGAAGATCGGCAAGCAGATGGCTTCGGCCATGACCGCCTCCGCAATGCCTTTCAACGACCCGCGCCTGCCCCTTCAGTGGCACTACCACAACGACGGCTCCATAGCCGACACCCGTGCCGGTGCCGACATCAACCTCTTCAACGCCTGGAAGGAGACTACCGGACGCCCCGAGGTGGTTGTCGCAATCATCGACGGCGGCGTCGACTACACCCACGAGGACCTCGCCGCCAACATGCTCGTCAACGAAGCTGAGGCCAACGGCCTCCCCGGCGTCGACGACGACGGCAACGGCTTCATCGACGATATCTACGGCTATAATTTCGTCACGAACTCGGGTGAGGTATATCCTCACGACCACGGCACCCACGTGGCCGGCACGGTAGCCGCCGTTACCAACAACGGCGTCGGCGTGGCCGGCGTGGCCGGCGGCGACGGCACCCCCGGGTCGGGCTGCCGCATCTTCTCCGCCCAGGTGTTCGACTCGCGCGCCGGTGCCGGCGAAGGCGACTTCGCCAAGGCAATCGTCTATGCCGCCGACCGCGGCGCTTCCATCGCCCAGTGCTCCTGGGGCTGGGGCGAGGCCGGCTACTGCGAGCCCTCCGTGCTCGCCGCCATCGACTATTTCACCGAGGCTCCGCGCACGGAAGTGATGACCGGCGGCCTCTGCATCTTCGCCACCGGCAACTTCGGCGCCACCGGCGACTGGTGGCCCGCCTGCTACGAGAAATGTCTCAGCGTGGCCGCCATGACCTCCATGGGTACCCCCGCCTCCTACTCCAACTACGGCGAGTGGGTCGATGTGGTCGCTCCCGGCGGCCTGATGGACTACAATTCGGCCCTGGGCGTGCTTTCCACCCTGCCGGGCAATGAATACGGCTTCAACGAGGGCACCTCGATGGCCACTCCCCACGTGTCGGGCATCGCCGCCCTCATCCTGTCCAAAAACGGCAAGCCCGACCTGCTCAACGAGACCCTCCGCCAGCAGATTGTAACCTCTGTCAACGACTTCTACTCGCTCAACCCGTCGGCCAAGGGGCTCTTCGGCTCGGGCTACGTCGATGCCGCCAAGGCCCTCCGCATGAGCGACGGCACAGCCCCCGAGGCCGTAGCGGCCATAACGCTCGCCCCCTCACAGGAGGAAATCAACGTGAAGTGGACAATTCCCGCCGCGAGCGACAACAACGTCAACCACCACCTGCTCTACTACAGCACCGAAGCCTTCGACGCCACCTCCGACCTCTCGAAGATTCCCAGCGTGATTGTCGATACGAAATTCATCGACTCCGGCGCCGAGTTCAGTTATGACCTCACCGGCCTCACGCCGATGACGCAATACTGGATAGCCCTCCGCGCCGTAGACCGCTGGGGCAACGCCTCCGACCTCTCGCCCGTGGTTTCGGCAAGCACCAACGCCGGCCCGCTCATGACGCTCCCCGACGGCGGCATGACCGTAGCCGTTACAACCGACGCCACTGCAGGCGTCACCGCCGGCAGCTTCACCATCGGCAACGACGACGAAGGCCTGCTGAAATGGAGTGCATTCACCCGCACCGTGCCCGCATCGCTCTTCGGAGTGCAGCGTCCCAATCCCGGCAAGGTCAAGGCCTACGCCGGCCGTATGGGCTTCATCCCCTTCGCCGCCCCCAAGACATATTTCGACGTCGAGGACTACGACCCCGACACATATCCGCAAACGATGACCAACTACGACATTCTCCGCGCCTATATCGGCGAGAGCGACCCCTCGCTCCCCAACTCGCTTGCGCAGATGTTCACCGTCTCGGCCACGGATTATCCCCAGGGCTTCAACCTTACCCACGTCAATCTTCAGGGTGCCCACGGCCAGAATCCCGTAATACAGATCTACCGCGGCACATCCATCTCCTCGGCCACACTCGAATCAACGGTCGACTACCAGTTCTGGATCTACGACTACGATATCGCCCTGGGCGAGCAGCTTTTCTTCGCCCCCGGCGAGTCCTTCTGGGTGGTATTCCATTTCCCCGCCTCCACCGAACTCTATCCCCTCGGCCTGGGCGAAGCCGTCGACGGCTACAATGAAAACTGCAGCTTCATGTCGACCGACAACGGCCAGACATGGTCGCGCCTGAGCGAAGTGCTCAAGGGCAGCTCTTATGCCGACGCTCCCAAGGCGTGGGCCGTGAAGGCCATCAGCAAGAATCCCGACTGGAGCCAGCTCCTTGAGCTGACACCCTCCGAAGGCCAGGTGGCTCACGGCGAGACGCAGACCGTATCCGTATCCACCGGCTCCAACCGCCTCATCAACGGCACCTACAGCGCCAACATCCGCTTCACCACAAACGAAAGCGCCAAAAACACGCTCGTGGTTCCCGTAAGCATCACCGCCTCCGGCAGCAAGCCCGAAATCGTCGGGCCGAAAGTCGTAAACTTCGGCGACCTGCTCGTAGGGCAGACCAAGAAAGCTACCGTACGCATCTACAACAAGGGCTACGGCACCTTCTCCAGCTCCGTATGGGGCACCCCCGGCATCTACAGCGACAAAATCTCCTCGAGCAGCGAACACTTCGCAGGCCCCGACATGGTGTCGGGCGGCTTCCCCGCACGCGCCTACAAGGAGTTTGAGGTGACCTATTGCCCGCAGACTTCCGGCAGTCATACCGGCGTGATCACCTTCACCGACCGCGACGGGCTACAATACCGCCTCATGGTTCAGGGTGTTGCCACCGACCCCGCCAAAATCGCCGTCGATCCCGCCGTGGTCAATGTCGGCGACCTTGAAGTGGGAGCCGACCCCGCCACCTTCGAGTTCAACATCAGCAACACCGGCAAATATCCTCTCGAATACGTGCTCCCGCGCTTCAGCGACGCCACCATCGACGGTGCCACCGGCTCGGCCCACCGCTTCGGCTACACCTGGACCTCCACCCTCGACGGCACCGCCGAGTACGACGGCAACCCCGCCCTCAACGCTGCCACCGACATCTCCGGCCAGTTCACCGACGACGTCTACCTCTCCAAGCCCATATCGCTCGGCTTCGACTTCCCCTACTACGGCAAGAGCTACGATAAGGTATACATCACCAGCTACGGCGGCATCTGCTTCGGCCAAAACGAAAGCACCTTCCGCTCGCCGCTCGACGAGAGCAGCTACGGGCTTCCCGGCACCGGTCTGATTTCGGCCTGGGGCTTCCAGATGCCCATGGGTCCCGACTCGCGCGTGGAATACGCCCGTCAGGACGGCAAGTTCGTCGTCAAGTTCGTCAATACTCTCGGTATCGTCTACGGCACCGACTATATGCCGATTTCCTTCCATATCGCCCTCTCGGCCACCGGCGACATCGAAATCTACTACGATGACTTCAGCCCCATGGAGCTCTTCCAGAGCGGCGTCACTACCTTCCTGGCCCTCAACGATCCTGAATGCGCCGATCCGCTTGTGCTCACGTCGGCCAACATCGCCTACGATCAGGAAAGCCCGCTCTATCCGCAGATTGCCTCCGGCACCGCATTCCGCTTCGCCGCTCCCAAGCCCTACTTCGTGCAGAGCGTCGAGCCGGCCACCGGCCTTATCGTGCCCGGCGAGAGCGTTACGCTCACCGCCACCGTCCAGGCCACCGACGGAATGAACGCAGGTCCGACGGTCAACAATCTGGTAATCTCCAGCAACGACCCGCTTTCGCCCACATCGTTCGTGCGCTTCGACGCCAACATCACCGGCGCATCGCTTCTGCCGGTCAGCTCCGTCGAATCGTCGGAGTGTGCCTTCGGCGAAGTGTTCCGCACCGCCGCCGCCACCAAGGCCGTGACGGTAAAGAACGCCGGACATAACACGATGCACGTCTCCGCCATCGCCCTCACCGGCGATGCCGCCTTCACCCTGCAGACCGAAGCTCCCTTCGACATCGAGCCCGGTCTCAGTCGCGACATCATGATATCTCTCAATACCGCCGTTGAAGGCACCTACGCCGGCTCGCTGACCATCACCACCGACGGCGGCGACCAGACCGTAGCCGTCAGCGCCACTGTAATCGGATGCCCCGACATCGCCCTGAGCTACGACGCCATCACCGAGACTCTCGAGAGCGGCACCTCGAAGGCCCTCCCGCTCGAAATCTCCAACACCGGCGACGAACCTCTTGCCTACAGCGTTCTCCCATCCACTATGGTCAGCTTCCCGGCTGCCGTCGATTCCGAGGCGAAAACCACCTACTCCTACCGTAGTAAAATCGACGACCCGACCGTTGAATTCAGCTGGATCGACAACACCAAGGCCGACGGCGTAGTTCACCACGGCTACGACTACTTTACCAACAACGACTACTACGAACTCGAGCTTCCTTTCCCCTTCACCTTCTACGGCAAGGAATATACGAAGGCCTACGTATACATCACCGGTTTCGTATCGTTCACCCGTATGGCCGACCAGCACGACATTCCGCAGCCACCGGCCGAATTCCCCGCAGGCTCCATCTACAGCAACCTGATCGCTCCCTACTGGGGCATGCATACAATGGCTGTCGACTCGGCCGACGGCGTGTTCCACACCGTGTCCGACAGCGAGGTGGTAATCTCCTTCATCGGCTACGGCAACTCGATGAACAAAGACGTTAACTACCAGCTCATCATGCGCCCCGACGGAACGTTCAAGTTCCAGTATGCCGCCAACGACGAGAACGCCCAGCTGATGGGCATCTTCGGAACGGCCGGCGTATCGGCCCCCGGCGGTCAGGAAGGTGTACGTCTCGGCGAGCGCCTTGTGGCTTTCGGAAATGCGGTTGAGTTCAGCCCTGTCAGTGAGATGACACTTGCTCCCGGCGCCAAAAAGACACTCGACGTTACCCTCGCCGCCACCCAGCTTGCCGGCGAATACACCGGCTCGCTCGACATACTCACCAACGTCCCCTCCAAGGAGCGCGTATCTATCCCCGTCAGCCTTACCGTCACCGGTACGCCCGAGGCCGTATTCCCCGCCGACGTGGAGATTACCCAGACCGTAGGCTACACCGACATGAACCATCCGTTGGCTCCGATAGGCGTTCCCTACGCTGCATATCTTACCGTTGAGAACAAGGGTACCGCACCCTTCTCGATCGATGCCGTCAGCTACACGTCGCCCACGATAATCGACGAGTGGTTCGGCAACGAGATCAACCTCTTCGACCTCTGGTATTACGCCGACGAGCTCGACGGGATCACAGGCGAACCCACTGGCAACAAGGCCTGGCAGCAGTATATGCCCGGCTTTATGGCTCCCGTCACCGTGGGCCGCGAGCCCGTGCAGTTTGCCGTGCCCGTCACCAATGCGGCCTATACCCCGGGCGAGTATGAGATTCCCGTCACCTTCACCGTATCCGGTCTCGACGACCTCACCGAGAAGACCGTCAATGTGAAGATTACCATCACGCCCGCTCCCGTCGCAGTGCTCGACCGCGAGGAGGTGCATATCGAAGGCGCCGTGCCCGGCTCCGTCGGCACCGAGACCCTCGGCCTCTCCAACTACGGCGAATACGGCCTCGACTACACGCTCTATATCGATCCCACCGGCAAGGGTGAGGAAATCGAAGAGGGTGGTGGCGGCATCGCCCCCATGCTGACTGCAGTGGCCAAGGCTCCGGCCGTGGCTCCCGCCGAGCAGCTCCGCGCGGCTATCCGTCCCTTCTCCACCGAAGCCACCGACAATATCTACGACGCTCCCGACAAGAGCAAGTTCCCCTACAATAAGGCTCTTTACTATCCTACCATAGGTACGTACTACAACGTCGGATCCTTTAACACGTTCGACGACTTCAAGGCCTCCGTGCAGTTCGTCTCGCCCGAAGGCGGTATCAACATCAGTCATATCTACACCGCCCTCAACTATACCAAAGGCTCCGGCGACTACAATGTCCAGGTCGACATCGTATCGGGAACCTCGCCCGTAGGTCAGACCGTTCTCGGCCACGGTTCGTATGTGATTCAGGGTGGCGGCTCCGCCGGCGAGATGGTTCTGATTCCGCTCGACCGCCCGCTCTTCATCCCCGAAGGCTCCGACTTCTGCGTGGTATTGAACTGCCCCAAGGGTGTACAGACGCCACTCTTCGCCGCCGTCAAGGAAGGCGACCTCGTCGAAGGCCGCTATATGAACTACTACGATTCCGCAGGCTGGTACGACTTCGGCTCCTATTGGAACGGCCAGTACGGCAACCTCGGTTTCCTCATCAGCTGTGTGGAGACCCAGGCCGGCAAGTTCTGGCTCAATTTCGCCGAGGGAACCACCGCCTCCGGTAAAGTGGAAGCAGGCGAAACAGCCTCCGTAGGCCTCACCTACGATACAGACGCCGCTCCCATGGAGAAGGGCAACAAGGCCATGCTCGTGCTCAAGAGCAACGACCCCGGCCAGCCCGTGGTCAACATCCCCGTGATTCTCGATAAGAACGGCGCTCCGAAAATCGCCTCCGAGTCGGCTGTGGTATATGCCGCCGAAGGCGCTGTTACCGCCGTCACACTCACCGTCAGCGAGGCCGAAGGCGACGACTTCACCGTAGCCCTCGACGACAACGGCCAGCACGCCACCATCGTCTCCGCTACGCCCGACGCCGGCTCCGCCACCATCGACGGCGCCAATGTGGCCGTAACCGGTGCATCCACCGTTGAGCTCGGCATCGAGCTGCGTCCCGACTATGGTGACGCCGGCAGCTACTGGATGACCTTCACCGCCGCCGACAGCCATGGCTCCTCCACGGCCCACACCGTAAGCTACGTCGTCGAGCACTCCAACCGCGCTCCCCAGGCCGTAGAGCCGACTCCGCTCATGGTGCTCCTCGGCGCATCGACCACCCCCGTCGACCTCTCCGCGCTCTTCACCGACCCCGACGGCGATGTCCTCACATATGCCGTCTCCGGCGGCGACGACCGCATTGCCCAGCTCTTCGTATCGGGTAAGGACATGATAGTCTACGGCGTGGCCGAAGGCAAGTGCGACGTCACCGTAACAGCCACCGACCCCTCGGAAGCCACGGCCACCAACATCCTCCCCGTTGAAGTCAGCAAGACCCTCGGCATCGACGCCGTCACCGTAGAGAGCAGCCTCAGCGTATATCCCAACCCGGCCCACAGCACCGTCAACATCCGTTGCGACTTCTCGGCCGCCGACGCCTCGATTGCCCTCTACGACATCGCCGGTGCCCGTGTTCTCAGCCGTAAGGCTGACATCACCGAAGGCCAACCCGTCGCCCTCGACGTCGAAGCACTCACCCCCGGCACCTACCTGCTGCGCCTCGAATCTCCGGCCCACAGCGTAACCGCCATCGTAATCAAGCGCTGAGTAACAATAGAAAATCCTTTAGAATCCCATCTTCGCGATGCGCCGGAC
>UREH01000070.1 GCA_900546835.1 uncultured Porphyromonadaceae bacterium
AGTGTCTCGTGGGCTCGGAGATGTGTATAAGAGACAGTTTATAAGCTGTTTAAATCATATCGTAAACCACTGTCGTGACGCTTTCAGGATCTAGCATGGGCTGCACCCCGGCATCAATATGCAGTTCCTTAAGATTTTTTGAGGCTGATGTAGTGAATGTCCTGACTTTTGCCGTTTCCCAACCAGGGACAGATACATTAAGTTTCACAGGCTTGGTCCCCATGTTGGTATATACAGCCACAAGACGTTTGCCATCCGGTGAAACATATGCCGAGCCAAAGAAATTGCGGCTTTCCCCCGTTTCAAGGGCAACCCTTTTGAAGCCCGGGCGTACGAAAAGGCTAAAGTTACCCAGTGCCCACAGATTTGCGGATGCATCGTAGCCACCTTCTCCGTCAAACACGCTGTCACCTTGCGGATTCAGATAGATCATGAGCCAACGGTTCCCGCTCTGCTCATAGGGAGTGTCCATTGCAACCCAATAGCACCATGATGTGACATTGGCAACGGTGAAGTCATTGTGAATTACTTTGGTCATATGAAGCGCACGATCCATATCCGAAGCCGAGGCATGACCGGGGAATTCATCGCGTGGTATGTCGTCACCGAGCATACACCATTCGCTCTGCCACACTTCAAGACCATATCGCGAAGCAGTGTCATAAACCTTTTTCCTTACACTCCTCTGCGTGTCCCATGCCGTATCTGTCCAATAGCTGTGGCAGCAATAGAGCGGAGCAACATGAGACAAATCCCCGATATACGAAGCGTCTCCCTTTTCCCAGAATCTTGCGGGAGCGCCACCTTGTGTCCATTTATCGCCATAGAAACATTCCCAGCTATCCCCTTCTCCAAGAAGGATCTTGGTGGAAAGTCCCTTTTCAGTGAGTGCCCGGTCAAGCTCTCGCGTTAGTTTTGCGACTTCCTCCGGCTGCCATGCAGAGCCCTCCTGATCCGTGCCGTTCCAACTTACGTTAGGCTCATTTACAGGAGAGATATGTGTCACGTCATACCCTTGCTTTACAAAATGGTCGGCCACAGTTGCCATGTAATCAGCGAATGCTCCATAGTAGCGTGGCATAAGGTTGGACTTAAGTCCGCGGTCGTTACGTGCCTGACCATTATATGTATACTGCACCAACGGGCTGTTGCTGAAAAGCACGAATTTTTCGGTGCCAAGCTCTTTTGCCCGCTCCATAAAATATTGTTGTCCCTCGCATTTGGTCCAGTCATATCCATTGCCTGAAAGAAAACTCTCCGCACGGCGATGAACTGTCTTGACACCTGATTTGTCTCCGATTTCGGCAGAACCGGCACCTAAATTGACACGCCACATCGAAAGGCCTATACCCTCAGGCTGTCCGTCTGTGATTTTCTGAGAAAAAAGGAGCGTGGCGATGCCTTCTCTCGAAGAAGTCCAGTCACGGCCTACCCAATTGCCCATCCAGCAGTCGCTGGCTCCTATACCCTGAATTGTCTGGAATGTAAGGGTGGGAGTGATGGTCACATTCTTAGTAACAGCGGAAACCGCTGGATCCGACACCGCCGGAGCATCACCGGGATCGTATGCATAATCGCTGCACGAAGAAAACGAAATCGCGATTAACAGAAATGCCAACATATGATTGTTCATATTTTAAATAGCTTCTTAATTAATTTATTATCAAATACACTCGAATTAGTGCCATCCGGGATTCTGCTGAATACGGCCTTCCGACATTGTCACTTCATAAAGGGGTATCGGAAACACGAGGTCTCGGTCTTCCTGGAATGTCGCACCCTTGTTCGAAGCCTCGTTCTGGTTGGCAAGTTCAATGGGATCAGCCATAGAGCCGGTGTTCCACATCACGAATGAACCGGACGGGCCCATGAGATTGCAAACCATTTTCTTTCCATTGGAATCAGTCCATCTGCGGATATCGTAAAGGCGCTGAGCCTCTGTTGCCAGTTCAAGGCGGCGTTCGAGACGGATAGCGTCGCGAAGTTCCGTTCCGCTTGATTCAACCTTTCCAAGACCTACCCTTTTACGCACTTCATACAAAGCTTCGCGAGCAGCTGCATCATTGCCTGTTTCATTACATGCTTCCGCATAGAGGAGCAATATGTCAGCATAGCGCAACAAAATATAATTCAAGGGCGACATGCTCTCCTGACCGAACTTGGCAGGACGCTTTGCAAATGGCAGATAATGCTTACGGCTCAAACGTTGCGACTTATTACTTGAGGCATCGATATGATACGACCCGTCATGATTGCGGTCTCCCTGTTTGGCTACAAGCTCCGCAAGGTTTGGCTCACCGGCTATTGACTTGTCTCCGTTCTTGATGATTGTCCATCTAAGGCGTTCAGTATCGCCTGCTGCCTTGTAAGCCGCCTCGAGGTTAGCGGTAGGAACACCCCACCCCCATCCATCAAGGTCACCGCTATTGCGGTTACCGCTGATCATGGGTATATTTCCTCCGAGAGCATATGTTTCATCATAAATATTCTGAACCTCAAAAAGCGACTCCTGATTATTTTTATAGTCAACATTCCATACCTGACCGAAATCGGGCATCAATGCATATTGATTGGATGATATAATCTCTTTAAGAGTATTGACGGCATCGGGAAATTCTGAATTATAAACCTGTACTTTACCCAGGAAACCGAGTGCCGCACCTTTTGTTGCGCGTCCGGCATCGCTGGCGGACAGGGAAACCCGGTTAGGAAGATCCGCCGCTGCTTCACTGAAATCACGTTCAATGAAAGCATAACACTCCTCAAGGCTTGAACGGGTTAACCCTTCAACTTCATGCGGCATCACGAAACTTGTGACGAGCGGCACTCCACCAAAATTTTTCACCAGGTCGAAATAAAAATATCCCCTGAGGAATTTTGCCTCGGCTATCAATCGCTTCTTGAGGTTTGCATCCATATCTACGTTGGGAATGCGGTCAAGAGCTATATTGCAACGGAGTATGCCTTTATACCTATATTGCCAAAAATCAGAAATACTGCCGTTCGACTGACCGACACCCTGATAATGCGCCAACGAGATGTATTCCTCCTGAGGCTGAGATGTATTACCCATCCAGTAATCGTCTGTGCACATGTCTGACAGCACCCACATGCGCTCGATTTTCCACCATGTATATTCCGTGATGGAGCCGTAACACCCCATTATGAATGCCTCTGCTTCATCTGCGTTCTGAAAATATGTGTCAAGGTTCTCCTGTCCCCGGACATTCTCTTCAAGGAAATCGTTGCATCCGCCAAACATCATGCCGATGACGGTCATAGCAATAATATATAGCTTCTTCATTTTCATGTTAATCAAAATTTAAAGTCAAGTCCGAAAAGAAATGTCCTCGGATTGGGATATGAAGCCCAGTCAATACCTGTGGATATGGCATCGCCGTCGTTTTGAGGACGTTCCGGATCCATGCCGGAATATTTAGTGATTGTGAAAAGGTTTTGCGCCGATACGTAAACCCGAAGATTCATCCCCTTCATAAGACGCTCCGGAATTGTATATCCAAGCTGCATCATCTTGCATCGGAAATAAGAGCCGTCCTCTACATAGAAACTTGAGACTCTGTTATAGTTCTGATTGAGATCGTTCACAGAAAGGCGTGGAATGTTGTTGGAGGTTCCCTCTCCATGCCAAGCCTCGGAAAGGACACCCTTGGGAAAGTTTTCCCCGCTGGCACCGGCGTATCTCTGACGTGTCGTATTGAAGACATCGTTACCGAATGTGCCATAGAAATTGGTCGAGAAATCAAAGCCCAGCCATCCGAGGGTCAATGACACTCCCATCATCAGCTTGGGATATCCGCGACCTATGAATGTCTTATCGCCATCGTCAATTTTTCCGTTGTTATTCAAATCTTTGAAACGGATGTCGCCGGGAACTGCATTCGGTTGGATAAGGTTGCCATGTTCATCGGTATGGGCATATATATCGGTCCAGTTCTGAAAAAGACCGTCGGCTACGAAACCATAAAACCTGCTGATTTCACCTCCATCTTCATTCCTTACAATCTTGTCCATATAGAAATCAGAAGAAAGAATCGGACCGTCACCGCTCAGTTTTACAGCTTTGTTCTTTACACTTGAAAGGTTCACTCCGGCTGAATAATTGAACTCACCGGCCTTGTCATGCCAGTTGACCGACAGCTCCCATCCCGTGGCCTGCATCTTGCCTATATTCATGGTTATCGCCCCATTCCAATTGGGGTAACCTAATGCAAGAACATTCTCCTTCGCATAGAGCATATCATGAGATTTCTTCCTGAAGAAATCGAATGTCACGTCAAGACGGCTTCGAAGGAAACTCATATCGAGACCAATATCATAATCCTCCACGGTCTCCCATTTAAGTTTATTGTTGCCCACTGACGAGATGGTTGTTCCCGGCACCCTTGTGCCACCGATAACCACATCCTGATTGTCGAGCAACGTAAGATATGCGGAAGAATTTATATTCTGATTACCTACCCGTCCCCATCCCAGACGCAATTTAAGGTTGTTTACCACTGTCTGGTCGCGCATGAATGGCTCGCCGGTGACGCGCCATGCTGCACTGACAGAAGGGAACGTAGCGTATTTGTTACCTTTGGCAAATTTGGAACTGCCGTCCACACGCACCGATGCCGTTACATAATATCTGCCATCGAAATTATACATTATTCGTCCAAGATATGACACAAGAGAATTATATGATGTGTTGCCATCCGAGTTCTGATTAAGAGTTCCGGCATGAACCTCATTAAGCAACGGAGAGTTGCCGGGGATTGCCTCGCGTGAGCCATAGACCCAATAATCGGCGAAACGCTCCATAGTGAATCCTACCATAGCCGTGAGGTTATGAACAGACTTAAAGCTCTTGTTGTAAGTCAATGTATTAGTCCAGTTCCAGTCAACATTCTGGCTCATGCGTCGGCTCGCCTTGTTTGTGACGCTCTGTTCCTGTGAATCTATATAGAATTTCGGAGTGAAGCCATCCGAACTGCGGAAACGTGCACTGAGACCAAACTGGCTGCGGAACACGAGACCGTCAAGCGGCGTCACCTGAATATAGGGTGTAAAAAACATACCGTATTCACGGGAATGAGCATTGCTTCGGGCCACGCTGCCTGCAGGATTATGCACCGAATTGTTATAACTCCTCTGGTAATTGTCAAGATGATTCTGGGACCACTCGCATTCGGGACGGAACACAGGTGTGGTGGGGTCCATAGCCAGAATCGAGCCGAACAGACCCGGAGTGTCATCCCAACTTTCAGTGCGCGGAGCCATGTCAAGGCCGGCCTTTACATATTTATTGAATGTATATTCCGTATTAAGACGCAGGTTCAGTTTGTCCCAGTATCCATATTCATATTGAGAGGCGTTGCGGAAATAACCGACACTGATATTATAAAGGATTTTATCTGTGCCTCCGGCTACCGACAACTGATAATTCTGCACCATGGCAGTCTTGCGGATAAGCGTATCCCACCAATCCGTCCCGTCTGCATCAGTATAGCCAGACATAGGGCTGTTCCACATCGGTGTTCTCCCGTCATTCGTATACCGAGCCTTATAAGCAGCTTCGTATTCAGCGGCACCGGCTATGTCCGGCTTTCTGATATTTTGAAATCCCACAGAAGCATTGAAGCTAAATTTGGCTTTCCCCTCCTTCCCCTTTTTTGTGGTGACAAGGATAACGCCGTTTGAACCGCGAGTTCCATAGATGGCACTTGCCGAAGCATCTTTCAGTACTTCCATCGATTCAATATCACCCGTGTTGAGAAAATTGATATCTGAACCGATTGGAATCCCGTCCACCACATATAGGGGAGAAGAACCGTTGACAGTGGTAATGCCTCGGATAATAACCTTCGGAGAAGTACCCGGGCCTCCACCGGAAGAAATCTGGACGCCATTCACCTTTCCCTGCAGCGCATCCATAGCGTTACCGGTGGTGACTTCCGTTATCCTGTCTCCTTTTACTGTGGATATTGAACTGGTCAGGTCACTCTTTTTAACAACACCATAACCGACCACAACCACCTCATCGAGTACTGCGGTGTTTTCCTTCAGGACAACATTTATTTCCGTCCTTCCGGCAATCTTGATTTTCAGGGTTTCATAACCGACATAAGACACTGTCAGTTCCCCTTTGGGATCAGCCTTGATTGAGTAATTCCCATCCATATCGGTTCCTGTGCCATTAGAACCTTTGGCCATAACGGTGGCACCGATCAGTGGTTCTCCGGATTCATCTGTCACAATTCCCTTTATATTGATTTGCGCCGATGCAAATAAACTCATCGCGCAGAAACACAATGCTAATATATATCTTGCCATAAAATTTGTTTAGAAAATTGGATGTTTTTATTATCGTCTGTATGGCTAATCATTGCTAAGAGACATCTCCTGTGAGGTCTACGGTTACTTCTTGCGTAACCGTTTTCCCTGCAACGTCTGTAACCCCGACATTGATCCTGAATAAGTCGCCAGTCTCCTTGGGAGACAGGTCTATCCTGTAATCAAGGTCATAGGAATTCAACGCTTTTCCGTAAATCTTAATAATATCGATGGTTTTGTCAAGATAAAGCGACGGACATTCAATCTTTATCATCCTGATGCCGTCGGCATCTTCGATATGTCCCTTCAGATAAATAGAACTTCCGGGGCTGCCTACAAGATGCTTTGATTCCATGGTCAGCACCGGAGGATTTCCATCGGTCACGGGCCATTCTTCAGAATCGTCCTTACATCCTGAAAAGGCAACCATCATCAAAAGCATTGCAGCTGTCATTAAAATTTGCCTTGTTTTCATGTGTTAAGTTGTTTATGAACTGCGGAATTCCTTCCACACCTTTTAGATTTAAGATTTTATGCAAAATTACCTTATTTAGGACTTTACGGAAGATGTTTTTTCGTCATTATTGAACGGCAATCGTTCAATAGCAGCCCATGACCGGGAAAATCCGACCATATTACCCTTTATTTTATTAAATTTGCGGATATGAGAATCCTTAGCTATATATCAGCAGCCTTTATTATATTGCATGCTGCCACCATGCAGGGCGAAAACAATCTTCTCCATCTCGGAAGAGACTGCGGACTGTCAAATAATTATATCATGAGCATAGCTCAGGACCACAACGGCTTCGTATGGGTTTCTACTGAATCCGGACTCAACAGATTTGACGGCACAAGGTTCACGCCCATAAAGAGCGAAGAGGGATCGCTTGCCGCTGATGAATTAAACAGGATTGCCTTTGACCCGGAAAGCAACACGCTGTATATATGCACTCAACGCAACGGGCTTGATGCCCTTGATTGCGACTCTTATATTTTCACTCATTACAATGACAGTTCGCATCGAGGCAACCTTGCAAGCAACGGAATTACCGACATCGCCCCTGCATCAAACGGCATTGTGTGGGTGGCAACCTATACGTCTGGACTCGACAGGCTCGATACAAAGAATGGGAAGTCCACACATTTCAATTCCCAGACTGTCAAAGGATGGTGCGACAATAAGCTTTGGACTGTAAAACTGTCTTCAGATGGCAAGAAAATATATCTGGGACACGTGGACGGAGGATTCTCAATATTCATTCCCGGTGAAAAACGGTTTAAAAATTACAAGCACACCCCCACCGACCCCACTTCCCTGCCGGGCAACAATGTAAGGGACATTTTAGTCGATCCGATAGGCAATGTATGGATCGGCACCGACAAGGGACTGGCTTTGTTCAATCCCGAAAAAGGGAACTTCACGGTGTTCCGACACAACCCTTCTGAGCCGGGGTCTCTTGTTTCAGACGTGATACACCATCTGAGCAGGACTTCCGACGGGCGACTGTGGATATCCACTGAAAACGGAGGATTAAGCGTCTTGAACATCAACGACACATTTCTGCAATCTCCCGCCGACATAAAATTCACCAACTACACGACCGGTACTCCCGAAACATTCAGACTCTCTAACAAGACTATAAAATGCACCTTTGAAGACCATTACGGGAATATATGGATCGGCACTGCCGGAGACGGTCTGGACATTATATCATACAGACCGTCGCCTATCAGACGCCGCCACTCCTCATCTTTACACAACCGGCTGTCGGACAATTCAGTGATGTCGATGGGAATTTATGGCGACTCTTTATTCGTGGGCACCGACTCCAAGGGTTTAGACATATTCGTCAATGGCAATTACGCCGAAAATGTCAACTCAGACAATTCCCCTCTCGGAGACAATGCCGTGTTGTCACTGGCAAAATCGAAGAAAGGGGAAATATGGATGGGTACCTACGGCGGCAATGTGGTGGTACGGAAGAAAAACGGAGCATTCCTCAAAATAGAGATACCCGGCTCTATCGATGTCAGGGACTTCGCGGAGACTGCAGACGGATTCATGATTGTAGCCACGGGACGCGGTCCAGCCGTTGTAAGCGGCACCGGCGAAATCAAGACCTTATGGAACAATGATGGCCACAACACCGATGAATGGTTGCGCACATTGCTTGTCAGGAATAACGGCGAAATATGGATCGGCTCTTTCGGAAGCGGAATCGCGATATACGATAGCCATTTCAGACTCAAAAGGCGGCTTAATGTCAACAACCATCTATATTCAAACACCATAAACCATCTGGTCGAATACAATGGCGATGTGTGGGCGGCAACAGGGAAAGGGCTTGTCAGATTGGACCGCCAAGGGAACGTCACACGCATTTTCACACGTGAAGACGGTCTTTCTGACAATGTGGTGATGTCACTGACAGTTGATACCTCCAAAAGGCTCTGGATAGCCACGGGCAATGGGCTATGCGTAATCGATTCTTCCGGAAAAATCAATAGCTATCACACCGGTTATGGCTTATCCAGAGCTGATTTCTACGGAGCCAGTGCCGCTACTGACAGTGACGGCAATATATATTTCGGTTCTCATAACGGTCTGTATTCATTCAACCCAGACATACTTTCAATGAAAGTATCCATCCCGTCTCCGCATATAACGGGCATAAGCATTTACGGGAACAAAAGAGGCCGCGTTGATCATGAATATTACACAATGCCCTCTGACCTCACTCTCAAGCACTCGCAGAATACTATGCTTGTAAGGTTCGGGCTTACCGATGCGGCCGTGGCCCAGTCCGTCGAATGGAGCTACCGGCTGGAGGGATTGAACGACAGATGGATACCGACGGCAGCCGAGCCTGGCATCCTGTTGAGCAATCTTCCCGCCGGAAGCTACAGATTGATCATCAAGGCATTTATCCCCAATCAGAAAGAAGAGTCCACAATTGAAATGCCATTCCGCGTGAACCCGCCTTTCTGGGCTTCCATCTGGGCATACATGTTATATGCAATAGTACTCGCCACCATAATAATCCTCGGGATGAGATTTTACCGCAAACGCCTTGAACTTGAATATTTCCTGAGCCTCGAAAAGGACAAACGAAGCAGGGAACATGAAATGGTGGCGGAACGAATGAGGTTTTTCACCAATATAACCCATGAACTCAGGACACCACTCACACTGATCATAGGACCCATCGACGATCTTACAAACGACCCTTCGCTGCCTACACCCCAGCGCCGCAAAATGAGCATAATCTATAATTCAGCGACACGCCTCCTCGACCTGATCAATACCATCCTTGAATTCCGCAAAACCGAAACCGGCAACAGGGAACTCGCTGTCGAATATGCCGACATTTCAAGCCTTGTGGCAGACATAGGCATGCGATATGATGTCCTGAACACAAATCCACTTTTACACATCAACATTGACATAGCCCCGGGAGACTATAAATTATGGTTCGACAAGGAAACCATGAATATCATTATAGACAACCTTATGTCGAACGCTTGCAAATACACCACAGAAGGCTCAGTAACCATCAAACTCTCGAAAAGCTCAGAGGGCGACGTGCCTTTCACGGAAATAAGCGTGCGCGACACCGGACTCGGTATCAGCCAGGAGTCGTTGCCGCATATATTCGACAGATATTACCGCGACAGCAAATCTTCCAACCGTCTTGGAACCGGAATAGGGCTTGCATTGGTATACAACCTTGTAAAACTACATGAAGGCGAAATTTTCGTTGAAAGCGTTCAGGGGGAAGGGTCTGTATTCACAGTCAGGCTTCAGTCGCTGAACACATATCCACATGCCAATAAGCAAGAGACCGGATTGAATACTATTAACGAGGCACAGGACATACATGACAGTCCGACAGAAGAACGGGGAGAAAAGCCACGTGTGCTAATAGTCGATGACAACATCGATATACTCAACTATATATCAGAATGCCTTGGAAACGAATATTCCGTTTCCACAGCTACCGACGGAAACAAAGGGCTGCAAAAGGCATTGTCAATAATACCAGACATTATAATAACCGACCTGATGATGCCCAATATGGACGGCATAACATTCATAAAATGTCTTAAGAATCACACTGAGACAAGTTTTATACCCGTGCTTATCATAACTGCAAAAGTGTCGGAAGACGCAAGAACGGAAGCTTACGACTGCGGAGCAGATTCCTTTATAACCAAACCTTTCTCTTCTAAACTATTGCGGTCGAGGCTCAGGAATATCATACAGCAACGTCAGCTCTCGGCAAGATATGCTCTTGAAGAGAAGTTCGGGCATAAAAATGATAAGCCGGATTCTACCTACAGCCCTATGACCGATGCCATGACACAGGCTGACCGGGAATTTATTGAACGCATCAGCAATCTCATCAACAACAACATCGGAAACGGGAAGCTCGATGTAAAGAATATAGCGGATGCCATGGCAATGTCTCATTCCACACTGTATCGTAAAATCAAAACAATCACAGGATTGTCCATTGCCGCACTTATCCGGAAATGTCGCGCCCATAAAGCTGCGGAACTGCTTAAGTCAGGGAAATATACGGTTTCTGAAGTAGCTATGATAGTAGGTCTTGAAAATATCGGGAACTTCCGGCAATGCTTACGAGAAGAATTCAATATCAACCCCTCGGATTTCATACGCAAAGTCTCACAAGGAAACAAACAATGAACATAATCGTTTATCTGACAAAACCATCAACAGCCATACATGGTTTTTGACATTCGTCCATAACGTCCTCCACATAATATGTTGAGCAAGCGTGGTGTCAGATACCGCAAAGCAATGAATGCGATCGATGATACAGCTACATTGGTAATAAATGCCATAAAGAAACATCCGATGCCAGACATAATCCCGGATTCACTACAATCTTTATGGAATCAAGTTGAAATTCCTTAACAGGTTTGCCAATAGATACAATTTTGAAGCCATCGGGCAATTCTGCAAGAACAGCTGAAGAGAAGCAAATTAAGAATATGAGAGTGGAAATAAAGCGATTCATAAGCGGTTGATTTTATTGCAGACTTGCTGAACGTGGTCGAGGCCGTAGAGCAACGAATGGCTGTCTATGCCCAACCACATAAAGAGAGTGTGTAGTTTTTGATATATAATGCTCCCCCAAAAACGGACCGGTTTGGAGCGCAAGATAGTAACCAAAAAA
>UREH01000071.1 GCA_900546835.1 uncultured Porphyromonadaceae bacterium
CCTGCCGACGAGATGGCCATGGAGAGGAACATAAGCGGACGGAAGCGCCGGGTGAATACTTCGGCCGTCATCTGCGGAAGGGAAATCATCGACATCAGCAGCATGATGCCTACCAGGCGGATTGTCAGCACGATGCACAGGGCTACCATGACCGTCATCACCGTGGTCACCATGGCTACCGGCAGACCGGCCACACGGGCGAAATCGCGGTCGAACGCACAGATTACTATCTCGCGGAAACGCCACGCGAAGAATGCGCCCAACGCCAGCGTATAGACGGCGAAGGCCATGAGGTCGGCGGTTGTAACGTCGAGTATATTGCCGAAAAGGAAGGCATTCAGCTCCGGCACGAAGCCCGGCGTGAGAAACACGAACAGCACACCGATGGCCATACCCGTAGACCACACCACGGCTATGGCCGAATCCTCGCGCACGCGATGTCGCTCCGATATCCACTGGACGCCCAGCGCTGAGGCCACGGCGAATACTCCTGCCATGAGCAGCGGGCTGACGCCGAGATAGCACCCGAGGCCGAGACCGCCGAAGCAAGCGTGGGTAACACCTCCGGAGATGGCTACAAGTCTGCGCGCCATGATGTAGGTGCCTATCATGGCCGAAGCCACCGATATTATGATCACTGCCCAGATGGCGTTGGTAAAGAACTGAAACTGCAGGAGATCGTGCATCGCAGTGCGTTAAGTGATTGAAATAAACGTCAGTGGCTGCGGGAGGCCCGGGCCTCCGCCACTATGAGAAGCAGCTCCTCGCGCACGCTGTCGGGCAGCCTGATGCCTCGGAGCTGTATGGAGCGTGCCCATGGGGCTATGTCGTCGGGCTGCAGTGTGAGCAGCACGTCGCGGAATTCCTCGATTTCAGCGTCGGAATAGTCCGATTGCTCGCGGCCGGCAAAACGGTCGAGCTCTTCGTCGTCGAAATATTCTATCTCCGTGCTTACATGGGCGAGCAGCGAGTCGCGCTCGCAGGTGATGTGCATCCCGCAGCAGGGCGAATCGTCGTCGGCGGCGTTGGCGGGAACGGGCGGATCGGCCATCGGCGGGAGTGTGGGCTCTCCGGCGGTGCCCCGGCGCATGTCGCGCAGGTGCAGCAGGTAAAGGATTCCTCCCACCAGCACCAGAGCCGTCAATATAATCAGTGCACCAGTCATTTTTCTCTGATTTACGGGTTTATTCGGCGGGAGCAGGGGGCTCGTCGCCTCCGATACGCTTCACGGCTCCTTCGTCGTCGATTTCCACCTCCACCATCCGGAATCCTACGGCGCGCAGCTGATTCCAGAATTCGGGGTAGCTCTTGCTTACGTATTCCGGGCCATCGAGAAGAATGCCGGGGATGTAAAGGCTCACAGGTGCCAGGGCCATGGCCATGCGGTGGTCGCCGTGAGCGGAAAGTACAGGCATGGAGTCTACCGGAAGCGAGCGGCCGTCCCATTCCAGCCCGAAGTCGCGTACTTTCTCCACCGGTCGGCCGAGCTTAGACATCTCTGTGCAGAGGGCCTCCAGGCGGTCGCACTCTTTCACGCCGAGATTGGAGAGGCCCGTCAGTTTGAAGGGAACGCCTATCATTGTGGCTGTTACGGCAAGCGCTGGGGCGAGGTCGGGGTTGTCGGAAAGATCCAGGTCAAGACGTCCGAATACCTCGGGCGATGGCGAGAGGTCGATTCCGCCGGGATGCTCCTCGGAGGCAACGGCGTCGACGCCGAGCTGGCCGAAATACTCGGCCGCGCGGCGGTCGCCCTGGAGGGTATCAGCGCGGAGGTTTGTCATGGTGTACCATCCGGCCGAGAGGGCGCATATCTCCATCCAGAAGGCAGCGGCGCTCCAGTCGCCTTCGGCGCCCTGGGCGTATGGCCTGTAGGCTCCCGGAGATACCTCCACGCGCAAGGGCTGACGCTCGGCGGCTATGCCGCGCTGCTGCATCATCCCCAGCGTCATCAGGATGTAGGGTAGTGACACCGGTTCACCTTCGAAGTTGATTGTCAGACCTCGGCGCATGGTCGGAGCGACCATAAGGAGCGCCGAGATGAACTGCGAGCTTACGGTGGAGTCGACGGTCACCTCTCCCCCATCGAGCTGACGGCCAATAATGTGAAGTGGCGCGAACCCCTCGCGGCCGGTGTAGTCGATTTCGGCGCCGCATGCACGCAGAGCGTCGACGAGAATCCCCATGGGACGTTCAAGCAGGCGGGGAATCCCCGTGAGTGTCACGTCGGCGCCGGGAGTGGCCGCGAAAAACGCGGTAAGGAAGCGCAGGGCAGCTCCTGAAGCCTTCATATCGAGCGTCAGCGCCGCGCCCGCAGGGGCGCCGCGCCAGGCCGCGAGCGCGTCGGCGATAACGGCCGTATCGTCGCATACGGCTATTGAGGCGCTGTTGTCGGGAGCGCTCTCTGTGAGCGCGTCGAGCACCATACAGCGCGTCGAGATGCTTTTCGAGAGCGGAAGAGCCACTGCGGCGTCCTCAACCAGCTCTTCAGGGGGAAATATGGCGTAAAGCATTTTATATTATTTATATGGCTCCTCGTTTGTATGGATGCACCTTGGTGCATCCCTACTTTTTATGGCCGAGGTTTGTCGGATACCGTCCGGATGGCGGAGGGTGTTGTCAGAACGCCCCAGATGGGCCGTTATGACACGCCCTCCGATAGGGCGAGGCGGAGTTTTTCCAGAGCATGCTCCAGCTCGCAGCGCGGCGTAGCCACGTTGACGCGCATGAAGCCGTGGCCCTGCGGGCCGAACATTTCGCCGTCGTTGAGAGCCAGACCTGCATGGTTCACCACCAGGTCGACAAGCTCCTCGTGGCTGAGATTCAGACTCCGGAAGTCCATCCATACGAGAAACGAGGCCTGCGGTGTCACCATCGAAATCTGCGGCAGCTTCTGCTCCAGATAGCGTCGCACGAAGGCGATGTTGCCCTCGATGTAGTCGAGCACTTCCTCGAGCCACGGCTCTCCGTAGCTGTAGGCGGCCTCGGTGCCGATGGTCGATATGAAGGTGGGAGCGTTGAATTCGTTGACTTCAAGCCAGTTGAAGAACGGCTCGCGTAGTGCGGGATTCTTTATCACGCACCAGGAGCTTACAAGACCGGGAATGTTGAAAGTCTTGGAAGGAGCGCCGAAAGTGATGGCCACCGAGGCGCAATCGTCGCTGCATGCGGCGAAAGGGTAGTGGCGCCGCTCTCCGAGCATGAGGTCGCCGTGGATTTCGTCGGAAACAACCGTCACGCCGTAGGTGCGCGCCAGGCGTCCGACCTCGGCGAGCGTGGCGCGGTCCCACTGTATGCCGACCGGATTGTGAGGATTGCATAGAATCATCAGCGCGGGGCGTTGCTCGGCGAATATATGTTCAAGCCCTTCGAGATCCATCGAGTAGCCGGAGCCGTTGGCATCGGGCACCAGCGGATTGGGCACAACAACACGGCCGTTGCCCTCCACAACGATACGGAAGGGGTGGTAGACCGGCGGCTGGATTACAACCTTGTCGCCAGGACGAGTGAAGTAGTTCACCACGTAGGCGATTCCCTTCACCACTCCGGGCACGTAGGTAAGTTCCCTGCGTTCCACCTTGAAGCCGTGGCGACGGTCGAGCCAGTCGACGATGGAGTTCCAGTAGCTTTCAGCGGGGCGTGAATAGCCGTAGATCGGGTGGGAGATTCGCCGTGTCAGCGCGTCGGTTATCTCCGGGCAGACGCGGAAGTCCATATCGGCGATCCAGAGAGGGGTAAGGTCGTCTTTCCCGTAGAGGGCGCGGAGGTCGTCGATTTTCATGCATCCGCTTCCGTGGCGGTCGATCACCTCGTCGAAGTTGTATTTTCCCATTGCGAATGTTTTAGAGAATGTTGCAGTGCAAAGATAGCAAATTCTCCCCTAAAACTCCGCTCCTTCCCGAAATAAAAGCCCCTCCGCGCCCATCTCGGAACTGCAGGACGCACGGCCTTCGGTGGTGGCCGTGAGGTGAGTTCTCAGCGGCGGTTGCGGGGGTGGTGGAGGAGGATTTCCTCGCGGAGGTGGGAGGTGTCGATATTGAGGTAGATTTCGGTGGTAGAGATGCTTTCGTGGCCCATCATCTGCTGGATGGCGCGCAAGTTGGCTCCGCCTTCGAGCAGATGGGTGGCGAAGGAGTGGCGGAGGGTGTGGGGCGAGATTGTTCGGCGGATGTCGGCGGCTTCGGCCAGACGGCGCACGATGGTGAATATCATCTGGCGGGTGAGGCGCTTGCCGCGCCGGTTGAGAAACACGATGTTGGCGTCGGCCGCAGTCGGAGTAAGAGCGGCGCGCGGGCCGTCGACATACTCGCTTATGCGCTCCAGCGATATGGGCGACATGGGCACCATCCGCTCTTTGTCGCCCTTTCCGCGCACGCGCAGGAATTCCTCGTCGGCCATAATCTGCGAGAATTCCATATTCACCAGCTCGCTCACGCGCAGGCCGCAGCCGTAGAGTGTCTCGACGATGGCGCGGTTGCGTATCCCCTCGGGGGAGGAAAGGTCGATGGCGTCGATCATCCGGTCGATTTCGTCGATGGTGAGCACTTCGGGGAGGTGAAGTCCGGTGACGGGTGTTTCGAGCAGGAGCGAGGGATCGTCGTCGAGATATCCCGAGATTACCAGAAAATGGAAGAAAGTGCGGATGCCCGCTACGATGCGTTTGCGGGTTGATTCGGCTATGCCGAGGTCGTAAAGCGAAGCAGCGAATTGCTCCAGATCGGTGTAGGCTATGTCGGGTATGCCGAGCCCTTCGGCCGATGTGAACGCCAGAAGTTTTCCGAGATCAAACGTGTAGGCTTCGGCTGTGTTGGCCGAGAGGCCTCGCTCCAGCATGAGGTGACCGCGGAACTCCTCCACGATGGTCTCGTTGTCGGGAAATCTGCGCATGGCCGTGGAGAGTGTTACAGCACGAGGTCGTAGATGCAGTGGGGGAGGCCCTTCTCAGCCACGAAAATACCGATATGGCCGTCGGAGAAGCCCATTCCGGCATATTCGGAGGCCGCGATGCGGTTCCATGCCTCGCGCTGCCGGGTGAAGCATGAGAGATTCCGCACTATAATCACGCAGTTTTCATCGGCAAGAAGGGTGCTGATAACCTCGGACGCTGCGGTAAGTTCGTCGCCCACGAGCTGGTTGACCAGCACGAAAGTCTTGCGCTCTGACGGCTGCAGGTCAAGGCTGCGCCCCTCCACCCAGTGAAGCACGCGCGCGCGGGGAACGGCGTTGCGGAAAAGCGTGTTGGTCACTTCATGTCCATGGCCCATCTCCACTATCCGGGTGGGGTTGAAATGGCAGAGAATGCGGAATACCAGGTGAGCCTCGGCTATGCTCATGTCGCGCCCGGCGAATATCTCGTTGAAGCCGGCCTTGCGTGCGCGCGGGCAGAAGGCCGCGATTTCGCCATAGGCATAGTAGGCGCACTCGGTCTGGGTGAGGACGCCCGTTATGAAGCTGTAGGCAAACGGTGAATGCACGCCGAACCCCTTGCTGCGGCGCCAGCGCGCCGGATAGCTCAATAATCTGCTTAGTTTTCCCATGACATCGGTAAGATTGGAGATGGATTGCGTCAGTACCATTGCACGCCGTTGCTGGTCGACGAGCGTTTGTCGTATTTCAGGTCGCTCAGCAGGGCCGACTTCACGGAGATATGGAAGTTGTAGCTCTTGTAGGGGCCGACGGGTATCACGCTCGCTCTCATCATGAAGCAGTGCAGGTCGCGGCTTATGTTGAGGTTCATGTAGGCGATTTTATGAGTGTCGAAGTTGTACGACGCCGATGCCGAGAATTCCCAGTTTTTGGTAGGCCGTATGTTGCCCGACAGGCTGAGATTCTGGGTGATGCGCCCCTTGTATTCCATCTTTTCCTTGTCGAACTCGCCGTAGCCGTAGTTCACGGAGTAGTTCACCGACAGGCTCCACGGCACTTCCCACCTTACGTAGCCCTCCGGCGTCAGGTCGAGGTCGGAGTCGGAGTCGTCCTTGTCGGAGAGCCGGTCGGGCTGCCCGTAGCCCGAGTCGTCCCAGTCGTCGTCGCGCGGGTTGTTGCCGAGGTTGCCGTTGGTTTCCGGCGGGTTGTCGCCGTTTTTCTTCTTGCGGCGGAAGGTGTCGTTGTTGAATGTATAGGAAAAGGATGTCCCGGTCGACGACAGGCGTCCCAGCCCCTTGCCGTGGGTGAGGCGGAGCTTGTCGACGCGCACGGGATTTCCATAGGAGTTGAGTTCGTAGGTATAGACATCCCATGTGGCCGAGAGGTTGAGGTTGAACTGCTTTGAGAGGCGCAGAAGCAGCGATGTGTTGATGTTGCTCCAGCGCAGCGAGTCGGCGGCGAAGTTGTAGCTCTGACTTACGGTGAAATTCTCGATGAGCGATATTTTCTTCTCGCCGATTGAGTCGTTGTCGGATTTCACTTTCATCTCCACGTTGTTGGCCAGCGAGAAGCTCACCAAGCCGGTCTTTCCCTGGCCCGGCACGCCGAAGAGGCCGCCGGGGAACATCGAGTACTTCCTCTGCTGGCGCTGGCCCTGGCGGTCGGTGTATTCATACTGGCCGTAGTAGCCGAACCAGGGGGATGAGAAGTCGGGCGACGCCGAGAAGGAGATGGTGGGCGTCATCACGTGGCGTATCATCTTCACCTTATCGCCCAGGAAGGGGAGAGGCTGGAAGAAGCCGTAGATTTTCGTATCGAGCGAAACGGATGCGTTGAAGTCCCAGACGTTGTAGAAAGAGTAGGTGGTGTCCATCACCTCGGCCGAGGCCTGCGGGTCCCACTGGCGGCGCACCTTCTGGGTGTACATTCGGTCGGTTATGGTGATGTTGGGGGTGATGTTGAAGTAGGTGAAGAGCGGGAACGTGGCCGAAATGGGGATGCTGTGGCGCATGCCGTTGCGCCAGTCCTTTATCAGCGATTTCTTGAAGAATTCATCCTGTTTGGAGGACAGGGAGTTCTGGAACTGGCCCGTGTAGCTCATGCGGATTTTCTCATACCACCGGTCGGCCCCCACGGCGTTTTTGCGCTTGAAGGGGTAGGTCTGGCTCATGGTGATGTTGAGGTTGGGGAAGGATACGGCCAGAGTGGAGTCCTGCGTGCGCTGCGAGATGTTGAGCGAGGTCGAGAGCGACCACTTCGAGTTGGGGAAGCGGTAGCTCATATTGATGGTCGAGGATTTGGTGTTCTCGGTGAATGCGTTGGTATAGTAGGAGTTGAGCGAGTTGCGCGTATAGCCCGAGGTGGTGAAGTTCACGGCCGCCGAAAGGCTCATGTTGGGGTTGGCCTTGGAATCCTGCGAATGGCTCCAGACCGCCTGGAAGTTGGTGGCTTTCGAGTAGTCGGGGTCGGTCTTCTCGCCGTAGATGGTTTTGAGGTAGTTGATGTTGAACGAGCCGCTGTACTTGTAGCGCTTGCGGTAGGTCGACTGAGCCGAGAGGCCCCACGAGCCCTTGGTGTAGATTTCGCCGGTGAGGGCGAGGTCGATCATGTCGTTGATGGCGAAGTAGTAGCCGCCGTCGCTCAGGTAGAAGCCGCGGTTGTAGTCGTCGCCGAAAGTAGGAACAATCACGCCCGAGGCATATTTGTCGCTGAAAGGGAAATAGCCGAAGGGGATTGCCAGCGGGAGCGGAAGGCCCGCGAGCACCATGTAGGCCGGCCCGGTCACGATATTTTTCTTCGGACGTACCTTGGCGCGCGTGAGCTGCAGCCAGAAGTGGGGATGTTCATGGTCGTCGCAGGTGGTGTAGCGGCCGCTCTCCAGGTAGTAGTCCTCGCCTTCGGTCTTTTTGGTTTTGCCGCCGGTAAGGTATCCTTCGCCCTGCTGGGTTATCACGTTGGTGATGTAGCCGCGCTTGCTCTTGAAGTTGTAGCGCATCGTGGCCGATTCGTAGCTTGAGCCGCCCTCCTCGAATACGGGGGTCCCTACCATCTCGCCCACGGAATCCTGACGGCCTACGGCGTAGACCTCGCTGCTGTCCATATTCAGCTTGATTTCGGCCGCCGAAAGCTTGAGGTCGCCGTAGTCAACGGTGCCGTCGCCATACATGTATACGGTATTGCGTCCGATCATCACCATCGAGTCTTTCGAGTTGAAGACGACCTGGTTGTCGAGGTCGACCTTCTCGCGGCGGATGCGCGAGGGGCGCTTTGCCGTGGTGTCGGCCCTCATCGGAGCCGCCGCTAAGGAATCAGCTGCCTGAGCGATGGAATCGGAAGAAATGGAGTCCGGAGCAACAATACCAGAGGCATCGGCAGGGAGCGTATCCAACGGGAGGATGCCTGCAATCGATTCTGCCGTTGCCTTCAGCCCGTCGACGGCCGAGAGAATCGCGTCGGTCGCGGTGGCTGAATCGGCCGTAACGGCATCACTGGCCGCTTTTCCCTCCTGTAGCGTCGCAGACAGCACCCCATCGCGCGAAAAAAGCTTTCCGGCGAAGAAGAATATGGTAAATATCAGGATGATATATAACTGAGAGCGTCGCAAGAGATTGGTGGCATCTAATGATGAAGTCCATCGGCCGCATCTCGCCCGGCAGCGAGCCGGTGGCGGCCTGAAATCTGGTCGAGGTGCATGCGCAAAAGCGCAATAACGTGCAAATTTACGACATTCCGCTTAAAACATCTCATTCGCCTCCGTTAAATTTTCATATCCCCGCATAGTTCGCAGTTGCGGATGCCTTTGAGCATTGTGAGGCCGGTGGGAGGAGAGAGGCGACGATGGCCAGGGCGAGCAGGAGGTAGATGGCGACGACGGCAAAGCGGGCGGCGGCTACGGTGTTGCGCACCGAGGCGGGATTGAAGCGCATCTTCACGGTGTGGTTTCCTGCAGGGATGCGCAGGGCGCGGAGCACGTAGTTCACACGGCCCAGTTCGGCGGGATTTCCGTCGATTGTGGTCTCCCAGCCCCACGGGAAGTAGATTTCGGAGAATACGGCGATGCCGCCGTTGGCGCTCCGGGCTGCGTAGGTCAGCCTGTCGGGGGCATATGAGGTCTCGAAGATAGTGTCCGATGGAGCTGTTGGCCTGGCTTTTCCGAGGGCTTGGGCGAAGCGGCGTTCGGCCACGGCCTGCGAGGCGGGGTCGAGGGTAGAGAGGGCGTCCATCTCGGCGTCGGCATTGTCGACGTAGGATATTTCATCCACAAACCATGCGTTGCCCAGCGCCTGGGGGTTGAGCTGCGCATTACCGTCGTTGCCCACTATATAGCGGGCATTGAGCATGTCGAGCACGCGGAAGTCGGCCTCTGTGGGCGTTCCGTTGGGGAAATGCGAGAGATGGCGGTCGATGAGGTCCTGATAGCGCGTAAGCTTGGCGGCATGGTAGCCGCCTACGGCTTTGTGGTGGCGCGATGGTGCTGCCTGATAGAAGCGCGGAATATCCATCACGCGGTAGTTCATCGCCGTGTCGGCCAGAATGGCCTTGTCGGTGGCGCTGAGGGGGAAGGGGTCCGTCTTCGAAATTTCAGGAGCGCAGAAGCTTTCGTGGTTCAGGTAGCGCTTGTTGACGGTGTAGAGGTCCACACACACCAGCAGCCCGATTATCGCGGTAGCCATCCAGTGTTTCACTTTCCCGAATGTGCAGAGTATCAGGGCGCCGAATGCCAGAAGAATGAATATGAGCGAGCGCAGCGAGTCGGCTTTCACCAGCGAGTAGCGGAGCTCTTCCACTACGCCTGCTATGGCCGGATTGTTGATGGAGAACATCCGGATGGCCTCGGCCGGATAGCCGGCTTGCTGAAGCTGATAGGAGAGCATGTCGGACAGCTGCATGTCGCCCTCGGTGATGGCCGGCCCGTAGACCGACGGGAAGAGCCAGCCGGCCACGCAGAAGAGCGCCGTCAGACCGAACGCGGCGTAGATTTCGCGGCGGTAGCGCGAGAGCGCCCCGGGCTCCGTGAGCAGTTTCTGCAGTGATAGAATGGCCAGCAGAGGGATGCAGAATTCGGCCACCACCAGAATGCTCTCGACTGTCCGGAATTTCGAGTACATCGGCATATAGTCGATGAACAGGTCGGTGAGCCACTGCATGTTTCGGCCCAGCGCAAGGCCGACTGAAAGCACTGTCATCACAAGAAGGGCCCATTTAAGCGGCCCGCGCACTATCAGGCATCCCAGCAGGAAGAGGGTGAAAATTATCGCTCCCACATATACCGGGCCGTTCGTGCCCTCCGGCTCGCCGAAGTAGCGGCTGATGTAGTTGGCGAGATACTGGTATTCGCCCTCGTTGAGTCCGGCGCGGGCGATTGCCTCGTCGGCTCCCTCGACGTCGGTGAGCGATGTTGGCTGAAGGCCTCCTCCGCCCGGCTGTACGGATGCGCCGCCCTTTACGTCGGGGATAAGCAGCGAAAAGGTCTCTGAGCGTCCGTAGCTGTATTGGGTTATGTAGTCGCGGTTTAGGCCGGAGGTGGCGTTGGCGTCGTCGTTGGCCGATGTAAGTTCCGAGTGGCCCCCGCGCATGGATTCAGCCGCGTACAGGTAGGTGTTGTAGAGGTTAGGCATATTAGCCGTTACGGCCAGTGCTCCGGCCACGAGTAGAGCTCCCGTGGCCTTTAGCCAGCGGCGGGTCTCCCCCTTGCGGAAGGCATCGATCAGGAAAGCGATGATGATAGCCGCCACTACGAAGAGGAAGTAGTACGTCATCTGCACGTGGTTGTTCTTGATCTGCATCATGGCGAACAGCGCCGCGAGCGCCGCGCCGAGAAACCACCGGCCGCGGTAGGCCATGATGATGCCGGCGATTGTGGGCGGGATGTAGGCCAGAGTGACGAACTTCCATATATGGCCCGCTCCTATTATTATGATGAAGTATGTGGAGAAGCCCCAGGCCACGGCGCCGATGAGGCCGTAATACCACCTCACGCGCATGGCCGCCATCAGAATCAGGAAGCCGAACATCATCATGAACAGCAGATTGGAGGGGGAGGGGAGTCCTGCGCCATATACCGTGTTGATCCATCCGAAAAGCGAGTCGGAGGGATAGGAAGGCGAAATCTGGAAGGTGGGCATGCCGGAGAATAGCGAGTTGGTCCATCGCGGGAGATCCTCGCCGGTGGCTTCGGCGTAGGCGGTGGCCTCGTAGCCTATGGCGGCTCCCTGCTGCATGTCGTGCTGCCGCAGCTCGTTGCCGAGCGATGCGTCGGGATAGAAGAAAGCGATGGAAAGGATGGCTATTGCTGCCACACTTACGAAGAAGCCCCACCACTGAGGCCGGCGCACTTCGGCTGCCACCCGGCCCGGAATCATCCGGAGGCGTGAGGCGAGATTCTGCAACTTGTTCATTAAGAGGGTGTTTAATAATAGCTGTTAAATTCCAAACGTAAGAAGGTATTATGATTAATAGGAGTTAAACTCATCGTATATTTTGGCCATTTTTACCTTTCTCGTCAGTCGTGATGCCCGCATCACTCCTTTCTCAAAAGGCAAAACTGC
>UREH01000072.1 GCA_900546835.1 uncultured Porphyromonadaceae bacterium
GGCCGTGGTGGCGGTAGCCGCCTCGCTCACAGCCTGCTCCGACGACGATGACACCACGCTGCTTACCGAAGCGATCTATCCTTCGGCCGTGCAGCTCACCCTGCCCGAGGAGGCAAGTCAGCTCGTATATACCGACGAGACCGGAACTGAAGCGCTCCCGATGCTTGTGGGTCAGTCGTATCAGCTCAAGGGCTCGCTCCAGCCCGACAACGTCACCTTCCACGACGTGCTCTGGAATTCCTCCAGCCCCGAGAATGTGAAGGTCGACGCCAACGGTAAGATTACCGCCGTCAGCGGTTCCGGATTCGGCTTCGCAGTAATCTCCATAACTCCCGATCCGGCGCGCTCCGGCTCCTCGATCAACGCCTCTATCAAGGTGGTGGTAAGCGAGACCGTTGTGCCTGCTCAGCAGATTGTAATCTCGTCGGAATCCGACGAACTGTTTGTTGGCGACCAGCTCCAGCTCACTGCTACGATTCTCCCCTCCAACGCCACCTACCGCACCGTGAAGTGGACGAGTTCCGACGAGTCTGTCGCCACGGTCGACGCCAAGGGCGTAGTCACCGGGGTGAACACCGAACCTCTCCAGAGTGCCGTCACCATCACCGCCACTACTCTCGACGGTTCCGGCGTAAGCGCTTCGAAAGTACTTTACGTCAACAAGGTCGTTCCGCCCGAAAGCGTATCGCTCTCGCGCACCTTCGATAAGAGCAGCGGATATCTCTGCGCCATCAACGAACGCGGTCTGACAATCGACTTCACAACCGTTCCCGCGGCGTCGACCGTATCGATGCTCCGCTGGGAGTCGAGCGACGAATCCATCGCCACTGTAGATGGAGGCAAAGTAACCTTCAACACCAAGGGCGTATTCGGCGACGTGACAATCCGCGCCATCTGTCCCGAGTCGGGCCAGAGCGATGAAATCACACTCTCGATGCCTGCCGGTCTCCACCGCGAGCTCTTCCACAATCCCGACCACTTCAGCTGGGCCGACAACACTGCCAACATGAGCCGCACCACTTGGCACGACGGATATATTTCAATCGAGGCCACCGGCACAAGCAAACTCCGTCAGGACTTCAAGTGCTACGAGCCTGCCGCCTACTTCCATGCCGGCGAATATCCCATCTTCGCCTTCAAGATGGACGATGTGCGCGATATGCCCGGCGTTACCGGCCGAAACATCACCGTCGACGCCACCAACGCCACCTGCGACGGTAAAACCTTCAAGGGCGGTCTTAACGGCACCAACAACAAGTGGCTCCACGAGTACCTTTGCTCCGACGGCTCCCACGTCTTCATCTACGACTTCACCGAGCAGGGATGGCAAACTGGTGGCAAGCTCCCCACCACAGCCGTGGCAACCTTCCCCACTCTGAGCGTGAAATATGCCGACATCGTCGGTGCGCCCGGAAACTCACTGACCTACAAAGTCTACTGGATTCAGACTTTCAAGAATCTCGACGACCTACGCGACTATATCACCAACGTCGACCATCTCACCTACGAGGTGAAGAAATAAACGGAGACCTACGTGATTACTCACTGAAAAGTTCTTATCCCGGGATGCCCCGCCCGGTAACAGACCGGGCGGGGAAATCCCGAAAGAAACCACAATAAAATAGCGATGAAACTTCATAAAATAGCATTACCTCTGTTTGTTCTCACCTCGTTTGCCGCCACTTCCTGTCAGGAAAACGAATACGGCGAGGTGGACCTTACCCCCAACGAGAAGAACAAGAACGTGGAGGGCGTATACACCTACAGCCACCCCTGCGCCATGTACGACAAGGCCGACTTCGACCGGGTCAAAGCCCTCCTGGCATCGCCCGACTGCCCGGCCGAAGTCAAGACCGAGTTCACCAACCTTTCCAACAGCTCGCGAGTCAACGTAAACTACACTCCCCAGCCTGTGGAAATCGTATATCGCGGCAGCGGTACCCCCGAAAACTACCGTCGGGCCTTTGAGGACGCCGGTTCCGCCTGGCAGATGGCCCTGCTCTGGAAACTCACCGACCAGGCCGCATATGCCGACGCCGCCGTGAGAATCCTCAACGAGTGGGCAGCCACCTGTAAGCAGGTAACCGGTTCTTCCGACCAGAGCCTCTGTGCCGGCGCCCAGGGCTTCACATTCGCCAACGCCGCCGAGATTCTGCGCGACTACTCCGGATGGAGCGCCCAGGACTTCGCCACCTTCAAGCAGTGGATGCTCGACGTCTGGGCCGAGCGTAACATGGACTTTCTCCGCCGTCATCACGGCCAGTGCGACGAGCACTATTGGAGCAACTGGGACCTCGTATCACTCTCCTCTTATCTGGCCATCGGCATTCTCTGCGAGAACAACGACATGGTCAACTACGTGGTCAACTACTTCCACCGTGGCGTGGGCAACGGCAGCGTCAAAAAGCTTGTTCCCGCTTTCCATGCCGATCCGCTCGGCTCGGGCGAAACCATCGGCCAGAACCAGGAAAGCGGCCGCGACCAGGGCCACGCCATGATGTCGTGCGCCGTAGCCTCCAACCTCGCACAGATGAGCTACACGCTCTTCAAGCTTAACCCCGAGATTCCCGACCTCGATTTCTTCGCCGCCAACGACAACGCTCTGATGAAGATGGCCGAATACGTCGCCCTCACCAACCTGCGCCAGGGCACCGACCGCAACAACAACACCGGACTCTGGCTCGTGAGCGCCGATAAAATCCCCTTCGCCACCTACAACTACTGCATCGACTGCGCCTGCAATGGCGGACGCCCTCACGACCACGGTTGGGTGCAGACCACTTTCGCCGACGACGACAATCGCGGCAAGCTCCGTCCTTGCTTCGAAATCTATCTCAACCACTATCAGCGTGAGAAGGGCTTTGGCGACGGCTACCGCTACGTCAAGATGGCGGCCGACAAGGCTCGTCCTGAAGGCGGTGTGGGCGAGCCCGAAAACCGCTATGGCAACAATTCCGGCGCATACGACCAGCTCGGCTGGGGCACTCTGATGCTCTATCGCTGAACCCTATAGTTTGAAGGCAAAACGTTTCAGCTCTGTTTTGTCTAAACCGGGGCGGGGCAATTTTTTTCAACCGATTGCCCCGCCCTAATCTTTTCCACGTTCTCCAACTGAAAAATGAAGAAGAAAATATTTGCCGCCATTGTGGCGGCTCTCGCTCTCGTACCGGCCCGTGCCGCTATCACCGCCTATCCTGCCGGCGAGGGGGTGCCCGTCGCCTCCGATTTTACCGTTGAGGTGCGTCAGGCCGATGGCCCCTGGATTGGGGTCGACACCTATCCCGTCAAGGTCGACGAGGTGGTCGATGCGCGCCATAACGTGCGCGTCGCCTCGATGGCATACTTCGATTTCGACGGGGCTCCCGTCGAGGTGCGCGTATGTTGCCTTAAGGCCGATGCCATCGACTCCTGCCGCGTGCGTCCGCTCAGCTACGGCATCACTCCGTCGGTCGATGGCAAATGCCTGACTTTCACGCTCGACCGCCCGCGCAATCTATCCGTCGAGGTAAACGGCGATATTTTCCATAATCTCCACCTTTTCGCCGGTGCGCCCGACGCAAACCGTCCGTCTGCCAAAGTGCTGAAGAACCTGAAAAAGCATAAGAACCTGATCTATTTCGCTCCGGGGCTCCACCGCCTTCCGGGCGATACGCTTCGCGTCCCCTCCGGCACGACCGTCTATGTCGACGGGGGTGCCCGTGTGCTCGGCACCCTGATAGCCGACGGCGTACGCGACGTGCGTTTCTTCGGCCGCGGAGAAATCCATCCCGAAGGGCGCGGCGCCGGCATAGAAATCCGGCGTTCGCGCAATGTCGAGGCCGACGGCGTGATTGTCACCCAGATTCCCGTAGGCGAGAGCGATTCCGTGCGCATCTCCAACGTGAAGAGCATATCCTCCTACGGCTGGGGCGACGGCATGAACGTATTCGCCTCGAGCAACGTGAGCTACGACGGCGTTTTCTGCCGCAACAGCGACGACTGCTCAACCGTCTACGCCACACGCAAGGGATTCCGCGGCGGGTGCCGCAACATCCTCATGGAGAATTCCACCCTCTGGGCCGACGTGGCCCATCCGATTATGATCGGCCTTCACGGCAATGTGGAGCAGCCCGATACAATCGAAAATGTGACGTACCGTAATATCGACATCCTCGACCACTGCGAGAAGCAACTCGACTATCAGGGATGTTTCGGCATCTCGTGCGGCGACAACAATCTTGTGCGCGACATCACTTTCGACAATATCCGCGTGGAGGATTTCCGCCAGGGCCAGCTTGTCAACATCCGCATCTTCTTCAATAAGAAATACTGTCTGGCACCGGGCCGCGGCGTCTACAACGTGCTTTTCAAGGATATCGACTACCGCGGCACGCGCTCGGAGATGTCGGTGATTGCCGGCTACGATGATTCGCGTCCCGTTTCCGGCATCACCTTCGAGAATCTCCGCATCAACGGCGTGCATATCGCCGACGATATGACCGGCAAACCGAAATGGTACAAGACCGGCGACATGGCCCGCATCTTCATTGGCGAGCATGTCGACAACGTTGTATTCAAGTAATCAATCCCCTCATCCGACTATGAAACTCATATTCACCGCTCTTGCCCTCTCGGTCGCACTCTGCGCCCACGCCGGGGCGGAGCTATCCATATCGTCGCCCGACGGCCGCAACAGGGTTACTTTCTCCAAGCCCGGCCGCGAGCTTACATATAAGGTCGAACGCGACGCCGCTCCGCTCATCCTCCCTTCGCGCGCGGGGCTCGACCTCGACAACCGCGTTTGGGAGATGGCGCTCGGCAAGCGCACTCTCGCCCAGCCCGACTGCTGGATGGACCTCCTCGAGGCCGACAGCATCACGGTCAACGCCCCCGTCGACTCCGTCTGGACACCGCTCTACGGCGAGCGTTCCTCCGTGCGCGACCACTTCAACTCGGCTACACTCCATCTCAGCCGCAAGGACAAGAGCGACTATCGCCTCGACGTGGAGGTGCGCGCCTACAACGAGGGCATCGCCTTCCGCTATTTTTTCCCGGAGCATCCCGCCGCCATTTTCCATAAGGTAGTGGAGGATCTTACGGACTATACGGTGCCCGAAGGTACCAAGGCATGGAGCGAGCAGTGGGCGCAGGCTACCTTCGATGTCGGCCCCGTCGACAGCATCAGCCGGCCGGCCGAGCGCGCGCTCACCATGGAGCTGCCGCAGTCGCGATGGGTGGCTCTGCTCGATGCCGACGTCGACGACTGGAGCCTCACCAAACTCCAGGCGCGCCCCGACAAGCCCTCGACGCTACGCTCGGTGATGTATTCGCCGGTCGACGTGGTGACATATTGCGCCACCCCCTGGAAAATCATCATGACGGCCGACACTCCCGGCCAGCTTATCGAAAACAACGATATCGTGTTGAATCTCAACCCCGAGCGCTCGGGCGACTTCGCCTGGGTGAAGCCGGGCAAAATTATGCGCTCGCCCATTTCCACCGAGATGGGTCTCAAAACCATTGATTTCTGCGCCGACCACAATATCCAGTACATGCTCTACGACTGGCAGTGGTACATGCCCTGTACCAGCCACGACGGTGATGCCACCAAGGTTATCCCGACGCTCGATATGCAGCGCGTTATCGACCACGGCCGCGAGCGCGGGGTAGGGGTGTGGCTCTACGTCAACCAGCACGCGCTGATGAAGCAGATGGACGAGCTTTTCCCACTCCTGCACCAGTGGGGCGTGGCGGGTGTCAAGTCGGGCTTCGTGCAGTATGCCTCCCACCGATGGGCTACATGGCTCCACGATATGGTGCGCAAGGCGGCCGACAACGGCCTGATGATGAACATTCACGACGAGTTCCGTCCCTCGGGATTCTCGCGCACCTATCCCAACCTGCTCACTCAGGAAGGTATCTGCGGAAACGAGGAGTTCCCCGATGCCACCCATAATACCACACTGCCCTTCACGCGTATGCTCAACGGCGCCGCCGACTACACCATCTGCTACTTCGACAAGCGTCTGCGCAACACCCACGCCCATCAGCTTGCCGCCTCGCTCGTGTTCTATTCGCCGCTCCAGACTATCTTCTGGTACGATAATCCTACGCGCTACAATGGCGAGCCTGAGATTTCATGGTTCGAGAAGCTTGAGACAGTATTCGACGAATCGCATGTGCTCGCCGGCTATCCCGGCGAGGGGATTACGATGGCGCGCCGCAAGGGCGACACCTGGTTTGTAGGCGTGCTCGGCAACAACGATGCCCGTGAGGTGGTGGTCGATTTCTCCTTCCTCCCGACCTCCTCGGTCTGGAACGCTACAGTCTATTCCGACGGGGGCGACAAGGTCGACACCGCAACCCACGTGAAGATCGACACCCGCAAGGTCCGTCCTTCCGACCGTATGCGCTTCGCGCTGCAGCCGCGCGGCGGCGTGGCCATCCGTTTGGAGCCGGTTGCCGGAAAATAATCTCTCCGGAAAGTAATCGCCCCTCCATCATTAGGTGTCCGCGCTTGCGGAGGCGTATTATAGGGTGTAAGATTTCTCCGGTGACTTTTCACTTTTTGCTGTGTTTTCGCCACCGAGGTTTGTCCAGGTAAAAGTTAGATAGGTAAAATCCCTTAAGTAAGAAAATGATGATTAAAAGTTACATCAGCAACTTGTTGGCATGTCTGACATCGGTTTGCCTCCCGGTGGCTGCGATAGCCGCCGGAGGCCGACTCGTGTCGAATCCTGCCAATCTCAAGGGGGAATACTTCACGAATCCTATCGTTTTCTCCGACTATTCCGATCCCGACGTGACGGCTTCGCCCGACGGGAAGACTTTCTATATGACCGCCTCCAGCTTTCAGTGTGCGCCGGGTCTGCCGATTCTGCGCTCTACCGACCTGGTGAACTGGGAGCTTGTGAACTACGCGATCAAGGCCGTTCCTCCGGCCGACGTCTATTTCACCGTGAAACACGGCAAGGGTGTATGGGCCCCATCCATCCGTTGCCACAACGGCGAATACTATATCTACTGGGGCGATCCCGACGTGGGCGTCTTTATGGTAAGGACCGCAGACCCGGAAGGGGAGTGGTCCGAGCCTGTGCTTGTGGTGCCCGGAAAGGGAATCATCGATACGACACCGCTCTGGGACGACGACGGCCGCCTCTATATGGTCAACGGCTGGGCTGCCTCGCGATGCGGTTTCAACAGTCTGATTACCGTGCGTGAGCTTTCGCCCGACGGTACGCGCGCCATCTCCGACCCGGTGGTGGTGTTCGACGGCAACGACGGCGTGAACCATACCGTCGAAGGCCCGAAACTCTATAAGCGCGATGGCTGGTACTGGATTTTCGCTCCCGCAGGCGGTGTGGCCGACGGCTGGCAGCTCGCCATGCGCTCGCGCAACATCTACGGCCCCTACGAGCCGCGGATCGTGATGGCGCAGGGTTCCACCGACATCAACGGACCCCATCAGGGCGCGTGGGTCGACGGCTCCGACGGTCGCGGCTGGTTCCTGCATTTTCAGGACCGGGGCGCCTACGGCCGTATCCTCCACCTGAATCCGCTACAGTGGCGCGCCGATGGATGGCCTGTGATAGGCACTGATCCCGACGGCGACGGCTGCGGAGAGCCGGTGAAGCGCTTCTCTCGCCCCGCCCCGGCCGACGCGTCGCTCTCTTACGACGAACTCCAGAGCCCCGCACTCTACGAATGGCACTCCAATTACGCTGCCGACCACTACGGCTTCGCCCTCCCCGAGGGGATGATGCGCATCTACAGCGGACGTATCAGCGAGCCGGCCAATCTATGGTCGCTCTCCAATCTCTGGCTCCAGAAGTTCCCGGCCGAGAGGTTTACGCTCACGACGCGTGTGCGCATCTCGGCCAAGGAAAGCTCCGAAGGCGTAAATTCGGGCCTGGTTGTCATGGGGTGGGACTACTCCACGCTCGCCCTCTGCAAGCGCGGCGAGGTGTTCGAACTTCAGCGCGGTGTATGTGCCGATGCCGAGAAGGGCGCGCCCGAATCTGTCGAGACGCTTGCCACGATTACTCCCACACGCATATATCCTGCCGGACTTCTCCGGAATCTCGAAGCCGACATATGGCTTCGGGTTGAGGTAGGCGAAGGAGCCTTGTGTAATTTCTCCTACAGCCTCGACGGCCGCAAATTCCACCGTGCCGGCACTCCCTTCAAGGCCCGCGCAGGCAAATGGATAGGCGCGAAAGTCGGTTTCTTCAGCTTGGCGCCCGAAGGGGTGGCCGACCTCGGCTGGATCGATGTGCTCGAAGTGAAGATTAAGAAATAGTACCTTACAGTAATCAAGATATACAGTTTAAGAATGCGACTCTTAAAACTTGGATTCCTCAGTCTGATAGGCGCATGCATGGTTGCCTGCGCCTCGCAGTCGAAAGCCTCCGACGATTTCAGCGTCGAGGAGGCGCTTACATACTGCCACTCGAAGGTCGGGAAGACCCTCGGCGAGCTTCACCGTCAGCCCGACTCCCTTGTCTACTCCATGATGCCACGCAACATCGAGCATTCCGACACGCTCTGGCACTGCCGCAAGGCCACGGCCGACGAATGGTGCGCGGGCTTCTGGCCCGGCGTGCTCTGGATGGACTATGAATACACCCACGACGAGACGCTCCGCGCTGAGGCCGAGCGCTTCACCGCCTCGCTCGAATATCTCTCGAAGCGCCCCGCGTTCGACCATGATCTCGGCTTCCTGATGTTCTGCAGCTACGGCAATGGCTACCGCCTCACCCACAATCCCGCCTTCCGCCAGGTGATTCTCGATACCGCCGATACGCTCGCCACGCTCTTCAATCCCGCCGTGGGCACTATCCTTTCGTGGCCGCGCAATGTAGATGCGCTCGGTGGCCACAACACCATCATGGACAATATGATTAACCTCGAAATGCTTTTCTGGGCAGCTAAGAATGGCGGCGATCACCGCCTCTACGACATCGCCGTGAAGCACGCCGAGACCACCATGGCCCACGCCTTCCGTCCCGATTATACCAGCTACCATGTGGCCGTCTACAACCCCGTCACAGGCGACTTCATCAAAGGAATGACCCATCAGGGCCTCGCCGACAACTCCATGTGGGCCCGAGGGCAGGCCTGGGCCATCTACGGCTACACCATGGTATATCGCGAGACTCACGACCCGCGTTTCCTCGATTTCGCCCAGAAGGTAACCGACGTATATCTCGACCGTCTTCCCACCGACTACGTCCCCTACTGGGACTTCAGCGCCCCCGCCGAGACCTCGACTCCGCGCGACGCCTCAGCAGCCTGCGTCGTGGCCTCCGCCCTGCTCGAACTCCAGGGCTACGTGGAGGGAGAGAAATCCGACCGCTACCGCCACTGTGCCGAGAAAATGCTTGCCTCGCTCAGCTCCGACAGCTACCGCTCCTCCGCCCATCGCAGCTCCTTCCTCGACCACTCCGTAGGCCATCACCCTGCTGGCTCTGAAATCGACGCCTCCATCATCTACGCCGACTACTACTACCTCGAAGCTCTGCTGCGCCTCAAGCGCCTCCAGTCCGGCACCCCCATCCTCGCCTCCCTCTGATTCCCCCCGAACCAAATCCATTTATAATTCCATAATAGAGGTTGCCGAGATTCTGCGCGGCAACCTCAATCATTTCACAGATCCACTCCTCTATCGCACATACATAGCGTAGTGGCGCCTCGGAGAGGCGTAATATGTCGGCGTTGTCCCCGGGTAAATCGTCGGCCTTTGGCCTCCTAAACCTGGGGCTAAGCGACTTGAAGCTTCTTCGACGCTCACCTCCGGCGGCAAATCCGGGGGATTAAGCGACTGCTGCGGAGGCTCGGAAGTCGCATGGGCTTCCGTCCGGATGGACGGCGCTCTAAAAGGCTGTCTAATCAGGAGTTCAGGATGTCAATCTGCTGCCGCACGGACTCGTCGTGGACAGCAAGGAGGAAGGTCCGCATGAATTCGGCCGACATGCCGAGTTCCTCACCGGCCTGGATGCGCGAGCGTAGCACGTCGTTGTAGCGCCCGGCCTGAACCACGGGCATGCTGTGCTCTTTCTTGTAGCGGCCGATTTCGCGCGAGATGCTCATGCGTCGTGCCAATACGTCGAGCAGCTCGTTGTCGACGGCGTCGATCTGGCGGCGCAGAAGGGCGAGCGACTCGGTGGTCTGCTGTTGCTCGCGCACTTTCAGGTTGCCGAGGATTATGCCGAGCACTTCGGGTGTGAGCTGCTGGGCGGCGTCGCTCCAGGCGTTGTCGGGATCGCAGTGGCTCTCGATGATAAGCCCGTTGAAACCCATGTCGAAGGCCTGCTGCGAGAGCGTTCCTATGAGTTCGCGCTTGCCGCCGATGTGAGAGGGGTCGCAGATAATCGGCAGCGAGGGGAAGCGCAGGCGCAACTCGATGGGGATATGCCACTGGGGCATATTGCGGTAGATATGGCGCCCGTCGGTGCTGAATCCGCGGTGGATGGCGGCTATACGTCGGATTCCGGCGTTGTGAAGGCGCTGCATGGCGCCGATCCATAGCTCGAGGTCGGGGTTTACGGGGTTTTTGACAAGCACGGGCACGTCGGCTCCGAGTTCGCGCAGCGTGTCGGCAATCTCCTGCATGGCAAAGGGGTTGGCCGATGTACGTGCTCCGATCCAGAGCACGTCGACTCCGGCCTCAAGGGCGAGCTGCACGTGGGCGCGCGTGGCCACTTCGGTAGCGGTGTACATCCTTGTCTGCTCCTTCACCTGGCGGAGCCATTTCAGTCCAGGAGCACCGATTCCCTCGAAGCCTCCGGGCTTGGTGCGCGGCTTCCAGATGCCGGCGCGGAATATCTTTATGCCCGCGGCGGCGAGCTGTCGGGCGGTGGAGAGCACCTGCTCCTCGGTCTCGGCACTGCACGGGCCGGCGATTATGAGCGGCTCATCGGGGTTGATGCCGGGGAGGGATATGGGCTGTAAGTCGGTCAGTATGTCTGCCATAATAAATTTCTGTATGGATTGGAATGAATGATTTCAGGGTTGTTTTTGCGCAAGGCGCTCCAGGGCACGCTCCAGCGTAGTCACCGGGGCGCAGAGCGATATGCGGATATAGCGCTCGCCGTTTGAGCCGAAAATGCTGCCTGGGGTGAGAAACACGTGCTTATCGTAGAGCAGCCGGTTCGCCATCGCCTCGGCTCCCGCCTCCGCGTCGGGGATGCGTCCCCAGAGGAAGAGACCGGCCTGCTTCGGGTCGAAGCGGCAGCCGAGGGCATCCATGATACGCTCGGCCACGGCGCGGCGCTCCCGGTAGGTGGCGTTGAGGTCGCGGTACCATTGGTCGGGCGCCTGGAGGGCCTGCGTGGCGGCGCGCATCATCGGCAGGAACTGACCGGACTCCATGTTGGATTTTACCTTCAGCATCCATCCTATGAAGGTGGGATTGGAGACAGCCACGGCCTGTC
>UREH01000073.1 GCA_900546835.1 uncultured Porphyromonadaceae bacterium
GCCCTTGAGGTTCACAGGGTCTTCGAGATCCTTGATGTCTTTATGGTCTTTATGGTCTTTATGGTCTTTATGGTCTTTATGGTCTTTATGGTCTTTAGGGCCTTTAGGGTCTCTAAGTCCTTTTAAGGTCCTTCAGGGTATAACTGAATAATACGGTTGAAGTGTTAATTGACTGCGCGATTTTTACGTAACTTAGAAGGTGCGAGTCATTTCGCACCTAACGCGTTCGGCGTTGGCCGCACATGTTGCCTCGCACGTACAGCCCCAACAAATATAGTCCCTGATCTTGCGGGCCACCATAGTATTCGCGTGTGTAGTGGATGTACGGCTATTATATATGTTCATCTCACGTTAGAAAGAGTTTCTGTTATTTTGATTGCAGTCATTAGGCGTGACATCGGTTCGGCTGGTATTGGATAGCCGTCTGTTTTAGTATAAATATGGCCGCCGGATCCACACATTGTGTCCGGCGGCCGCTGTCTTTAGGGGGAATATGATACGATTGTCAGGCTTTGTCGTTGAAAAGGGTGCGGATGGAGCCGAGCGAGGAGAGCACTGAGCTAGCCTCGTAGGGGATGTAGACTGTTTTGTTGTCTTTGCCGGTGGTCATCTCGCGCAGGGTGTCGATATATTTCATGGCCAGCATATAGGCTGCCGGGTCGGTCTTGCCGACGGCTACGGCTTCTGCTACGCGACGGATGGCGTCGGCCTCGGCCTGGGCGTTGAGAATGATTGCCTGGGCATCGCCTTCGGCACGGAGAATCTCGCTCTGCTTGCGGGCTTCGGCCTTGTTGATCTGCGAGGCTTTTTCACCTTCGGAACGGAGTATGAGGCTCTGCTTTTCGCCCTCGGCGTTGAGGATTTCGGCGCGACGGTTGCGCTCGGCCTGCATCTGTTTCTCCATGGCTACGCGAACGCTTTCCGGCGGGGTGATGTCCTGAAGTTCCACGCGGTTTACCTTCACGCCCCATTTGTTGGTGGCGTCGTCGAGGATTGCCTGCAGCTTTGTGTTTATGGTGTCGCGCGAGGTAAGTGTCTCGTCGAGCTCGAGTTCGCCGATTACATTGCGGAGCGAAGTCTGCGTGAGTTTTTCGATGGCGTTGGGGAGGTTGTCGATTTCGTAGACTGCTTTCTTGGGGTCGGTAATCTGGAAGTAAAGCAGTGCATTGATTTCGGTGGTAACGTTGTCGCGCGTAATCACCTGCTGCGAGGGGAAGTCGTATACCTGCTCGCGGAGGTCTATTACGGTCGTGGCTACGGTACGGACCACGTGGCGTCCGCCGATGCCCTGCTCCACGCGGCGCGTATAGATGGTCTTGGGCTTGTCGATGAACGGAATTATGAAGTTAAGGCCGGGCGATAGCACGCTGTGGAAGCGGCCCAGGCGCTCGATTACGCGTGTTTCCGACTGAGGCACTACCTTGACGCCGGCTGAAATCACTACAATGGCGAAAATCACCACTACGGATGCAAGAATCCAGGAAATCATGATTGTTTGAGTTTAGATTTGTGTGAAAATTATTGCTGAAACCGGAAACTGGAGGCTGCCACCAGACCCGGTAAATTTTGTCGGAGAGTTTATATCTGTGGAAGAACCACCGTAAGGATGATGCTGTCGTAGCCGGTTACGATTACTTCGGCGCCGACGGGGATTGCCATCGGTTCGGACGGCGCCTGCACCTGCCAGTTGTCACCGTCGATACGGGCGCGGCCCAGCGAACCGGGGCGCACGGTCTCGGTGACGATGGCGCGGCGTCCGAGAAGGGCATCCATGCCTGTACGGGCCGTGTGGGCGGTGCGCGCATTATGAATTCTGCGGAACCACGGGAAGGCGACAAGATAGAAACCAAGTGCGGCGACGGCCATTATGACAATCTGCCATACGAGGTCTACTCCGAGCAGAGAGGCCGCCATTGCAAGTATGGCGCCCGCGCCCAGACATAAGGCCCAAAGCATCTGCGTAAGCACTTCGACTATAATAAGCACAACAGCTATGATAATCCAGATAAGCCAGAGTTCCATATGAAATTATGATTTTATTGATTGGACAATGGATTGTTTCCCAAATATACGAAAATTTTTTGAAATATACGATAAGAGGCGGCGTGCCGTCAAGCGGCACACCACCTCGAAATATGTTGGAGCCGTCGCCGTCAGCCTATGGAGTCGGGCTGCTCTTCGGCGGGAGCGCCGATGGAGTCGGGCATTTCGGTCTGGGTGGCGGCGATTGCGTCGTAGCGTGCAGCGAGTTTCTCGCCGATTTCCAGGCTGAGCGTGCTGAGGCGGTCGCGCTGGGTGTCGTTGAGTTTTACGTCCTTGGAGGCGAAGTCGGCGGCAAGCGTGCTGAGTTCGTCAAGAAATGCACCATAGGATGTGGCCGACGAGATGGTGTCGATCTGAGCCTGCATTTCCGTAAGTGTGGCTTCGTAGGCGTCGTAGTCTTTTGTGCCTGAACAGGAGGCGAGCATGACCGCCGCCCCGGCCAGATATATGAGTCTCTTCATTTGGTGAAACGGTGTGATAAGGTGATTTGAGGATGAATGTATTGTAAATATTCAGAACAGTTGGCCCGGGGAGAATCAGATACCTTCGGATACTACCGGAGTTTCCGTCGGAGCGGGAGTGTCGGGACCTTCCTTGATAAAGACCACAGCAAGCGAGCCCAACACGAGCGATATGCCTGCGATAATCATCATCATATACTGCGGTGCAAGTTCACTGGGCGAACCGATGGCAGAGAGAATCCAGCCGCCAGCAAGAGCGCCCACAATCTGCGGAATGCATATCGAGCAGTTGAACAGGCCGAGGTATGCGCCTATATTGCCAGACTTCAGCGAGTTGGTCAGTATGGTGAAGGGCCATGCGAGCATGGCGGCCCAGGCGCAGCCTATGAGAAGGAATGACACGAAGAGTAGATACTGGTTGGTGATGAGGCCGGCAGAGATGAAGCCTGCCGCGCCGAGCATCAGGCTGAGCGAATAGGAGAACTTGCGGCTGCGGAACAGCGGGAGGCAGACGGCCCACAGCACCGAACCGATGGCCTGCACGGCGAAGAGGATGCCTACCCAGTTGCCTGCGTCGTTGTATTCGTCGGATTCGGTGTTGAGTACAATCGAGGTGTCGAAGGCGCATTTGGCGAGGTCCGCGAGCGTCGCCGTAGAAGTGCCGTCGACGAACAGGGCTCCCGATTTGGGGTCGTGTGTATAAATGTCGGCCATGATGATGGCGCTGCCGGCTTTCATCTGCGAGAGGCGGTCCACGATGATAAAGCTCGGGGTCTCAATCCCCTCGTTGCCGTTGATGATAAGCGTGCGTCCTTCGGTCTCAACCGGAGTGTTGAATGCAAACCGGCTGATGCCGTTGGTCGAGGCGAGCATGTCGGCGGTTACGACCGGAGTTACCCGCTCTATTCCCATGGTGGGAGCCGCGATGTCGAGTCCGCCGAAATCAATCTTCTGCTCTGGCTGCGAAGTTGTAGTGAGCTGCACTTCGGTGGCTGCGTGGAATACGCCATCGGCGTCGACGATGCCTGCTACGGCGGCTTTGCCGTTGTCGACAATCAGCATGGAGTCGGCGGTGAGGATGTATTTGGCGTTGTATGTCGCCGAGGAGCCGTCGGCGAGAGTTTCGGTGATTCCGTGGATGGTAGTTGTCTCGGGACAGTCGAATGCCTGCTTGGCGATGGTGCCGTTGGTGTATGTCCACATGAAAAGGAATGCAAACCAGCAGAAGAATTGCACCAGACCTACGGTCCAGAATGTTTTCGGAGCGTTAACAAGCAGTTTTATAAGATTGGTCTTCTCCTTTCTATCGGCAGTAGCTGCGTTGCCGCCGCCGTTGTATTCGGCGTAGAGCTGCGGAGGCCACTCCTTGATTTTCATGAGCGAGTAGACTACACACAGCAGCAGGATGGCGGCTCCGAAATAGAAGGAGAATACCACCGTCTGCGGAATCACACCGGCTGCCGCAGTATTCTGAAAGCCTATCCAGGTGAGCAGGAATGGGAATACGTAGCCTACGATCGAACCGGCGTTGCAGAGGAAGCTCTGTATGGAGTATGCAAGCCCTTTCTGGCGCTCATTAACCATATCGCCCACCAGCATTTTGAAAGGCTGCATGGCCATGTTGATTGAAGTGTCGAGAAGCATCAGGGCGAAAAGGCCGATGAGAATTGCCGAAGATACGGCCAGGCCGAAGCTTCCGGCATTGGGCAGAAGGCACATCACGGCCACGGCCACGAGAGCGCCGGCGATTAGATAAGGCAGACGGCGGCCGAAGCGGTTCCATGTGCGGTCGGAAGCGGTACCCACAATCGGCTGTACTACCAGCCCCAGGAGGGGAGGCAGAATCCAGAAGTAACTGAGATCGTGGGGGTCGGCCCCGAGTGTCGCAAAGATACGGCTGACGTTAGCGCTCTGCAATGCATATGCAATCTGAACGCCGAAGAATCCGAAGCTGAGGTTCCAAAGTTTCCAGAAACTAAGGTCGGGTTTAGTTTTCATGTAGATATCGGGATGGATGTAAGTAAAATAATCGTGTTGGAGTTATAATCCCTCCTCATCGGGAGCGGTATGCCCTGTCAGCGGGCACCGTCGAGCGAATACAGCCAGCGTATTTCTTCGCCCCAGATCAGCTCGTCGGGAGTTTCAAGAATCAGGGGGATATTGTCCATTCGGGGGTCGGCCATCAGCATTACGAAGAACTCCTCGCCGAGTTCGCCTTTCCCGATGGGGGCGTGTCGGTCGACGCGCGATCCTACGCCTTTTTTCGAGTCGTTGAGGTGCATCCCCCGAAGATAGTTGAACCCGACTATGCGGTCGAAATCCTCCCAGGTCTGTTTATAAGTTTCGGGAGTCGTCATATCATAGCCGGCAGCAAACGTATGGCAGGTGTCGATACACACGCCGACGCGGCTTTTATCTTCCACTCCGTCGATTATGGCGGCAAGATGTTCGAAAGCATATCCCAGATTGGAGCCTTGACCGGCGGTGGATTCAATCACCGCGCTTACTCCTTCGGTCTTGTCAAGCGCCATGTTGAGCGAGTCGATGATGCGGGCGATGCATTCTTCCTCTGAGATTTGATTCAGATGTGAGCCGGGATGGAAATTAATCAGGGTGAGTCCCAGCTGGTGGCAGCGTTTCATCTCGTCGAGAAACGCCTGACGCGATATGGCGAGCTTGGCCGAATCAGGCGATCCGAGATTTATAAGAAAACTGTCGTGAGGCAGGATAAAGCGCGGATCGTAGCCGAGCGCCTGACAACGCTCACGAAACAGTTCGGCGTCGGCCGGAGTGATTTCAGCTGATTTCCATCGCGAAGGGTTGCGCGTGAACAAAGCGAAAGCCTTCATCCCGATTTCGCTGGCAAGAAGCGGAGCGTTGGCGATACTGCCTTCTACGGGCACATGTGCACCTATATATTTCATTCAGAGGATGGATGAGTGTGTGGTAAGAAGTTAAGCAACAGCATGCAATAATTTCGGCTGATGGCTTGTGAGATGCAAATTTAGCAAAAGAATTTAAGATGGTGCTCCCGCACAACATAAAAGTTTCCCCGTTTTGTAAAAAAAATAGGTGAAAAATACGTAAAATCAAAAGCATCCCGATTCTTGTTGTTTTATTCAGTGCTGCGAGATACCGCGAAACGCGGTCAATACAAACTCTAAAAACCGTATCCACAATACCCCGTCCGAACCGGACATATTATATAAACAGATTGACATTGGACGCCTCCGCCCGGTTCATGTATGTTGCAACTCCTCCGATGGTAACATTGTCGATAAGTTCCTCTTTCGAGATTCCCATCACGTCCATAGACATCTGACACGCGATAAATTCCACACCATTGGCTACGGCCATATCCCTTAGAGTTTCAAGCGACTCGATATTCTTCCGTTTCATTATATGGCGCATCATTCTTGAGCCGATGCCGAGCATATTCATCTTTGAAAGTTTGAGCTTCCGAGAACCGGACGGAAGCATCCTGTCGAACATGCGTCCGAAAACATCTTTCTTCGTTTGGGGCTTTTGGTCTTTCTTTATGGCATTGAGACCCCAGAACGTGAAGAATATGGTTGTCTTCTCGCCCGTGGCGGCGGCTCCGTTAGCAAGGACGAAGGTTGCCAGAGCCTTGTCAAGGTCATCGCTGAAGAGAATAAAGGACTTTCCTTTGCCTTTGTCTGATGTTTGTCTTGCCACTATTCCGGAATTTCCTTTTTCAACTGTTATGGTGTTTATGCCTTTCGCAGTTTCATGTGAAATAAAATTGTTGCCGGTTGATTCGCACCATGCTTGCGCGTCGCGGGCAAATCCAGGGTCGGTTGCCTCAATCAGTATCCTCTCGCCAACGGCTGAATCTTCAACTGCCTGTTTGAGTTTCATTATCGGGCCGGGACATGACAATCCGCATGCATTGATGCGCGTAACCGAGGTTTTGCTGGGAGCTGTTGCCGTCGGGAGAGTATGAGTATCGGTTGGATTGGGCGGACTGTCAGGCAATGAGGCCGTGGCATCACGATAGGTCTTTATGCCGCCAATAAGGTTGCGGACATTATTGAAGCCTCGCTGACGTAGAATATTCGAGGCAAGATAACCGCGGAGTCCCACACCGCAGTAGAGCACAACAGGTTTGTCGGCAGGGATGCGGTCCAACTGCGCGCGCATATCATCCAAAGGAATGTTGACGGCACCTTCAATCGCGCCTGTGGCAAATTCATCCGGAGTGCGGACATCAATCAAAGTGATTGTCTTTTTGTCCATATCCCGTAATTCGCGCCAATAAATAGGGGTCATACGGTCGGTAAGTATGTTTTGTGCGACATATCCTGCAAGGGCGACGGGGTCCTTGGCTGATGAATATGGCGGAGCATAGGCGTGTTCCGTTCGCGTAAGGTCATAGATTGTGCCATTGTTCTTTATGACTTGTGCGAAAAGATCAATACGTTTGTCAACCCCTTCATAACCCACAATCTGTGCGCCGAGCAAGCGGCCTGAATCCGGGGAGAAAATCACTTTTATGGTCATCGGGGTTGCTCCGGGATAATAGCCGGCATGTGAGTTGGGATGGATTGTTGCCGTAAGATATGGAACGCCGTCCTGTTTAAGCCGTTTGGCCGCCATCCCCGTTGCCGCTATTGTAAGGTCGAACACCTTTGCGACGGAAGTGCCTATCGCTCCTTCATATTTTTCCTTATCGCCGAATACCATATTGTCGGCAACGATTCTTGCCTGACGGTTGGCAGGACCTGCAAGATAGTTCATCCACGGCTTCCCGTCAATTGGATGGGGAAATTCTATCGCATCTCCTACGGCATATATGTCCGCATCGGATGTGCGCAGGTATTCGTTGACTGTTATGCCTCCCCTTTGTCCTGTCGCAAGACCCGTTTTAAGGGCGAGGGCGTTGGCCGGACGCACACCTATTGACAATATCACAATATCCGCCATCGCTTTTTCTCCGGAGGCAAAGCTGATCTCGATGGAGTCGTTCCTGCTTTCAAACCCCGTGACAGCAGTTTTTAGAAAAAGACTTACTCCCTTTTGAATAAGGTGTTGGTGTACCATTGATGCCAATGAATAGTCAATCGGAGCCATAACTTGATCCGACATCTCCACCACGGATACATGTGCGCCAGTCTCATGTAGGTTTTCTGCCATTTCTAGACCGATGAAGCCACCGCCGATAACAATTGCCCGGCGGACATTGTGTGTCGCCATATACTGCTTTATCGCATCGGTATCGGCTACATTCCGCAACGTGAAGATTCCAGGCAGGTCAATTCCCGGCAGGTCGGGACGAAATGGAACAGCACCCGGCGACAATAGAAGCCGATCGTAACTTTCTTCATATATTTTCCGATCAGATGTTCTGACTTCAACTGTCTTTCGGTCGGGACAGATGGCTGTGACTTCCGAATTTGTCCTGACATCAATTGCAAATCTCTGTCTGAACGCCTCCGGGGTCTGCACAAGCAGTTTGTCCCTGTCCTCTATTGTTCCCCCGATGTAATACGGAAGTCCACAGTTGGCATAGGAGATATGTTCCCCTTTTTCAAAAAGTATGATTTCGTCGTGTTCCGCTATCCTGCGGATTCTGGCTGCGGCAGTAGCTCCACCGGCCACTCCGCCCACTATGAGATGTTTCATATCAATTGTTTATCATTTTTTTTGCAAAGGTAAAGTGCCTTTTATAGACCGACAACAGATTTTTACTATCTTTGCATAGACAAAAGCTATTGATGATATGACAATACAGCAACTTCAATACATTATAGCCGTAGATAAGTTCCGTAGCTTTGCAAAGGCCGCGGACTATTGCGGCATCACACAACCTACGCTCAGCAAAATGGTTGCAAATCTTGAGGAAGAGCTGGATGTGAGAATTTTCGACAGGAGCAACAGGCATGTATCGCCGACAGATACGGGCACCCGGATAATAGAGCTGGCAGTCAAGGCTGTGTCCGATACAGAGCGGATTATCGCTTTGGTCAATGAAACAAAGAGCACACTGACGGGAGGACTCCACATGTCGGTAGGACCAAGTATCGCGCCGTACATTCTACCGGATTTTATCAGAATTTATGGAACGGAATATCCCGATGTAGAACTGTCTATTGAAGAACTACGGATCGAGAATATGTTTGAAGCACTACTTTTGGGTAGTGTCGACGTTGCTATCGCCATAGGCGGAGCGAAAAGAAAAGATATTCTTGAAATTCCGCTTTACACGGAACCGTTTATGGTATACCTGTCAGAACATTGTATAAGGAAACTGCCGTCATTCACTCCCGAACAGCTCAGTCATGAGGGTATGTGGGTGATGAAGGAGGCCCAATGCCTTAGGGAAAGTGCTTTCAGTTTCTGCAAAGCCCGGGAAACGGGTAAGCGTATCTATGAGGCTGGGAATATCGAAACGCTTGTAAGGGTTGTGGATGCAAACGGAGGTTTTACCATTATTCCTGAAATGCACCTCCCGCTTCTCAGTGAGCGTCAGCGGCAGAATGTAAGGCCACTGACAGGAGATTGCATGAGTATGCGTAAGGTATCCATGTACATACGCCATGATTATGTAAGGACTAAGGTGCTTAACAGTATTGTCGCAACTATGATAAAGGTTGTTCCGAAACGTATGTTAGACCCTTTTGTACTGAAAGGAGAAATACGCCTGTGAGACCTAATTGGCAACGAGAAAAGATGTGAAGAAATAGCCCAAAATAGATTATTGAATTTGTAATTTTGGCATTTCTGTATTCCACCGTTTTTGATTATTTTTGTACGTGAAGTTACAAAATTGAAGATTTGGAAACGCAAAAATCCACTACGGGAAGTCTCCGGCAGGTGTACTTCTCGAGATTGTAATAGGTAAAAACAGACAAATGAATGTAGTTGAAAATTTTTTAACACGGATTAAAAATCGCAAAATCATTTGCCATGACTTTTCACCAACTTCCACGAAAGTACACGTTTAGTACCCAGCCATCTACAAACGGTTCTGTAAATCAGTTGATTTGTCCAAATCCGAAAAAAATTGTAATTTTGCATGTCGTCCCGACGGCATGATGCCGTAGCGGCTGGCGGGGTGCTCGTGGCGAGTTGTCCCTCCGCGGCCGTGAGGCCATTGGAAAGGTAAGTTTAAGGGTTGACGCAACGATAGCGTTTTAAAACACGTGCAATTGATGAAAAAGGTAAAAGAAAAACTTTACGGACTCATAGGGTATCCGTTGGGCCATTCGTTCTCACAGAATTATTTCAACAGCAAATTCGAGGCGGAAGGCATCAGCGCACGCTACATGAATTTCGAGCTGCCCGACATCGGCGACCTGATGGAGGTGCTGTCTGAACATCCGAACCTCGACGGCCTCAACGTGACAATCCCATACAAGGAGCAGGTGATGGCTTATCTCGATGACATCGACCCGGTGGCTCAACGCATCGGAGCCGTAAATGTGATTCAGATTTTGCGCGGCAAGTCCGACAGCGATATGCGCCTTGTCGGCTTCAACAGCGATATCGCTGGCTTCACCAACTCAATCCGTCCGTTTCTGCGCCCGTATCATAAGGCCGCTCTCGTACTCGGCACCGGAGGTGCCTCCAAGGCCATCTGCTGCGGCCTTGAGGACCTCGGCATAAAGCCCCAGCTCGTGTCGCGCACGCCGCGCGAGGGGGTTATAGGTTATTCCGATCTTACTCCCGAGGTGATGGAGAGCCACAAGGTGATAGTCAACACCACACCGCTGGGTATGTATCCTCATGTCGACGAATGTCCTGACATTCGATATAATTGTCTCACTCCCGAGCATCTCTGCTACGACCTGCTCTACAACCCTGACGTCACGCTCTTCATGAAACGCGCCGCCGAGCATGGCGCCGTGGTGAAAAACGGCCTGGAAATGCTTATGCTTCAGGCATTCGAATCGTGGGAAATCTGGACCGCGCGAAAATAGTCTGAAAGCAACATAGCCAGTCAAAAAAAATTACAACAGTCGCAATGAACAACTTCGGACGCTACGTCTACATCCTCGCTATCATGCTGATTGCCTTCCCCTTTCAGGCATTTGGCATATCTGATTTCATAACTCCCGCGCTTGCGCTTTTCGCCGGACTCGTGTTCGCGCTGATATTTCCCATGCCGTTTCCGAAATTCAATAAGAAAGGCTCGAAATATCTTCTTCAGGCTTCGGTGGTCGGACTTGGATTCGGCATGAACGTCGTCACGGCGCTGAAAAGCGGCTCCGAGGGCATGATGTTCACCATCGTGTCGGTAATCGGCGTGATGGCGTTCGGAATTCTGATCGGCATGTGGATGCATCTCAACCGCAAGACCGCCTATCTGATTTCGTCGGGCACGGCGATATGCGGCGGAAGCGCTATCGCTGCCGTCGGTCCGGTTCTGAAGGCCGACGACCACGAAATGGCCGTTTCGCTAGGCGTAATCTTCATACTCAACGCCATAGCGCTGTTCATCTTTCCTCCGATAGGCCACTATTTCGGGATGACTCAGGCGCAGTTCGGAACCTGGGCCGCTTCTCCTGGCCATACTCCTGTGGATTATCATCGGTGTGTCGAGTTTTATGGTAGTGATGAACACTATCGACTGATCCGGCAGTTCCGTATCCATTCTCAACCTCTCTCAAACCATTGAATTCAGTCGGAAATGAGCGTCAGGCGCCCCATATTGCCATCGATGCCGGCCCTCGGTGCTCTCGCGGCGCTGGTGGCCGGCATTTTAGCGGAATATTTTACCGAGGGTGCGGTGGTATGGCTGACCGTGGGCACCGTGGCTGCTACGCTAATCGCTTACGCTGTCTCTTATACACATCTGACGCTGCCGACGATATGCAGTGTG
>UREH01000074.1 GCA_900546835.1 uncultured Porphyromonadaceae bacterium
ATGTGTATAAGAGACAGGAAAATATAGTTGATAACGTATGGTTCTCTTAATGGAAGAGATTTAATTATGAAGTAATCGGCATAAAAGAATAAGAAAAGTAGTTTTAGACAGAATTATATACTGTATAACGGTCTGAACAGCAACAATAAACATGGTGTGATTTTATGAAAAAGTAGTGGAAATAGAGCTGAAAATATGCCACAGATTGTTAAATCGACCGTTAAAAGGGTTAAAATGGCATACTCTGAATCCGCTGATACCCAATCTTTCAAATATTTTCGTTAACTTAGTATATGATTTTTAGCGAACTATTAACGAATCTTATTGCGATATTGCTGCTGACCGCATCATTCAGTAGCAACGCATCTACACATACCAATGCAAAAATAGATTCTCTGATGACAGATCTTCATAAGGCAATTCAAAACCGTGAAATTTATCTGTCACAGAAAGAAAATCATCTGAAAGAGCTGAGACTGGCTCTATACACGGCACATGATGAAGATGCCCGGTTCCTTGCTATGGGCGATTTGTTTGATGAATTTAGACCATACAACACAGATTCCGCCTTCGCTTATTGCAAGCAAAGAGAGATTTTGGCTCTAAAAACAGGTAATAAAGATTATATAACGAATGCCCAATTGAATACTGCCAGTGTATTTGGAAGTATCGGTATGTATAAGGAAGCTTTGGAGATTGTTGATTCCATTCAGTATAATACTGTTCCTGAATATCTTCTGCCATACTACTTTTATATAAAAAGGACCGTGGCATCATATTTGGTAGATTTTTCTATCAGAAAAGAAGATAAGGAGAGGTATCGAAAAATAGGTAACATCTATCAGGATTCGTTAATATCCTTATGTGTTCCGGGGTCATTTTCATATGTCATAAATCAGGCTGACAAGTATAACAGCAACGGGCAATGTGAGAAAGCAGTTGCCATTCTTGAAGATTACCTCGCAAACAACGAATACACAACTCATGACAGAGCCATATGTGCAAACACTTTGGCATGGGCTTATCAACGTCTCGGCAATATTGACAAACAAAAGGAAAATTTGCTGATATCTTCTATTGCGGACTTACAAGCATCTGTACGTGAATATGTGTCACTTAGGCAGTTGGCTGTATTGCTATTTCAAGAAGGCGATATTGAAAATGCACATGAGTTCCTTCAGATCGCAATGGATGACGCACAGAAGTGCAACGCAAGATTGAGAATACTTGAAATAAATGACATTTTCCCTATTGTTAATGCAGCTTTTGTAAAAAAAAATTCAGGAGCAAAAGATGCAGCAACGTGTATCTATCGAAATCATAAGTCTCCTTGTCCTGTTTCTCCTTGCTGCAATCTGGAGAATCTGGAAGCAACTGAAGAAAACATCCGAGGCTCATCGTGAAACTAAAGAGGCAAACAATCAGTTGAAACGACTTAATGCTGAGCTCGTAGACTTCAACAAGAGATTGACAGAAGCTAATCATGCCATAGCGGAAAACTCAAAGATCAAAGAGGAATACATTGCGCAGTTCATGGATCAATGTTCTTTATATATTGAGAAGATTGATGCTTATAGGAAGTCATTGAACAAACTGCTTTCGGCCGGTAAAATTGATGACTTGAAAAAAGTGCTGAAATCTACCGACCTCATGGACGATGAACTGAAAGCTTTTTATCGTAATTTCGATGCTACGTTCTTGAAATTGTTCCCTACCTTTGTAACCGATTTTAACAAACTGCTTATTTCTGAAGGACAAATCGTATTAAAGAAAGAAGGACAGTTGAACACTGAATTGAGAGTATTTGCACTGATTAGACTGGGGATTACGGACAGTGTGAAAATTGCGCAATTTCTCCGCTATTCCGTGACCACCATATATAATTACAGGACTAAAACGAGGAATAAGGCTCTTGGAAATCGCAATGAGCTGGAGAAACGAGTCATGGAGATAGGTCGTCAAGGTATTTGACCGCATTATGCAACTACCACTGTTCACTACTTATTTAAACTGTCTACCAAATCTAATATTACTTGAAATAAACATAGTAGCAAGTAGAAATCTAATTCATTGGCTATATTTTTAATACCTCCCGATTTTTTAGGTTATTTTGAAGCTAACTTTACAGTGCATCATGATAGCGAGGACTAACCTTACCATGAAAGCAGTCCTTATGATAGATGATAGACTTCAAAATAACCATATAATAAAATAATAAATTAACCATGAAAATCAAAAGACACGTATCAAACCGTGTGCTGGTTCTATTGATGGCGATATTGAGCATATTCCCATTAATGGCTCAGCAAATCGAGGTGGCGGGAACCGTTTCTGATAAGGACGGAGAACCGTTGATCGGTGCCAGTGTGCTTGTGGTAGGTGCCAAATTAGGTGCAGCCACAGACATAGACGGCAATTTCAGTATTACAGCTCCGGCTAACGGGAAACTGCAAGTTTCTTACGTTGGCTATGAACCCCAAACCGTAAATATTGACGGTAGAACTACCATCAATATTATTCTTGAGCAAAACACATCAGTCCTCGATGAGGTCGTTGTTGTAGGATACGGAACAATGGACAAAAAGGAACTGACATCGGCAATCTCCCATATCGGAGAGAAAGATTTCCTGACTGTCAGCACTCTTGACCCATCAATGATGATACAGGGGAAAGTGCCCGGTGTATCAATCACCAATACCGGTGCAGGTGACCCCAACAATCAGGCAAGCATCCAAATCCGTGGCGTGTCATCGCGTTCAGCAGGTCTTGGCCCGCTGATTGTCATTGACGGCGTTCCCGGTGGAAACCTTACGAATATCAATCCCAACGACATTGCTTCATTTGACATTCTAAAAGACGGTGCAGCCTCGGCTATATATGGAACACGCGGCTCTAATGGCGTTATCCTTGTGACCACAAAGAAAGGCAGCAAAGATGGTGCAACACATACAACCTATTCAGCAACTCTATCATGGGATAAAATCAAGAAAGAACTCGACATGATGAGTGCCGAGGATTATCGTGATGTACGTCTTGGCTGGGGTGATACCGGTGTAGATCTTGGTGGAAATGTAGATTGGCTTGATGAAGTATCACGCACAGGCTTTACCATGCAGCATACACTGACAGTAAGCGGTGGCAATGAAAAAAGCAATTATCGTGTCAGTGCAGATTACAGAAAAGCAAACGGCATAGACCTTCGTTCCGACCGTGAGGAATACGGCGCACGCGCATCGGTCATGCACACCACAAAAGGCGGTCTATTCACAATTAACTTGAATGTGGCACCACGCATCATTTATCGGGATAACGCAGACTGGAGCGTGTTCAGAAATGCGATTGAAGCAAATCCGACGACGCCCCTCATGGATCCTGAAAATCCCAACAGATATTATAATTTCCAAGGTCAAGTAGCCGGTAGCAATCCTGTCGAATTGCAGAAACTTGAAAAAGACCACGCAGACACCAAACTCCTTGACTGGGATGGAACAATCAAACTGAATCTTCTTCCTCTTCTCGCAAAAGAAGGCACAAGTAATCATACTCTCAATACCCAGGTTACTTTTGCGGACCATCAGTACAGCAACAACAATTCGTGGTTCCGGCCCTCGACAAGTACAATAGCCATCAACAACGGCCGTGAAGGTGAGGCAAGTCGCTCATATTCTAAGGAACGTCAATATATCGTTGAATGGATTACAAACTGGAATGCGCACTTTGGAGAACATAACCTGAAGGCAATGGCAGGTTATTCTTATCAGTATTCCCAGTATTCCGGTTTTAACGCTGAGAACAAAGACTTTCCCAATGACGGTCTTGGACCTGATAATCTCGGCTCAGGTGAACTGGCCAAAGAAGAAGGCGAAGTCCTTATGGGAAGCTATAAAAATGACGCAAAACTCATTTCATTCTTTGGTCGTGTGAGCTATGACTTCGCAGGCAAATATCTCTTTACTGCATCTCTGCGCCATGAAGGTTCTTCAAAATTCGGTGCTAACAACAAATGGGGTAATTTCCCTGCATTTTCAGCAGGCTGGCGTATATCTCAGGAAGAGTTCATGAAAGATTTGACATGGCTCAATGATTTAAAAATTCGTGGCGACTTCGGTGTAACCGGCAATCAGGATTTCGGCAGTTATCTTTCTCTTAACACTATGACCGGCTTTGGATACTATTTCTACAACGGCAAATATTTCCAAGTCTGGGGGCCGTCAAAGAATGTCAATCCCGACCTCAAATGGGAGAAAGGCAAGAATTGGAACGTCGGTGTCGATTTCTCTATGTTTGACAATCGTTTCTATGGCTCTCTCAACTATTTCAGCCGTCGTCAGCAAGATTTACTCGGTAACTACAAGGTTTCCGTGCCTCCGTTCCTCTTTGACGAGACATTTGTCAATGTGGGAACAATGAAAAATACCGGTTTTGAGTTTGACTTGAATTTCAACGCTGTCACAACAAAAGACTTTGATTATAACTTCAATGTCATCGGAACGGTAATGAGCAATAAGTTCGTTGATTTCAGTAACTCGGAATATGTGGGACAGGACTTCTATAACACTTGTGGCACTGAGGATCCATATCCATTATATGACCTCCAACGCATTGAAAAAGGCAAATCCCTTGGTAATTTCTATATGTGGAAATACGCAGGTGTTACCACCGATGGAGATTGGCTTGTTTACGATAAGGACGGGGATATTATCCGGGCCACACAAGCTACCGATGAGGATCGTCAGGTTGTAGGAAATGGTATGCCTAAATTCACAATGTCAACCTCACATAATTTCCGCTACAAAAATTTCGACCTTGCACTCTTCTTCCGCGGTGCATTTGGATTTGACATCTTCAATATCCATGATTTCTATTACGGCACCCGCAACTTCACCGGTAACCGCCTGAAGAAAGCATACGGAAAGAATTTTGACATTAATCCCTCGGCCAATCCTGTTGTTAGCGATTATTTCCTTGAAAGAGGCGATTATTTCAAGCTTGACATGGTGACATTGGGATATACCCTCAAAACACCCAAGGCCCGGTTCCTTGACCGTATCCGTATCTACGGCTCAGTTAAGAACGTGTTTACCATCACTAAATTCAGTGGCGTTGATCCCTCTACCTATCAGGTAAACGGACTGACTCCGGGTGGACAAGGTTCTCGCACCTACTATCCGTCAACCCGTCAGTTCATAATGGGTGTTCAAGTTGATTTCTAAACCAGAAAAATTGAAAGAAATGAAATTTATTCGCAATATAGCAGCATCGGTTTTGTGTGCGGCTGCACTTGTCGGATGTACTGATCTTGACGAAACCCTGTATGATCAGGTGGGCACACAGAACTACTACAATACCAAGAGCGATGTGATTCGTGCCGTTTTCCGCCCGTTTGAACACGCTTACTGGAGCATCCAGAGCCGTCATGTTCTCAACGAACTGACAGCTGATCAACTGATAACTCCTACCCGTGACGGATGGTGGGATGATGGTGGCAAATGGCGTCGCCTTCACTATCATCAGTGGAACGTTGAGGACGGAGGTGATGCACAGACCGAGTGGAACGGCTGTTTTCAGGGTATAATGCAGTGTAATTATGTGATTGAAGACCTTGCAAAACTCGACCCGGCCCGTTTTGGTATATCACAGCTTGAGTTCGATAACCTCAATGCCCAGTGCCGCGCACTCAGGGCATGGTTCTATCTCCGACTGCTCGACGCATTTCGCAACATTCCTCTGGCAGTCAGCTTTAGCGACGTGTCGCTGAATACTGAAACCCAAGTTGAACCATCTGTCATCTTTAAGTTCATTGAGGATGAATTGATTGACTGCACCAAGCTCCTGACAAAAAAAGAGTCTCTCGGTTCTCAGCCCAATCTTCAGGGGCAATGGACACAGGCAAGTGCCGCTGCCCTGTTGGTCCGCCTCTATCTTAATGCCGAGGTCTATATCGGCACTGACAGATATTCAGACTGTGAAAAGATGGCTAAGGCTATCCTCAGAGGCGATTACGGGCAGTATGCCGTTGCGGACCGCTGGGATGCTGCTTTCGATTGGGACAATGACACATCTGATGAAGTAATCTTTGGCTTCCCCGGTTCTCAGGGCTATTCCTATTGGCATTACAGTGGCGATATGTACTGGTGGACTACCCCGGCCCGTGCCCGTTACTATTTCAACGATGCCAAAGCCAAGGCAGGCGACCATAATACAAAATATGCAGCATCGCCCAGTTATGACCTCGACGGCAACCTCTATACATACGAACTTGGTATGCCGGTACAGAATTTCCGCAAGTATCCCGGAGATGTGCGTATGAAACTATATAAGAACCTCGGCAACAGCAGACGTGAAGGCATGTTCATCTATGGATATCTTGAATATGTAGATGAAGATGGCGCTACCAAGCGTGTCCGTGCCCCGGAGCAACCATACGACCTCTATATCAGGGATGCAGTCGGCACTTTCCAGTCACTTTCGCCTGACAAATGGCCGTCAAACAAAACAAGCGAGCTCGCTACCGGTGACCACAACTCAGGATGGCATTTTGCGAAATATCCTTTCTATTCCGATGATGATGCACATCAGATGGAAAGCGATTATACCGAAATACGTTTGCCCGAAATTATATATTCATTAGCTGAATGCAAACTCCGTTCGGGCAAAAAATCAGATGCCGCCAAACTTCTTAACAGTGTCCGCAAACGTAATTATCCGGAAGAAAACCTCAATGAAGTTCTTTACGCCCCGGAGGGCAAGGTTACGCTTGATGAGGCAGAAATGCTTGCAGAATGGGGTCGAGAATTTTTCGCTGAAAGCCGTCGCCGCATCGACCTCATCCGGTTCGGTAAGTTCTCATCAGGTACTTGGTGGGATAAAACGCCTGATGCAGACCGTCACGCAGAAATCTTCCCGATAATGCGACCGATTCTAAACTCTAACCCGGAGCTCGAACAGAATCCGGGTTACAGCAAATAATCTCTAAATCAATAAGACAATGAAATTTAAGAATATATTAATGGTCTTGGCTGCCCTTATGGGATTTGCACTCACATCGTGTGAGGATGAAAAGGACCTCATAATTATAGATGGGAACTTGCCCATCAAAACATCAACCCTATATATGGTTGGTGATGCCACTCCTAACGGATGGAGCATTGATGCTCCAACACCCCTCACTGCAACGGAAGAAGATCCTCTCGTATTTGTATGGGAAGGGCCTCTGTATGCAGGTGAAATGAAACTATGCCTTGTTCCGGGCAGTTGGGATGCCGGATTCATACGCCCCGAAATCAATGGAACGGAAATCTCGCGCGAACCTATCACAAATGCCACGTTTGCGATGCACGCCGGTGATCCTGACAACAAGTGGAAAGTAACCGAAGCCGGAGTATATTCCTTGACGTTTGACCTCCGCAACTGGACAATGAGCAGTACATTTGTCAAAGAACTTGATGCTCCTACCATTGAGCCTATTAAGGCAGAAGCACTGTTTATGATTGGTGATGCCACTCCCACGGGATGGGGAATTGACGCTCCGACCGCGCTTGAAAAGAAATCTCAATACATCTTTGAATACAATGGTCCCCTCACATCAGGAGAACTCAAATGTTGCACCTCAACCGGAAGCTATGATGTTCCTTTCATTCGCCCGAATTCCGATGGTACTGTAATCTCGAAATCTGGTGTTGAAAACAATGAATTTGTCTATTCAACATCACCCGATAACAAGTGGAGAGTTGCAGATGCTGGCATTTATACACTGACATTTGATCTCCAGAACTGGACTATTGCCGCAGAGTATAAAGGCGAAATTCCTGTTGGCGAAAAAGAACCTATTGAGACTGCGACACTCTTCATGATTGGTGATGCCACTCCAGGCGGTTGGAGCATGGACGATGCAAGTGAATTTACAGTCGATGCCTCAGACAAATACCTGTTTTCATGGGAAGGTGAGCTTGTGAACGGCACATTAAAAGCTTGTCTTGAGCGTGACAATTTGTTCTCTTGTCCCTTTATCCGGCCTGAATCGGCAGACGTAGAAATCAGCCACAACGGTGTCGCTGCACCGGGATTTGTCTATACAACCAATCCTGATGACCAGTGGAAAGTAACCGAGTCCGGCAAATATCGCATAACATTCAATCTCAAAGATTGGACCATATCTGTAAGGTATCTCAATGGAGATGAGCCGGAAGGCAAACAGCCTCTTGAGGCAGCGACCCTTTACATGATCGGCGATGCGACTCCCGGCGGCTGGTCACTTGATGATGCGACACAACTGACAAAAGATGGTGATACATTTGTCTGGGAAGGTAATCTCAATGCAGGCGAAATGAAAGCGTGCATCTCTCCCGATTCATTTGACGTGCCTTTTGTACGACCGACAGTCGCTGACTGCAAGATTACAAAATCAGGTGTTGAATCTCCGGATTTTGTCTATACAACCGGTCCTGACAATAAGTGGAAAGTTGAGACAGCCGGTAAATACCGTCTTGTGTTCAACCTTAAAAACTGGACAATAGAAGCTAAATCAATAGAATAATACAACCCAATCATGAAATATATGACAAATCTTATCGCTGCGTTCGCACTGGCAACAATGCTTGGCAGCTGTGATGATGACATAGAAATGCGTCGTCCGCCGAAGTTTGAACTTCCCGAACTCCCTGAAATCGAGAATATCCACACATTCAAAGCTCCGTTATATTGGAGTGTATATGAATACTGCTACGAGCAGGAACAGGCAGGTGTCGCCAATTCCGATATGGATATTTCTCCTGATGAATGGGACAAAATCATTGATTGGGTAGCAACAGACCTAAAGCCTTACGGTTACGACATGGTATGCACAGACGGTTTCATCCCCATGCTTGCAAAGGATGCTTCAGGCTACATGACACACTACGGTTCAATGTCTCTCAAAGACCTTGTTGCAAAGTGCAAAGCAAAAGGGTTAAAAGTCGGTGTGTATGATAACCCTCTGTGGTTGCATGGTAATGATAACACAAAAATAGCCGGCACTGACTATACTTTCGGCTCACTCCGTTATACCGGGGCTGATCCTGTAGTCAATCCGAAGGCCGATGATATGTGGTTCGGCTGGGTCGTGGCAAGCCATGCCGGAGCAAAAGAATATATCGACGGTTTCTTCAAGCACTACCACGATCTCGGCATTGATTATATCCGCATGGACTTCCTGTCATGGTATGAGGACGGAAAAGACCGCAATATCGGTGTCGTAGGACACGGCTATGGCAGGGCCTCCTATGCACGAGCCTTGAATTACATTGCTGAATCAGCTCAGAAATACGGTATCTTTACTTCGCTCGTCATGCCTCATCTCTATGATGACGCTGTAGTTGAGGCAAAGTATGGCAACATGGTCCGTATCGTTGCCGATACCGCCGGCGGTGGTTGGTGGCACTGTTCGGCTCAGGACAGGGGCAGATCTATCCCACCTGGCCCAACTGCATGAATATGTTTGACGGATTCACCTATTTGGTCACATATCGCAGGCAAAGACAAAGTTATTCTTGACGGTGACTTTATCCGCCTGAACAAGTTCTCGACCGATGCTGAAAAAGAATTCGTGATTTCATTGCAGTTGATGGCTGGAGGTCCTGTGACCGTATCTGACCAATACCACAATATCGGTGATAATCTCAAATTCTACACGAACACTGAGATGCTTACTCTCAATACCGACCGCTTTGTAGGGAAACCGCTTACAGACAATCTTATCGACGCAAATAACCAGATTTGGTACGGCCAGATGACTAACGGCGACTATGTTCTTGGTATATTCAACCGTGATGACAATGCCAAATCCGTAACTGTCAACTTTGCCGATCTCGGAATAAGTGGTTCTTATAATATTCGTGACTTGTGGAGGCACGCCGATGAAGGTGCTGCCACCTCAGTGTCAGCAAACATCCCGGCTCATGGTTGTAAAATCGTAAAACTCTCAAAATAAGCTAAATGAAAATACAACAGCTATTTGTGGCACTTCTCTGCATGGGGAGTGCCATAGGGAGCTATGCATCAGAAGTGGCATCCCCGAATGGAAATGTCAAGGTCGATTTCACTATCGTCGATGGTCGGCCAACGTATGAAATGACATATAAAGGCAAGACGGTTATCAAACCTTCTCACCTCGGTCTCGAACTTATAGGTTCTACAAACTTGATGGATAAGTTTGTAGAAAAAAATGTGACATACAGTGACTTTGATGAAACTTGGCATCCGGTATGGGGCGAAAATAAAGATATTCGCAACAATTATAATGAAATGTTTGTCGAGCTTGCACAACCTGCACATGGTCGTTTCATGAATATCCGTTTTCGTGTCTATGATGACGGAATAGGATTTCGATATGAATTCCCAGTTCAACAATATCTTGACTATTTCCCTGTGAAAGAAGAACACTCACAGTTTGCAATGGCTGGTGATCATATCGCATGGTGGATAGCAGGTGACTATGACACGCAGGAGTATGATTATACTGAATCGCGCTTATCTGAGATTCGCGGTCTGATGCAATCAGCCATTTCAAGCAACGCTTCGCAAACACAATTTTCACCGACAGGTGTCCAGACATCAATTCAGATGAAAACGGATGACGGGCTATATATAAACATCCATGAAGCCGCACTTGTCAATTATTCCTGCATGCATCTTAATCTTGATGATAAGAATATGGTGTTTGAATCATGGTTGACCCCGGACGCTCAAGGTGTAAAAGCCTATGTTCAGACCCCGGACCATACTCCGTGGCGCACGGTCATGGTCAGTGATGATGCCCGTGATATGCTTGCCTCGAATCTGATTCTGAATCTCAATGAACCGTGTGCATACGATGATACGTCATGGATTAAACCGGTCAAATATGTGGGTGTATGGTGGGAAATGATTGGCGGTGGAAAACAATGGTCTTACACGAATGACCTTCCGTCTGTAAAACTTGACCACCTTGACTATACCAAAACCAAATGTCACGGACAGCACCCGGCTAACACTGAAAATGTAAAACGATATATTGATTTTGCAGCCGAGCACGGATTTGATCAGGTTTTGGTTGAAGGCTGGAATGTCGGATGGGAAGATTGGTTTGGGAAATCAAAAGATTATGTT
>UREH01000075.1 GCA_900546835.1 uncultured Porphyromonadaceae bacterium
GTGTCTCGTGGGCTCGGAGATGTGTATAAGAGACAGCTCGACGCCCTGATCGAGAGGCTCGACACGCTTTCGCCCTTCAGCGCCTCTGTGGCCTATGAAGTCTCGCTGGCGATGACCGACGAGGATGTGGTCTACAACCTCGACATCGCCTCCTCGTCGGCGCCGGCCGATACACGTTTCGGCGCCGATTACCTCATCGACTGGGCTCTGGAGCGCAAAGGCGAGACTTACAAGGGGTTCATCGCCTACTTCGACGGCCACTGCTACCGCTATCGCGACAACCGCCTGCAGGAGTACCATTTCAACTGGGATTCCATTCCGTTCATTTCGGCCGACGGAGGCGTGCAGGCCAACGGCCAGTTTGTCGACCTTCTGCCGCGGTCGATCGCCCGCCAGCTTAGAGAGATGGCGAAATCCGACAATTTCACTATCGGCTACGAACCCTCCGCCCGCAGCGGCAATCGCGCAGTCAGCATAGTCACCGCGTCGCAAAACGTGCAGGGATACGTGGGCCGCAACTTCCGGCTTACAGTCGACCGTTCCACCGGCCGCCCGCTCAAGATGGAAAACGAATACAATCCGGCACAGATTTCCGAGCAGTCGGTGCGTGCCCTCTACACCTACCCCGAAAGTGGCGACACCGCGCAGGCTCTCCGCCCCGTAGCCACCGAAGAGCAGCTGATGGCGCTGTATCCCGAAGTATTCGAGAATTTCCGTGAGAGCAACTACAGCATAGAGAACATACGCCATCAGCGTCTGCCCGGATTCTCGCTTCCCACCCCCACGGGCGAGCGCTACACCCGCGCCAAGGGCGATCCCTTCAAGGCGCCCACCGTAGTGGCGCTTCTTTCGGCCGATAATGCAGCGGCGGCGCCCACCATAGTGGCGCTCCGCAAAGCCATCGACTCGATGCCACGCGAAGTCGACCTGATCATGGTGTTCACCGGTTCGCATATCGACAGCATCGAGGAGGCGGCCGGTCCCGGGCTGCGCCCCGGCGAAGCCATACTGATGAGCGGCAAATCGCTTGCGCGCGACTGCGGCACCTCGGTCTTTCCTACCGTTCTCATCGCCGACACCGACGGAATTGTAGCCGATGTACTGCTTGGATTCAACAACTCCATGACTCAGGACGTTATACAATCGATAGCCCTGCTTAAATAAATTATTCAAGAATATCAATCTGATAATATGGAAACCATCTACTTCAACGGCATTCCCTGCCATACCGCCGGCACACTCCCCGAAGTGGGTACTAAAGCCGCCTGCTACTCTTTCGTAACACCCGAGCTGAAAGAAATCCACTGCGCCGATTTTCACGGCAAACGCGTGGTTCTAAACGTATTTCCAAGCCTCGACACTCCCGTATGCGCCGCCTCAGTACGCCGCTTCAACAATGAGGCCGCAAGCCTGGAAAATACCGTGGTGCTCTGCGTGTCGATGGACCTACCCTTCGCCGCCGGACGCTTCTGTGAGGCCAACGGAATTACCAACGTGATTCCCGCATCAGCCTTCCGCTCGCCGCTCTTCGCCGAGAAATACGGACTCCAGATGGTCGACGGGCCGCTTGCCGGACTGCTCGCACGCGCCGTAATAATCCTCGATGGCGACCGCAACGTTGAATACGTCGATCTCGTAAGCGAAATCACGGAGGAACCCAAATACAAGGAAGCTCTCGACGTGCTCCGCCGCAAATAATCTCCAGCCGTAAAATATAGAAGTCCCGTGGTAGCCTCCCTCCGCTGCCACGGGGCTTCTTACCTTTATTGTCTCGTTGGAGAATAATACTTAAATTTGCAGTGACATGAATATCAAGAAGACAAACGTAGCCAGGTTGCTCGACAAGGCTAATATAAGCTACGAACTGATTCCGTATGAGGTCGACGAGTCGGACCTCTCGGCCGACCATATCGCCACGCAGCTTGGCGAGGACATCAACTGCGTATTCAAGACGCTCGTACTCCAGGGGGAATATCCCGGACGCAATTCGGCAGCATCGAATGCCGCCGGATATTTCGTATGCGTGGTGCCTGGCAACTCCGAAGTCGACCTCAAGAAGGCCGCACGGGCTGCCGGCGCGAAAAAGGCTGACCTCATTCCGATGAAAAACCTGCTCGGACTGACGGGCTACATACGCGGCGGCTGTTCGCCGGTGGGGATGAAGAAACCGTTTCCAACCTTCTTCCACTCCACAGCTACCGACTTCCCCGCAATCTATGTAAGCGCCGGGGTGCGTGGCCTCCAGGTGAAGCTCGCTCCGGCCGACCTCATCGGCTACGTCGGCGCCAAGGTATACGACCTCACCGTCTCGCCCGAGGCGGAGGAAGAATACGACCAAAACAACTGAAACGCAATAATCTAATATATCATAAAGTCTTGAATACATTCGGGCGCCTCTACAGGCTCACATCGTTCGGCGAAAGCCACGGCCCCGCTATCGGGGGCGTTATCGACGGCCTCCCCGCAGGGAGTATCGTCTCGCTCGCAGCTGTGCAGACCATGCTCGACCGCCGCCGTCCGGGCCAGTCGACGCTTACCACCGCGCGCCGCGAAGCCGACCGCGTGCGATTTCTCTCCGGCCTGATGGCCTACGACACAGAATCGAAAGAGCTCGCGCCTCTCACGCCCGATACCGACCGGGCTGTGGCGCTCGGCACGCCGATAGGTTTCATAGTTGAGAACGCCGACCACCGTTCAGCCGACTACGACCGATTGAAAAACATCTACCGTCCCTCCCACGCCGACTACGCCTGGCAACAACGCTACGGGCTGCGCGACTGGCGCGGAGGCGGCCGGTCGTCGGGCCGTGAGACCATATCGCGCGTAGTGGCCGGAGCGCTGGCTATGCAGATGCTCGGCCTCAGCGGGATAACCGTCAGCTCGCGCATCGCGGCGATCGGCAACCTTGCCGACCCGACAAAAGAGCAAATCGAGCAGGCCGTGGCCGGCGCCAAGGCAGACGCCGACAGCCTCGGCGGCATCGTGGAATGCACCATCGCGGGTGTACCCGCCGGAGTGGGCGAACCGGTATTCGGCAAGCTACAGCAGAGCTTCGCCTCCGCCATGCTGTCCATCGGAGCCGTGAAGGGATTCGACTACGGCATGGGCTTCCGTGGCGTCTGCGCCCGCGGAAGCAGCGTGGCCGACGAGTTCATCTCCAGCCCAGAAGGAAAAATCACGACCTCCACCAACCATTCCGGCGGCATCCAGGGAGGAATCTCCAACGGGATGGATATAACTTTCCGCGTTGCCGTGAAACCTACCCCCACCATCGCCCGTCCACTACACACGGTCGACGCCGAGGGAAACCCGACCGTACTCGAAACCCACGGGCGCCACGACCCATGTATTCTGATGCGCGTGCCGCCCGTAATCGAAGCGATGGCCGCCATAGCCCTCTACGACGCGATGCTCCAGCGCTCGGTAGGCGCTGAAATACTCTGAAAGCGGCCAAACTACCATGACAGATGAGCCAGTTCTACCGCGACTACGCCGACTTCCTACGCGAACGCTTCGATGGAAAGATGCAGAAAATCACCATCGACGCCGGATTCAGTTGCCCCAATCGCGACGGCACCATAGGCCGCGGCGGCTGCGTGTACTGCAACAACCTTTCCTTCTCGCCCATGCCGTCGCGCGGCAGCATCGCCGCACAGATTGAGGCTGGGAAGGCATTTTTCGCCCGCAAATATCCGCGGATGCGCTATCTCGCTTATTTTCAGAGCTACACCAACACCCACGGCCCTATCGACCGGCTTATGGAACTGTATAGCGAAGCCCTGGCTACAGAAGGCGTCGACGGCCTGATAATCGGCACACGCCCCGACTGCGTGTCCGACGAGTTGCTCCGCGCCCTGTCGGCGCTCGGCAGGCCCGTAATAATGGAATATGGCGCCGAAAGCTCGCACAACGACACCCTCCGGGTTATAAACCGCTGCCACACATGGGAGCAGACCGTCGACACCGTGGAGCGAACCGTAGCCGCCGGGCTCCCCGTAGGACTGCATTTCATAATGGGCCTTCCCGGCGAAACAGAGGAGATGATGCTACAGACCGCCGGGCGCGCCGCCCGCCTCCCAATTTCCACCCTGAAATTCCATCAGCTCCAGATAATCTCCGGCACCACATTAGCCAAAGGAATCCAAGGGCTTACCCCTCTTTCCACCACATTCGACGCATCAGTCACATCAGAGGCATCAGATACATCAGAAACATCCGCCACATCCACCCGGATACAAAACAGGCCGACCTTCCGCGGCCGGCCCATTGAAATATTTTCTGTCGATGCCTATATCGACCTATGCGTCAAGATTGTAGAGACTATAGTGCGCGAGAATCCTTCGATAGCCATCGAACGGTTCACATCGCAGGCACCCGCCGGAATGCTGATTGCCCCACGCTGGGGACTGAAGAACTATCAGTTCACCCACCTGCTCGAAAAGGCTCTCAGAGAGCGCTTCAACGCGTAAGCACGATATTTTTTTCGCTGGCAATGCGGCGCATGTTGAGCACCGCGTAACGCATACGGCCCAGGGCGGTGTTGATGCTCACGCCCGTAGCCTCAGCAATCTCCTTGAAACTCATATTGCGGTAGAACCGCATCTCGAGCACCTCGCGCTGAAGCTCGGGGAGCGCCTCCATGATGCGGCGCACGTCGGTGTTGATCTGCGAGGTAATCATTATGTCCTCGATATTCTCCTCGCTAAGGTCCTTGCGGTTGAGCATGTCGGTCTCCTGCTGGTCGGCCGAGACGGTGTTCTCGCTCTTGCCCTGACGGAAAAAGTCAATAATGAGGTTATGGGCGATGCGCGTCACCCATGCGGAGAATTTCCCGGCATCGGTGTAGCGGCCCTGCTTAATGGTCATGATGGCCTTGACGAATGTTTCCTGGAAAATATCGTCGGCAACATCCTTGTTTTTTACTATGTTGAGTATGTAGTTGAAAATGTGGCCCTGATGGCGACGCAGCAGTGTGTCGAAAGCTGTATTGTCGCCCTTGGCATAGGCATTGACCAGCATCTCGTCGGTCTGCCGATTCATTTTTTGCATTTCTGTCTGTGTAAAAAAGATTAAGTACAGGTAGATCTATAGGCAATAGTTTTTAGTTTACAATACGGATTTTAATTATCCATCGGTGGGTTAAACAGGATTTATAACGAGTGATTGAAGAATAAGTGACCGTAAAAAAGTTACAACTGTGTTCGGATATTGGCATTGCTCTGAGGAGCCCAATTCCGAATGCAAAGTTAAGAATAATCCCTCAAAAAACAAAAGAATGGATACTCACACCCACGTTTTTAGCATTTTTTTGGACCAAAAAACGCAATAAAGCAACCTCCGGGGCGTTGTAAGGCCATCCGGCACCACGAGTAATTCAGATTATTTCACATCCGGTGATTCTTCCTCCGCAACAAAGCACATGCAGAAGGCTCCAGCCCACGGGTTCCCATTATTCGGGGAGGAAATTCTCAAAAGTGTTGCGGAAATATTTCATCAATTTACCGTCGGCAAACAAAATAAAAACACAGATACAGCGTTATATGAATGTGTAACAAAAGATTGTACAGGAACCTGGCAGCTACAACAATGCGTACGATTGTCTGTAAAACCATTTGTTGACCAGCCAAGTCTGAACCATATTCATCACTTATCCATTATAACTTAGAAAAGGCGAACACTCATCATCCCCCCGTCGCCGAAATCAGTGCCTATGAAGAATAGTTCTACTCCATTCAAATCCGAAGGTATTGCCGACACAGCCGACCACGCTCCCGCCAAGCTCCACGGCCCCCGCAAATCCACCATCTCGCTACTTCGCCAGTTTGCCCGCGCCTATACATGCGCAGCCACCATGCCCGTAGCTATCGGCAGCTTCGTGGCCAACTGACCGTGCCATCGCTGAAGTCCCGTGAAAACCGGCATACGAAATTACCGCTCCGGCGTCGCCTTCCTGAGGAGGTTCGCCGGAGCGGCTGTATTATGTCTCTGTCGGGATAGCGGAGGCAGGTAATTTCGAGCAGTTACGTATCGTCAGAATGAAAACACGAGCTGAGTCTGGATGCGGTTGTCGTTCGCGCATCCGAGGTCGTATGTGGCGCGTCGGCCGAAATTATACTCTATACCCCACTTCAGATAGCCGGTAAACTTATAGAAAGCATTTGCAGTGGCGTAAACGGCATAGCGGTAATTGTTGCTGCCGGCTGTATCGCCCATATCGCCGAGCACGGCGTAGTCGCCGACCGACCATATACGCGCATACGATCCTACAATATTGAACTGCAACTTCTTCGTCACATCATACGACGCACCGAAGGTGAGGCCCATCATCGGATTGCTTTCCATCTCGCCAAGGCGCCCGTTGCATGGCGTAAAGGAAATCTCTCGGCCGGAAAGGTCCTGGATATAACTCCCGATACCCTTGCCGTAAACGGCCTGGAAATTGAATACAAGCGGCTTATAGAAGCTGAAATTGCCTGAGAGCTGGGCACCCCAGCCGGTGATGTGGCGGGTGCGGGCATCTACCAGGTCACGATAGGCGAAATTACGGATAATGCCGCTGAGGCGTACGCGGTTGTTTTTCGACCATTCATACTGCACGTACATCGGAATGTCGGGCACGAGCTGATTGGCATCGTCAGTAACTTTCACGTTGAAGAAATCGTGGCTGTAGTCATGTCCGCGATACACGCCGTTGGAGGAATAGAACGTCGGCTTCTCGATACCGACCGCAAAACTGAAACCGCTCCACACGGGCGACTTATAGCTGATGGCATATGCCGTACCGGCCACATTGCCGGCGGGGCCCTCCGGATCGATGGTAGCGGGCTGGTTGGCATCGTCGTCGGAGAAGAGTGTGGCGGTTTCACCGGCAGTAATACCGCGCCAGCTCACATAGGCGCGCTTGAAGAAAGCGTTGTGATTTTCGCCGTTCATTGCGAGCTTGAAGTAGGCCGTAACCTGATTGTCGGTTCCTCCGAACCCGACGATGGTGAAGTCAATGTAGGCTCTGAGCGGATTGATGAAGAAAGCGCTCTTCTTGCCCGGCACCGCAGGTACGGGAATGGCACCGGTGGTAAAATCTATGCCCCCGCCGTCGGCATCGTAAAGGTCATTTCCGAGATCATAGCCGAGAATGGGGTTTACCTGACCACCGATCGAGAGTATAAACTTGTTGTCGGGTGTACGGATTGCAAACTTCGGAGCAGCATAGCTTTGCGGCTCCTTACGTCGGTCCTGCATGATGATGTCGCGAAGTTCGGGCGAAACACGCACGAGCTCCAGGCTTCTTGTCTCGAAAATAACATCATCGTCGGCATCGGTTTCAGGTGCCGTGGAGCTCTGGGCCAATACCGGTACTGAAGCCGCTGCGAGAGCGGCAAGCATAATGTTGAAACGTATGGATTTCATAGTAAGAAAAAATTATATTGATAATTGTGTTATCCCTTATATAAACAGATATAAACAGCTGATACGTTATGGGTTATTATGCAACCACAGTCAGGCGTCCTCCGCGCGGCGGCTGTCGGCATGACTCCATCGTATCTCTGTTCACATAATAAAAATGCCCCTGTCGGGGCATTTGTTCATTTTTAACACTGTTATTTAATGAGTGTGAATTATTTCTGCGGAGTCAGGCCGAGGGTGGAGGCGGCGAAACGGAGCATGAGGGCGCGGGCGGCTTCATGTTCGTTGGGTATTTCGCCGTCGAGGATAGCGTTCTTTATATGCTCCTTTATCATGCCGACCTCACGGCATTCTCCGAGGCCGAAAGTCTGCATGATTTCGATGCCGTCGACCGGCGGCTGAAAGTTGCGGATGCGGTCGCGCTCCTCCAGTTCCACCATTTTCTGCTTTACAAGCTCATAATTGCGGCGGAAACGCTCCACCTTCATCTGGTTCCTGGAGGTGATGTCGGCGCTGCAGAGCGTCATCAGATCGTCGACATCGTCGCCTGCTTCGAAAAGCATGCGGCGCACGGCCGAATCGGTGACAATCTCCTCCACAAGGGCGATAGGACGCATATGCAGCTCCACAAGTTTCTGCACATATTTCATATGCTCGTTCATGGGAAGCTTCATGCGGCGGAAAATGCGCGGCACCATCTTTGCTCCCACGGCGTTATGACCGTGGAAAGTCCATCCGAGCCTGTCGTCCCAACGTTTCGTTACGGGTTTGGCGATGTCGTGGAGCAGTGCGGCCCATCGGAGCCACACATTGTCGGTCTGAGCGGCCACATTGTCGAGCACGGCCATAGTATGGAAGAAATTATCTTTATGGCCGACGCCGTTCACCACGTCGATGCCGCGCAAGGCTGCCAGTTCCGGGAAAATGATTTTAAGCAGACCGCTGCGGAACAGCAGCTGCCAGCCGCGTGAGGGCTGCGGCGAGCGCATGATTTTCATCAGTTCGTCGGCCACGCGCTCTTTCGATATTATCTCGATGCGGCGCGCATTGCGGCGTATGGCGTTGAAAGTCTCATCGACGATTTCAAATCCGAGCTGGGTGGCGAAACGGATGGCACGCATCATGCGCAGGGGATCGTCGCTGAAGGTCACATCGGGGTCGAGCGGAGTACGTATCAGCCCGCGGCGCAGGTCGTCGATGCCGTTGTAACGGTCGATGAGCTCGCCGAAACGTCCGGCATTCACACAGAGGGCCATAGCGTTGACCGTGAAGTCGCGGCGGGCGATGTCGTCGTCGAGCGTGCCATCCTCCACCACCGGATTACGGCTCTCGCGATGGTACGACTCCTTGCGGGCACCCACAAACTCCAGTTCCACCGAGCGGCGCTTTACCTGGGCGGTTCCATAGTTCCTGAAAACCGACAGGTGGCTCCCTTTCAGCCGTCGCGCCACCTCGGAAGCAACTTCAATACCGCTCCCGACGGTAACGAAGTCGACATCGGTCGAAGGCCGGCGCAGCATTATGTCGCGCACATAGCCGCCTACCACATAGCATTCGCGGCCAAGCGAATCAGCAGCCTCTCCCACGAGGTGAAACACGGGTTTGTCGATTGCCGAGCGCAGGGCTTCGGCCGATATTGCAGGTGTCACGCCACGTTCATTCTCCATATATTACCTTTTCCGTTGATAAGTGACTTAAAGAAATTATTTAATGTACTCGGTGACTTTCGGACTCAATGGTTATTTACTCGTCTTTCCTCCCAAAAAACGATGCCGACAAGCACTCAAATCAGCTGTACGATTTCCTCGGGCGCATTGGTAAGAGAGCGTGCTCCCGTATCCTCTATCACGTAGGTGTTTTCAATCCCCACTGCGCCGACTTCGGGTATCACGAATTTCGGTTCGAGTGCTATGGTGTTGTTACGTTCAAGAATCTGACGGCTCCTCGGAGCTATCACCGGCCATTCGTTCACCTCGATACCGACACCGTGGCCCACGAATCCCGCATGCTGGCGGTGGCCCATGAAATAGCGTTCAAGGCCGCGCTCGCGCGCCATGTCGGCACACATTTCGTAGAGCGTGCGTGCCTCGACGCCGGGTCGTGCCTCACGCTCGAAGGCCCGGCAGATGTCGATGGAACACTGATGGGCGTCGACAGCCGCCTGCGGGAGCGAGCCGACGGCAAACACACGCGTCATGTCGGTCATGTAACCGGTGAAGTTGCCGTTGAGATCCACCATCACGGCATTGTGCTCCTTGATTTCCTCTCCTGCGGCTCCGCCGGGAATCGAGGGGTCGAGACCGCGGCCTCCCATGGCGAAATCGTAGGGAGCAGGCACGTCGGCATTGCACCCGGCGAGCACGTTGCCCATATAAATCTCCATCGACTGCCCCGAGATGCGGAACACCCCCAGACAGCCTTCCAGACGGCTTATGCGCTCGATTTCCACCTGCAGTTCCACGTCGGTCATCCCCACACGATACAGTTTGGGAATCTTGCGGTACACCCGCTCGTGTTTCAGCCCCGACAGTCGCATCTGCTCCACTTCGAAATCGGTTTTCACCGCACGCATGGAGCGCATAAGCGGAGTGGCGTCGACACACTCGGCACCTGGGAAGACGCTGCGTAGCCTTTCTGCCTGGTTGAACGAAAGTATATCGAGTTCCAGACCGAGCCGTCGCGGCATCGCCAGGCCTGCATCGACGATATGCGACACCATATCCTCAGGCTTGCGGATGTACACCACTCCGTCGCCCTCAAGCTCTACGGGGCGGCGTACGAACCAAAGAGGAGCCATCCCGGCAGGAATATAGGCCAAACCGGCGTAAACACGGCCCGAAAGATAGAAAATGTCGGCATTGTCGGCCACCAGCAGCCCGTCGATGCCGGCTTCGTCCATGGCCTTATGAAGGCGGCCGATACGCAGCGAGGCTTCCTCGCGCGGAAGAAGCATAAGAGGTTCGTTCATAATCTTACAATACGGTATGCCACAGCAGCGCCATGACAGAAGAAATTTCTATTTACGGAACAAAAAATACGCCGACTTGGTTGATACCCGGAAGGGTGTCGCGACGCATGAGATGGCGGATGCGCACTTTGGCGCCGGCCGAATGATTCTTAATTACGCCTACGGTATCGACGATCTGAAATGAGATGCCCACACCGCTGCCGCGCCATTTGCCGAAACGGTCGGCGAGAGGAATAGTCACTGTGTCGCGGCGCGACACTACGCCGGCGCTATCGGCCTGCTCCACTTCAAGGCATACATCAATATACGGATAATCACCGCGGTGGCGGAGGGCCACCATAAGCGCGCCGGTTGCTACCGAGTCGCGATGTGTCACGGTAAACTCTTCTACGTCGGTATAACGCCATCCCCAGTCGGGCAATGTATGAAAATCGCTGTAGCTGTTAACCACGTCGGAGCCGCAGCCTGCAAGACAGGCCGCGGCGACCGATATGATTATGGTGCTGACGAACGATTTCATTTCTGAGGGTTACCGGGCTGCTGGTTGTCGCCCTGGAGATTGCTTCCCTGCGGCTTGTTGGACTGACGGTCGGGGCGGCGGCCGTCGCGCCCGCGGCGTCCCTGACGCT
>UREH01000076.1 GCA_900546835.1 uncultured Porphyromonadaceae bacterium
CTGCATATCGTCGGCAGCGTCAGATGTGTATAAGAGACAGTTGATGCTCAGCGTAGAGGGAGTTACAATAGCGCTCAGAGCCGAGTAGCCGGCCTTGGTGGCCTCGCTTGTGAATTTGGCGGCGGTGGTGTTGTCGTCGAGATATTTGCGGAGGTCGCCGTTGAGCTTCTGGATGGTGGCGTTGGAGGGTACGACATCGTAGGTTATCTCGGCCACATCGTAGACGGCCACGGGTGCCTTACGCGAGCGAACGCGCATGGTCATGCCGTTCTGACCGCCCTCGGGCTTGAAGTAGCTGCCGGTTTCGGCTGTAGCAATCTGGTCCTTGAACTGGGCGATACCCGGGTCGAGAAGGGATACCCACATCGAATCCTGGCTTTGGGCGATGGCGTCGCCCATGTCGATTTTGCTTGCGCCTGTGTTGAGACGGGCGATTACCGAGTCGGCGTCGGCGGTCTCGTTGATGAATGCCACGTCTACAAGCACGGAGTCGATCGAAGTGGTGACATCAAGAAGCTTGGCGATGGTATACTGGTTGTCGATGAACGAAATCATTGCCACCGAATCCTTTGCCATAGAGGGGACGGCCTTCTTCAGGGCCGGAGCGAGAGATGCTTCGGTTGTCGAAACGCGGTTCACGTAGAATTTGCCATTGGAGGCCACGGCGTCGGTGCCTTCGTTCATGCGGAGACCAACGATTGCGTCTTCCACTTCGCGCTGGGCTGCGGCGAGGTCGTCGGTCGAGGGAACCACATCAACGGCGATGTAGTTGATCACAACCTGCTTTTCGTTGATGCGGTAGCGGTTCTTCTCCTGATTGTAGAGGTCGTTGATTTCAGCGTCGGTGGGTGTGAAGTCAGCATCCTTGAGGGTGGAGAGGTCCTTCTTGGCGTATACGATGGTCGAGGTGGTGGCGTTGTCTTCGTAGAGAGCCTTGGCGTCGAGCTTGTTGGCTGTAAGGGTGCCGGCGAAGAGTGCCATGAATTTCTGCTGGAGCATCATTTCCTCGGTATTCTTCTCGAGTTCGGCCCAGGCCGACTGGAACTGGGGAGCCTGCTCGGGGGTAACACCGCTCTTGGTGGGATTGAAAGCAGCCTCGTAGAGGAGCTGAGCGGAGGGGATGCCCATGCTCTGCACCATCTGCTGCACGTAGGGCGACGGGGTGGCACCCAGCATTGCCTGCGAGAGCTCGGTGTCGGTCACGGTGAGGCCGAGACGTTCGAATTCCTTTTTGAGAAGCGATTCATTCACCATCTGCTGGAGCACGTACTCCTGCACCTGGGCTACATCGACGTTGGTATAGCCGCGCTGCTGCATCTGCTCCTGCTGCTGCTCTACGCGTTTCTGAAATTCAAGGTAGTCGATTTTCTCACCGTCTACTTTTGCCACCGTGTGGCTGTCGGTGAAGAGTTCACCCGGGCGGTCAACTGCCGTGAGGATGAAGAGAAGCAGAGCCACACCCAGAATCGAGATGATCAGGACGGGGCGCTGACGGATTTGTTCAAGTGTTGACATTTAATGCAAGTGGTTTATTTATTTTTTTACTTTTCCGGAATGGTGGGTACGGACTCCTGCGTGAGGCCGGACGTTGGTCCGCATACAGTAAGGCCGTTTCAAAAAAAGCCTCAGGGACGCTTTTAGCGCACAAAGATAAGCATTTTCCCTTTGCCGACAAAGCATTTACGCAATTTTCACCCCCGCTGTCTTAAAATCGCCACCGGGGGAAGCGCCACGAGGCTGTGTCGAAATTCAATAATTTGACACGCCCTCTACCTGCTGACGCGCTCCGGGTTGCGGTTTACGAATTCCTTCCAGCTGCGCGGGCCGGCGGCTGCCTGCGGGCGTTGTGATTCGTAGAAATGGCATAGAGCCACGGCCAGGGCATCGGTGGCGTCGAGTTCGGGCAGAAGGTTCTCGCGGGGGATTGCGAGGATACGCACCAGCATTTCCTGCACCTGCTCTTTCGAGGCGGCGCCGTTGCCTGTTATTGCCATTTTTATTTTGCGCGGCTCGTATTCGGTAATGGGAATGTCGCGGCTCAAGGCCGCAGCCATGGCCACGCCTTGGGCTCGTCCCAGTTTGAGCATCGACTGGACGTTTTTTCCGTAAAACGGCGCCTCGATGGCCAGTTCGTCGGGCAGATACTGGCCGATGAGCGAAAGTACCCGCTCGTGGATGCGGTGCAGCCGCATATAGTGCGTCTCCATTTTGTTGAGTTTCAGCACTCCCATGGCCACAACCCGGGGCTTGCGCGATTCCACGGCGAGGATGCCGTAGCCCATCACGTTGGTGCCGGGGTCTATCCCTATGATAATGCGGTCGGGCGATGCGGGCTTATTCATCGAGGCTCAGGGCGATAAAAGATTTCAGAATGTCCATGCAGGTGGTGAAGAACAGCACGCGGCCGCCCCAGCGGGCTGCCAGGTCGTCGGCAAATACGCGCCCCATATCCTCGAGGTAGCGCTCGGCATGGGCCTGCGTGCGGGCAAGCAGCTGCACGGCGATGTTCTCGCATCCGGGCTCTACGGTAGTCTTGATGAGCATTACCTGATATCCTCCGAAGCAACCTGAATCCATAGCCGATGGGATGCATACGCGGTCTACCCATTCAAGAAATTCAGGTTTGACGGCCGTGGGCACCACAAAAGTGGTATTCAGGGCCACGGTGCAGCTGATTGCTGATGCTGGATTCATTTGTCGGAGGTTTTGCGGCGCAGATAGCGGCCGAGGAATTTTATATGGCGCAGGGCTGTGGGCCAGAAGCCATAATAATAACACATTATGCGGAAGCGCTCGGCCAGGGAGCGTCGCCAGTTGCGCGTGGTGGTTCCTTCATTGAGGTAATCGGCAATGACTTCCGGCAGCAGCACGTTGCGGCGCGAATGCTGGAGCACGCGTATGCACCATTCGTAGTCGGCGGAGAAACGCCAGCGCAGGTCGTAAGGTTCCGCTATTCTGCGGAGAACCACAAACGCCTGGTGGCAGACCACCATCCCGTCGGCGAAGCTCCGGAGGGTAAGCGTGTCGGGTGCTGTCAGGTGTCGGGCGCCAAGCCGGCGGCGCTGCGAGTCCACGATGTCTGTCTGACCGTAGACTATGCCCGGATAGTCGTTTTCCATTATTGTGTCGGCCACGTGCTGGAGCGTATCCGGCGAGTGGAGCGTATCTCCCGCGTTGAGAAACAGCACATAGTCGCCTGTGGCGTTGGCCAGACCCTTGTTCATGGCGTCGTATATGCCTCTGTCGGGAGCCGACCGGAACGAAAGGCGCGGATGCATCCGCCGACGGATTATATCAATGGTCGAATCGGAGGAATTGCCGTCGATAATCAGGTGTTCATACAGATCGCACGTCTGCGCCGCCACGCTGTCGATTGTCGGAGCGATGGTCTGCTCGGCGTTGTATGTCACGGTGATAATCGAGAACAATGGCCTGGGGGCTTCCGGCTTGTTCGGGTGTAAATCGCTGTGAGTCATCTCGGAGAATGTGGGTCGGATTGCGGAGAGATTTCTTCGGCACTAAGTTAGCAAAAAACCTCCGGCTGCCCAAAATAATCTTCCCTCCCCGCCTATGGAATGCGAGGCTTGGGAGGGTAGGGTTCAGGCGTAGGAGTGGAGGCCGGGGAGGAGATAGTTCACGCCGAAATACGTAATGATGACGGATATGAAGGCGATGGAGAGATACATCAGCAGGTTGCGGGGACGTCGGAACGCCGAAAGCCGGCCGACAGAGTGGAGCGGGAGGGCGTAGATCAGGAGAGTGATGAGGGCCCAGGTTTCTTTAGGATCCCATCCCCAGTAGCGTCCCCACGATTGGTTGGCCCAGATGGCGCCGACGAAGATGCCGGCGGCAAGAAGCATGACGGCAGGGTAGAGTAGAGCAACGCATCGGAGAGCTGCACGCACCCGGTCGGAATTCCGACGGAGAAGGGCCGTTGCGGCCAGGATGGCTATGATGGTGAAGAGGGTGTAGGCGCCCATTACGAGCAGCACATGGACTGAGAGAAGCGGAGAGGCGAGAACTGGCATCAGTGGGGAAACGGTTGATGCTCCGCTTCCCATTGTAGCCACAAAGAGCGAGACGGCAGCAGTGGCCATAGAGGCCGCCGCGATGTTTTTCTGTCGTCTCCACCAAATTGCTACGGCGCTGATGGCGGTTGCGAGCCACGCCATGAATAGCATTGTCTCGAAGCCGTTGGCCACGGGGATATGTCGTCCGATAATCCATCGGAGGGCCAAAAGGTCCGTAAGCCATGTGAAAAGTAGCCATCCGGCCCCGATTACCGCCACTCGGAGCTTCCGGTGGATACCGAGGCATGTGGCTCCCGCCAGCGTCAGGGCCATGATGGCCGGCCACAGAGGGGAGCCGAAGCGGTTGTAGAACAGCTCGGCACGGATGGCGTCCTCGGATGGGAGCGACGCTTCCGGAGCGACGGAATGCTGAAATTCGCGCAAAAGTGTCACCTCGTCGGCCGCATCGCGCCAGCGGCGGTCGGCCACGGCACGAGCCATGCGGTCGAGCCATGTGGTCATGAAAATGTAATTGTCGGTCGACGATGATGCGGGAATCGGGTCGGCCGGAGATAGCCATACGGTGGCTTCGCCGGCCTTTTCCGGGCAGATGGGAAACAGCTTCAGTGCCGAACCGGTACATACCATCGCCACCATGGCCACGCGTGTATCCGTGTCATGCAGTGGCCGATCGGCGATATCAGCCTCCAATGCGTCTGCAAGCCGGTATCCCCGGGGGCTATAGAAATTACGAAGTGCCACATGTGTGTTGCCGTGCGCTCCGAGCAGTTCCCGCGCCTTTTTGCCGTCAACCTTTATAAAGGGCTCGCGTTTCCAGGCGTCATAGTAGAAGATCCAGCCGCATACGGTCTGTTCGGCCGTCAGCCCGGGGTAGGAGGATGATCCGTAGACTTTGGTGCAGAAATCGCGGGCCATGGTCTGGAACGGTACGATACGGTCGCCCCAATATACGCATACCCGCCCCATTCTGTCGGCGAGAGGCCTGGGTATGGTAGGCGGCGCGGCGGCGGTTCCCGCGGCAAATGTCGGGAAGGCTGCCGCAACCAGGGCGCATGCAGTCGTCAGTTGCCTTACGGCCATGCGCCAGCGCGAGCGGCGGGTGAAAAAGAAGGCCGTCATTGCCGCGAAAAGCAGAAAATATCCGGTATAGCTTACGGTGGTTCCCAGAGAATCGTAGGTGACGGTCAGACTTACGCCGTCGCTTCTCATGGAGGTCAGGAAAAACCGGTAGCCGTCGCGCGACAGAACGCGGTTCATCGAGATGCGGCAGGTATCGGGCCGCTCCCCCGTTGTTCCCACAGCCACCTGGGCCACGAAATCGCTCGGCGAGGAGGTGCCGGGATAGAATTCGGAATGGAAATCTACGAGCGAAACGCTGAAGGGTAGCCGCCTCTCTTTACCCGACTCGTCGGCAACCGATTGTAGCGGCGCTTCCCCCGCCGTAAGTGTGATTTTGCCGCTTAGTGAATTGAGACGGGTGATGGCGGCTCCGGCGAGAATTATAAGAAGCGCGATGTGGAACATCGCGGTGGCAAATTTCAGCGTGTGGCGCCGAAGCCACAGGTACACGAGCGCGGCTACCGCGGCGAATGTCCATAGTGCAGTCATCCAGGCGGCATCGTAGACGCTGGAATGCGCTTTCCCGCTTCCGGCCACGCCCTCGACCGCGGTAGCGACAATCAATGATGCGGTAATGAGGGCTGTGAGTCCGAAAGCGAGATTGCGGAAAAGTCGGGTGGTGGAGTTCATCTACGGAAAGTCCGCTTGAGATGTTGTTGTATATTATAATATATTGTTGTGTATTATATATTATTGTGTAGGGATGCCGCGGGGGCAATCAGATTGCATCCAGGAAAGTGACTATGGCGTCGCGGTCGGCTTTCTTGAGTTGGCGGAAGCGCCCGATGCTGTAGCGGGCGTCGCTTTGCGGCGAATACCCGTGCCACATTATGGCCTCCATGGTGGTGCGTGCGCGGCAGTCGTGCAGGCGGTCGGCCGTCGAGGCGCCGGTTACCTTCTGATGCAGTCCGCGGCCCCAGAGCGGAGTGGTGCGGCACCACCCGGTGCGGATATCGTTGGCCATGTGGAGTTTGTGCTGCACCATGTCGGTATAGGGCCAAATCGTCTGATAGGGATAGCGCGGGAGTTCGTCGCCGGTGAAGAAGCGGGCCGGATCGCGCACATGGTCGGCACCGGTCTGCCACGAGGGGCGGTGGCAGTAAGCGCATCCTATTTCCTCGAAAATCTTTTTCCCGCGTGCCACCTCGGGGTTGTCGATATCGCGTACGGCCGGAACGGCCAGTCCACGGTGCCATACCATGAGGTCGGTATACTCATCGTCGGACATCTCGACATCCAGATTTTTAGAGTTGAGATAATTGAGGATTCGGGTTTCCATCGTTCCGTTCCACCATTCGGGATGTTTATGCTCCGGATCGATGGCTGCAAGATATTTGTCGAATCCGGCCTGAACCTTGGGGTCGCGTGCCGAATAAGAGGCCCACGTCCCGGCAGCGTCGAGATAATGGTAGCGGCGGTCGGAGCGGGTCACGTTGGTGATGTTCCAGATGGCGTTGGCTCCGGCGGCGTCCTGGAGCGGCCCACGCGATAAGGCGTAGGTGAAACGCCGGGGATAGGGAGTCCCGTCGCCCTGCAGGGAGTTGGCATACTGGCTCTTCCACTGCCCGTCGGCATAGAATGCCGGATTGAGGCCGTTTGGAAGCAGCCCGTCGGATTCCTCAAGGCGGTATTGTGCAAGCAGGTCGGAGTCGTCGATGGCATCGAGGAGGCCGGTGCCGTAGATGCCAATTGTGCTTTCGAGTTTCACTTCATAGGGCTCGGGAAGGGTGTAGCCCTGGCGCACCACATAGATGGCGTCTTCGGGCATTGTCACTTCCGGATACTGCAGTGCGTAGGTCTCTCCGTCGGGAAAGCGGTTGCCCCACTCGTCGGTGGCGTCGATCCAGCTGACGCGGATGCGGCTCTCGTCGACCGGTGCCGAGAATGGCGCTACGGCATGGCTCTGGGGCATGCCGGCGAGCCAGCTCACATAGCCGTCGGTCTGTGGATTGTAGACTACGAGCAGACATCCGTTGCCTATCTCGTCGGTGCGGAAAGTGCCGGCTTCCACGCGTTTGCCGTGGCCGTAGCCGGGGTGGCAGTGGATGCAGGAGGTGCGGATATACACCGGCCCGAGGCCGGAGCGCACTCCCGAGGCGTTGGTCATGAACGGTTTCTCGAAAATTGCCTCGCCGTTTTTGAAACTCTGGTAGAGTCCGGCTTCCTCTACGGCCGGCGCGGGCTGTTCGAGGGCATTGGAGGTGGCGAGAAACGAGGTTCCGAGTTTTCCGCCAGCATAATACCATTCCGGCTTCTCCGAGGCGGAGGGAGTCTCGTTGATGAGTTCTTCCTCTGTGTCGGTGCAGCCTGCAAGCAGCGGAAGTGCCGGAATAAGGGCGGCGATGATTCGCGTTTTCATTGTGATGATGAAATCAGAGGGTTGATTACTGGCGGGCGAGTTCCGTCATCACTTTCTCGAGCGAGGTGGCCAGAGCGTTGGTGGCCGTTATCGCAGCGGCTGCCTCGGTGCCGCGTGCCGTCGATTCGAAAGGCTCGGGGATGGTGCCTATGGCCGCAATGGCGCGGTCGATGGCGTCGCGCACTTCGGCGTCGAGCGGCTGGTTGACCGAAGCGATGTAGGCCGAAATCGAGGCGTCGCCCTGGCGGGCACCGCAGTAGGAGTTGCGTATCGAGCGGATATTGTCCTGGAAATCCTCGATGGAGTTAAGGCTGTAGGGCGACTCGATATAGTTGCGGTCGGCGAGCGACGTGCCGATATGCGGGCGGCCGATTTTTGTGTTGGCTACCTCGTCGGCGATGTCGATACAACCCTGGATGATCTCCTCGGCCACTTCCTGGTAGGTTTTGTAGATGGAGCCTGCCTGGCCGGCGTTGATCATCATCGCGCCGTGGTTCTTCCCCTTGTCGAGGTCGGCCTCGTCGAGTATCTTCTGCTTGCGGTCGCTGACGTTGGATGTGCCTGCCCAGCAGGCTTCGAGGCATACGCACTGGTTACGCAGGTCTTCGGCCACCATGAGCATGTATTTTATCTCCTCGGGGGTATAGTTGAGCGAGTGGAGCCGCGACGACTGCTTGTCGGGCGTAAGCTCGAAGAGCATGTATTCTATGGAGTGGAAACCGAGGAGTCCGTAGGCGAAATTGTTGTCGATTGTATAGTCGGCGCCGTTTCGGATTTCCGTCAGCATGCGGTCCATAGCATCCTTGTCGAGCGGCCATGAGTCGATGTGGGGGTCGATGTTGTGGTCGGCGGCCGGTCCGAAGAGAAACGCTTCGGAAAGCTCCCAGTAGCGGCGCGACTCTTTCCAGGCGTCTGCGGCCTGGCGTATGTCGGATTCCGAAAGTTGGCCTGCGGAGTGGTGGTCGCTTATTGTCACGCAGTTGTCGTAGAGAGTTATGGCGGCGTCGGCCATCCCTTTGTAGGTTGGCTTGACGGTATGGGCTACGTAGGCCTCGGCGGCCTGCCGGAGCATCGTTTCCTTTTCGGAGCCGTTTTCAGGTGTATCCTCGCTGTCGGAGCAGGCACTGAATGTCAGGGCACCAAGCAGCAGGGCTAATGTGCGGAATGTAGTTTTTGCTGTCATAGATGTATGCATGTTTTGATTGTTTGTTCAATAAGGATGATGGCTCAGAGAAACCATCCGGCGTAAGCTATGCCCAGCGAGATGGCGGGTTCCCGGTTATATTTGCTGTCGAGCAGGCCGATGGAGTATTCGCCTTTAACCACGATCTGCGGAATCGGGTAGTAGTTGATGCCGGCGGCCACGCGCTGGCGTCCGCACCATTCGTATTCCAGGTCTCCGCCGTCCATGCGCAGCATCGAGTCGTAGTAGTCGTAGCGGGCGAAGAGATAGAACTTCTGTTTCGACTCGCGAAGGCGCGGCGAAAGGCTGAAAAAGTCGTATCCGGCCTCGATGCCGGCGGCAATGGCGTCGGAGGCCACTTTCTGCTTTTTGGAAGGCGATTTCGACGACATCCCCATGTTGAAGGCCGTGATATGGCGGGCGTCCGAGAGGTGGCCGTAGTCGAAGTTGCCGCGAGCGAGCACGCCATGGCCTTCATAACGGAAATCGAACGATCCGATGGCGACGGTACCCTTCACGCCATCGTTTTTCTCGCTCGCTGTCGGCGCCATCGTGTTGCGGAAAGAGTTGCCTACGTAGCCCGAAAGCGAGAGGCGGAGGCCTTTTGCCGAATAGTTGTCGATTCTTATCGCCCCGGCATAGGAGTTGGCGATTTTAAATTCGTAGGGTGAGGCCGATCCGTCGTGAATCCATCCCTGCGAGCCGAAGCGCTCGCTGTCGAGGCCGGGCATGAACATGGCCTCGTAGCGCCAGTCGCCGGCGCGGCCCCATATGGAGACGCCGATTTCGTGCCAAGTGCAGGGCATAATGGTGTTTTCACCTTCCGGGCGGTATACGCCAAAAAACTCGGTGGGCATATGGTGGGAGTTGGTGGCCCCTACAGGCACTACCATCATGCCCGCCCTTACATTGAGTTGCGGTATGAAGGATTTCTGCAGCCAGAACTGCTCGAGGGCAACTTCGCCCCCACGCTCTACCTCCGTCTCGTATTCGCCTCCTTCCTCGTTCTCGAATTCCACGGCGCTTTCGGTGCCTCCGTGCTCGAATTCTATTTCCGAACTGAACGACCACCCTTTGCCGAAGTCGTAACCAAGAAAAATCACCGCGTGGGGAATGTCGAACCTCCCGTGGCTGCGGGCGTCGCGGTATGTATCGGGTGTGACGTAGCGCAGATAGCTGTCGCTGTAGAAGTTGCGGCTGAAGGCTACTTCGCCGTAGCCGCCTACGTGGATGCGGCTGAGCCACGTGGGCCGGTCGGATGTTTTTTGTTCGGAGGAGGTGGCTTCCTCGCTGTGTGCCAGTGCGATAGGCGATGCAAGCATCATTGCGGCGACAGTGGCCGTCAATGTGATGGATCTGGTCATGTTTTTTCCGTTGCAGTGGTTGTGTTGAAATTCCGCTGCAAAGTTATGGCCATAATTTTCCGCCCGCAATCGCTAAAATTTGGTAATTTCAACTATTGCAGGTGCTCTTATCCCGCTCCGGAAATACTCACTTTTAACTATTGGCATCGCCGCCCCGGCGTAGTGTCAGAGCGTCAGGCGGGCGCCCAGTGTGAGCTGGAGCCAGTCCGACGGCCGCAGATAGCTGTTGGAGATGGCGCTGAGGAAATAGATGTCGCATGTACCCAGTTCATAGTATACCGACAGAGCTCTCGGTTTCCGTCGGCACACTGTTTCCGTCGCTCCGGGCAGATGCCATTCCAGACGCTGCCCCAGCGATAGATTGAGCCTTACTTTGGTCGGCAGCACATAATACCCCTTCTCGTATCGGTCGGGTTGCTTTACCCAGAATTTTTTGCTGACTACGGTCGTCAGATAGAAACTCGTGGTGAGCGGACGCAGGTAGATGCTTCCTTTCAGATGCACGTTCCATGGCACGAAATTCTCCTTCAGAGCGAGCGAAACTTTGGCTGTCGAGGAATCATAGCGCGGTACGTAGCCCACAAACAGCTCCGTCTCGAAGCGATCCTTGGCGCCGTAGATCCACCCCGCTCCGGCCGATACGGCGCCCATCCCGCCTCCCGACTGCACGGCCACGCTGCGCGGCCGCAGGTCGATGGCAGCCGCCC
>UREH01000077.1 GCA_900546835.1 uncultured Porphyromonadaceae bacterium
TACCGCTGATGCCGATGGAAATGTCTACTTAGACGTTGCTGTAGGTGGCGGTAATGCCAGCGTTCTGGCTGCCATAAGCGATTCCGACGGTAAACTTATAGAGCAACGTTGGCTCCGGAATGTGGCAGGTCAGCAGACATTCAGCTTCCGCATGCCCGATTCCGAGAAAACCTATCGTGTATATCTCCGTTCGGTCAGGAACGGCGAGTCAGCTTCCGTATCGCTTACGCTATATCCCTATAAATCAAAAGAGAAACTGCAGATTGCGTTCGAGACCTTCCGCAATAAAGTGCTCCCTCTTGGCAATGAGACGATCACACTGCGTGTGAAGGGCGTCGACGGAGCCGACCCGCGCAGTGCGGTGATTCTCGATATGTCTAACCGTGCAATTGATGTGCTTGCCCCCAACGCATTGGGTTTCACTGCACCATCGGCCTATTTCCGTGGAATGAACGTCGACGGGCTTTCGTTCGGACGCGAGACCTCCGGTGCAACTCAGGCTTATACATATCTGGAGGCTGCCGAAATGCAGTCGCCTTCTTTCAATCTGTATGGCCGTTCATTTATGAGCCGTCGGTTTAACAACCTCATGATTCGCGGAGCAAGAGAGGCTGTGACCATGGATGCAAAGGCACCTTTGATGGCGGCGGTTGAGGAATCGGCCGACGAAGTGGAGGTGGCATCCTTGCAGGAGGCAAAACTATATGCTTCGGCCGATGCCGGAGCCGCTGCGGAAGTCGGTTCCGGCACTACGACGGAGGAAAAGACGCCCGAAGTAAGCTACCGCCCTTCGGAGATACCGCTTGCATTCTTCCGTCCGATGCTCGCTACCGACGCCGACGGTTCTCTGAAGGTGGAATATACCGTTCCTGACGCCAACACCACCTGGATAATCCGCGCTTTGGCCTACAACGCCTCGCTGCTCTCGGCCACAGCCGACGCAGAAGTAGTGACATCGCGTCCGCTGATGGTGTCGCTCAACGCTCCGCGCTTCCTCCGCACGGGCGACCGCGTTGTGCTCCGTGCGTCGGTGATGAACGCCTCCGACTCCACTCTCACAGCCGACTCCGAGATTCAGATTCTCAATGCGGCCGACAATACGGTTCTGACTGAAACCGCTGTATCCAAGGTGATTGAGGCCGGCTCACGCGGCGTAGTCGCATTGCCCTTTGAGGTGCCCGTCGGAGTCAATGGTCTTGTATGCCGCGTGCGCTCTGTTTCCGGACTCTATTCCGACGGCGAGCAGACGCTCGTGCCCGTGCTTCCCTCCGATCAGGATGTAGTGGAGTCGCAGATGTTCTATCTCGCTCCCGGCCAGGAGCATTTCTCTATGACGATTGCCGGTGTAGGACCCCAAGGGCGTGCCTATCTCGATTTTACCGAGAATCCGGTCTGGACGGTGGTAAGCGCCCTCCCCGGACTGCGCACCAACGATATAGACTCTTCAGTCGAGGCTGCCGCATCGCTCTTTTCGGCCGCTGTGGCCGACGGGCTGATGAAGCGTTATCCGGAGATTGCCCGCGCACTCCGCCGCTGGAGCACCAATCCAAACGATTCCGCACTTGTAAGCCAGCTTGAGAAAAATGATCAGTTGAAAGCCATCCTTCTCAACAATACTCCCTGGGTAGGTCAGGCGCTCTCGCAGACGCAACGAATGCAGCGCCTTGTACTACTCCTCGACAATAAGAATACTTCGGCCGTTATCGCCGACGCTATCGACCGCCTTGGCCGCTGCTTCACTTCCGAGGGCGCATGGTGCTGGACACCCCGCTATCCGGAGGTCTCCCGGTGGGCCACAAACATGATTCTCGATATGCTCGGGTCGCTTAACCGGCTGCAGATGCTTCCGGCCGACGATAAACTGCGCCAGATGGCGGAATCGGCAATCCGGTGGACTGACCGACAGGCTGTAAAAGCCTACGCCGAGAGCCCCAGACAGGATTTTACGGAATACGCCTATCTTCGGTCGCTGTGGACGGATGTAAAACCGTCGTCGGCAGCCGCAAAGGTAATCCGCGTGCAGGTGAACCGCATTCTCTCGGGATGGTCCGACCATTCGGTAGTGCTTAAGGGTGCCGACGCTTTGATTCTCAACGCCAACGGGTATCATGCCTCGGCCCGTAGAATCCTTGAATCCCTCCGCCAGTATGCCACCCGCACCCCTGAGCGTGGAATGTGGTGGCAGCAGCTTGAAAACGAGTGGTTCCTCTCGCTCGACAAGGTGGGTTGCACCGGTATTCTTCTTGATGCATTCGCCACCGTCGAGCCCGGATGCGCCGATGTCGACGCAATCCGCCAGTGGCTCGTGCTTGAAAAGATGAACACCGACTGGGGCAACAATATAATTACTTCGCAGGTAATCGCTTCAATTCTTGCGTCGGGCTCGGAATGGACTGTTGCTCCTCGCCAGACAGCCATCCATATCGGCGACACGCTCGTCGAACCGGAAAATTCCGAATCCTACACCGGGTCGTTTGTTGAACCTATAACATCGCTTTTGACCCGAGAAACCGAACTGACAATCGACCGTCAGGCCAATTATCCTTCGGTAGGTGCTGTGGTATCGATGCGTCGTCTCCCCATGGATTCCATCATGGCCGTCGGCTGCACCGACCTCAGTATAACCAAGCAATTGGCCGTGATGCGCGACGGACGCTGGATTGCTTCCGACCGCTTCAACAGGGGAGACCGCGTGAGAGTTTCGCTCACAGTCCGCGCCGATGCCGACATGGACTATGTGGTGATTTCCGATGCGTGTGCGGCAACCTTCGAGCCGGTAGAGCAGTTGCCGACACCCGTGTGGAGCGAAAACCTCTGTTTCTACCGCGAGAACCGTGATGCCGCCATAAATCTTTTTATCTCCCGGCTGCCCCGTGGTATCTACGTGCTTGCCTATGAATTGTTCGCTACCCAGGAAGGCACGTTTGCCTCGGGTGTGGCGCAGGCTCAGAGTCAGTATCGGCCGGCCATAGCGGCTCATTCCGGAGGGGCTGTTGTGGAGGTGGCTCCACAATAAGCTGTGCAGTTCCATCGTTCCTTCATTGATTCAGCAGTGTAACCGTTAATTATACAGATAACAACCCTACAGATTACATTGAGACTTTCACTCAGATTACTGATAAACGTTCTGGCAACCGTTGCCGTGGTTTTCCATGGCAACGGTGCCGACTTTTCATTTAACCCATCCCAGGGCTCCGAAGCTCCCAAGCATGAGATGCGCGGCGCATGGCTTGCAACAGTCTATGGCATTGACTGGCCCTCGAAGCAAGGTGTGACCGCCGCAGTGGCCGAGGAGCAGCGACGTGAGCTCCGCGAAATCCTCGATGTGCTTCAGGCCTCGGGTATCAACGCCGTGATGTTTCAGGTGCGGTCGATGTCCGACGCGCTATATCCCTCGAAGTTCGAACCATGGAGCCAGTGGCTTACGGGATCACGCGGTGCGGCACCCGCCAAAGGATGGAATCCGCTGGAGTTTGCCGTGGCCGAGGCGCATGCTCGCGGAATGGAGCTGCATGCCTGGGTGAATCCTTTCCGGCTGGCTAATGGCGCAGCTCCGGTCGCCGTCAGGGCGGCTTCCGGTCGGGCGGTATTCGATCCCGTAGGTAAGGGATGGGTAATCGCCTATGGACAGACAGAAAAAATAAAGACGGCTGCGCGTGGCAAAGGGAAGAAAGGCAAGCGTACGAACGCCTATACCACTAAGACGAAATGGACTTCGATTCTTGATCCGGGCAATCCCGAGGCGCGGCGCCATATTGTGGATGTATGTCGGGAAATCATCACGGATTACGATGTCGACGGGCTTGTTTTCGACGACTATTTCTATCCCGACCGTTTGCCGCTCGGCGACGGATACGATTATGCCGAATGGATAGAGCAGACCACGCCCGAGGGTGGGGGAGAACCCTCTATGAGTCAGGCAGACTGGCGTCGCGATAATGTGGCGCGCACGATTGCCGAAGTTTCGGAGATGGTAAGGAAAGAGCGTCCGTGGGTACGCTTCGGCGTAGCTCCGGCCGGCGTGGGCGGTGGCAACGGTGCCGCTACCCAGCCTTACGGCCTGCGGACGCCGGAAGTGGGCAAAGACTGGATGTACGACCGCATTTTCTGCGACCCGGTTCGGTGGCTTGCCGACGGCAGTGTCGACTATGTGTCGCCGCAGATTTACTGGGCCTGCGACCATGCCACTAATCCTTATGAGCCCATAGCGCGCTGGTGGGCCGACGTGGCTATCTACTTCGGACGCCATTGTTATCCGAGTCAGAAGGTGCTTGCTCTTCCTGCCGGTGCTGAAGCGTGGGGGGAGCAATGCCGCGAGGTGGAGGTCAACCGACATGCCTCTTCCGGAATCGGCCCGGGTGAGATTTTCTATTCTTCAGCCCATCTGAGCGGCAAACAGGCATATGGACTTGGGGAGGCGCTGCGTTCGGAGGTGTTCGAGCATCCGGCCCTCCTGCCGGTCACTCCATGGAAGGAAGCAACGAATCCTGGGGCAGTGCAGCAGCTTGTACGAAAAGGAAACCGTCTGAGCTGGTATCCTCAGCCCGATATGCGCTATGTGGTCTATGCCATCCCCTCGGAAGAGGGGATGATTGATGCCGTTTCGCCCGACGGAGCCAATTTCGCCACCCGCTATATCCAGGGTATCGTCTATGGCCACTCATTCGACCTCGCTCCCGACAAAATCAAGAACCACTGGTTTGCCGTCGCACCTTACGACCGCTATGGCAACGAATGGGAACCGGCGATAATCGGTCTCTGATTCCATGGATTCCGATGGCTTGATTTATGGAAAGTGTAAAATTTACACTTTTTAAGTCTATATTGGTGGCTTTTTGATTTTTGTTTGTCAAATTTTACTAACTTTGTGCGTCGGCACATCGCCGGGATGTACCGAAGATTTGTACTCAACCTCAAACTGCCTGCCATGGAGAAAACCTGGAGATGGTTCGGTCCCAACGACCCCATCACCCTTGAAATGTTGCGCCAGATTGGCGTCGAAGGAATAGTAACGGCACTTCATCACATACCCAACGGCGAGGTATGGACTCTCGACGAAGTGCTGAAAATGAAGAAATTCATCGAGGACCGCAACCTGCGCTGGAGCGTTGTAGAGAGCCTGCCTGTAAGCGAGAGCATAAAATACGCCGGTCCCGACCGCGATGCCCTCATCGAAAATTATAAGATTTCACTCGCCAACCTCGGGAAAGCCGGTGTGAAGACCATCTGCTACAACTTCATGCCGGTGCTCGACTGGGCCCGCACCGACCTCACATATCCCAACCCCGACGGAACGAGCAACCTATACTTCAACCGCGCCGAATTTGCCTACTTCGACATCCATATCCTCGCCCGTGAGGGTGCCGAGGCCGACTATTCGCCGGAGGTGCTTGAACGGGTGGAGCAGATGAAATCCACGATGACACCCGAGGGAGAGCATCGTCTGGTGGAAAACATTATAGTCAAGACCCAGGGATTCGTCAACGGCAACATCACCGAAAACGATCTTAAGCCCGTGGAGAAATTCCGCGCGCTGCTCGACCTCTACAAAGGCATTACACCGGAGCAGCTGCGCGCCAATATGGCTTACTTTCTCAGCGCCATCATGCCCGTATGCGACGAATACGGCATCGATATGTGTGTGCACCCCGACGATCCACCCATGCCGATCCTCGGTCTGCCGCGCATCGTAACGTGCGACGCCGACATCCGCGCATTTCTCGACGCAGTGCCCAATCCCCACAACGGCCTTACTTTCTGCGCAGGCTCGTTGAGCGCCGGTGCACACAATGATGTCGTGGCGCTTGCCCGCAAATATGCCTCGCGCACGCATTTTGTCCACGCACGCATCTGCCGTGTGCAGCCAAACGGCGATTTCAAGGAAAGCTCGCATCTGGATCCGAGGCTTGTGGAGGTCGTCCGCATTTTCGAAAAGGAGCGTCCTGGCGTGCCGATGCGTGTGGACCATGCGCCGCTCATGCTCGGCGACGAGCGCATGGGCTACAATGCCGGTTACTCCTTCCATGGCCGTATGCTCGCGCTCGGAATGGTTTCGGGCATCATGGCAACCGTAGCCACCGAAGCAATGTGAGCATACAGCTTCCCCATCATTTTGTCTGACCTTTAATTTGCCAACATATAAATCTGAAAACCATGAATCTATTTGATATCCGGGGTAATGTTACGGTGATAACCGGAGGCACCGGCGTTCTCGGTCGCGCAATCGCCGAATATCTCGCATTGAATGGCGCCCATGTTGTGATTATGGGCCGTAACGAGGCCAAAGGACGCGAGATTGTCGACCATGTGAACGCTCTTAACCCCGAGGGCAGCATCGAGTTTTTTGCAACCGACGTGATGAACCGCTCGGTTCTCGAAGGGAATCTCGAAACGATACTCAAGTGCTACGGACGCGTCGATACCCTTCTTAATGCCGCAGGGGGCAATATGCCCGGCGCAACCATCGGGCCCGACGACAATTTCTTCTCGCTCGACCCCGAGCAGTTCCAGCGCGTGCTTCAGCTTAACCTCACCGGCACGGTTCTTCCCACGCAGGTATTCCTCAAGCCTATGGTAGAGCAGGGTAAGGGCGCCATCATCAACTTCTCGTCGATGGCGGCGTTCCGTCCGCTTACACGCGTATGCGGATATGCCGCTGCCAAAGCCGGAATATCCAATTTCACGGCCTTTATGGCTACGGAGTGCGCCCGCAAGTTCGGCGAAGGTATACGCGTGAACGCCATCGCGCCCGGATTCTTCCTTACCGAGCAGAACCGGACTCTTCTCACCAATCCCGACGGCAGCTATACCGCCCGCGGCAACGACGTGATTCGTCAGACGCCTTTCGGTCGTATGGGCGCCCCCGAGGAGCTTTGCGGCACAATCCATTATCTTATGAGCGACGCCTCGCGCTTCGTGACCGGAACGGTCGCCATAGTCGACGGCGGATTCAACGCTTTTGCTATGTAAGCTGCGTGGCATATCTTTAAATATTCTCTTCGCAACCTATCTTTAACACCATCCATATAGACAACCATGAGATTACAGAGCCTTTTTGTGCTGGCTGCCTCGGTATGCATTGCTGCCAGCGGCGTCACCGTGACATCGCCCGACGGCAAGACCATTGTCGACGTAAACCTTAATCCCGCCGATTCAACGCTGACCTATTCCATCAGTATCATTAAAGCTGACGGAACCAAAGCCACAATGGTGGTTCCTTCGCCCCTGGGTTTTATCGCCAATGAGGGCGACTTCTCCCGCGGACTCACCCTGCGCGAGGCCAAGGAAGGAACACGCAGCGATTCCTACTCCGTATGGCAGGGTAAGAAGAAAGACATCGCCTATAAAGCCAACACCCTTGAGATGAAGCTCCGAAATGCCGACGGCAAGAAATTCGCCGTTGAATTCGAGGTTTCGGACAACAATGTAGGTTACCGATACACGATGCCGATCCATAAGGATACACGTTGTATCGTATTAGAAAAGGAGCTCTCGGGCTACCGCTTCCCGGAGGGAACGACAACTTTCCTTACAGATTATCATACCCCTATGAAAGGCTGGATGCGCACGCAGCCCAGCTATGAGGAGTATTACGAGGCTGACGCCGCACTCGACCGCGTCTCAAAATATGGTCTCGGCTACACTTATCCGGCTCTTTTTCATCGTGGCGACGACGGCTGGGTGCTCATCGGCGAAACCGGAGTGACCGGCCGCAGCAACGCCTCACACCTTGCCGATCCGGCCGAGGGAAATCTCTTCACCGTTGCCTATGCCGACCCGCGCGAGAACAACGGTTTCGGCTCGACCGGAATGCAGCTCGGTCTTCCTATGACCACACCCTGGCGTACCATCACCGTCGGTGAGACTCTCAATCCGATTGTGGAGACCACTGTCTACACCGACCTGGTCGACCAGCAGTACGAACCCTCTGAGGAGTACAAGGGGCGCCGCTCCACATGGTCGTGGATTGTCTGGCAGGACGGTTCAATCGTGTTCGACGACCAGAAAACATTCATCGATCTTGCTGCCGAACTTGGTTGGGAATCCTGCCTCATCGACGGCCTCTGGTCGCAGCAGATTGGCCGCGAGAAGATGGAGGAACTCTTCGCCTACGCAAAGGAAAAGGGCGTCGAACCGCTTGTTTGGTACAATTCCAACGGAGCTTGGAACGATGCTCCCCAGGGCCTCCGCATGGCCATGGACAACCCCGTAAGCCGCAAGAAGGAGATGAAATGGCTAAAGGATCATGGCGTTAAGGGTATCAAGGTCGATTTCTTCGCCGGCGACAAGCAGGAGACAATGAAGCTCTACGAGCAGATTCTCTCCGATGCCAACGACTATGGCATATCCGTGATTTTCCACGGCTGCACTATGCCCCGCGGCTGGGAGCGCATGTATCCTAACTATATCTCGTCGGAGGCTGTGCGCGCGAGCGAAAACCTCGTATTCAACCAGAGCGACTGCGACATCGAAGCTTTCAATGCCGCTCTTCATCCGTTTATCCGCAACTCTCTCGGCGCCATGGAGTTCGGCGGCACATTCCTCCAGCACCGCCTCAACCGCAATCCCGAGAAGGGCAACACGCGACGCACCGGCGACATCTTCCAGCTTGCCACGGCCATCCTCTTCCAGAGTGCAATCCAGAATTTCGCGCTTACACCGGCCAGTCTCACCGAGGCTCCGCAATTTGAGATCGATTTCATGAAGGCTGTGCCCACAACCTGGGATGAGACCGTGCTTATCGACGGCTATCCGGGCCGCTATGTTGTGCTCGCCCGCCGGAGCGGCGACCGCTGGTATGTGGCCGCAATCAATGCCGATTCTGAGACCAAAAAGATTAAGTTGAATCTCCCGATGCTCGCCGGAAAGACGGTCGATGCCTATACCGAGCGTATGCCGCGCAAGAAGGAAGGCCTGTATATGGTTGGCTCAGTGGCTGAAAAGACCATTCCGACCGACGGTATGTATGAATTCGTGCTTCCCACCGGCGGTGGCGCGGTGCTTGTAGAGAAATAATATTTAGAATCGAATAGCAACCAATGAATAATAAGATAATCACATTGATGGCGGCCACGGCTCTCGCCGTGGCGCCGCTCGGTGCAAAAACCACCGTGTACCTCCAGCCCAAGGAGGACGCTCCCGTAATCAATAAGGAGATTTACGGCCAGTTTGCCGAACATCTCGGCACCTGCATCTATGGAGGCCTCTGGGTAGGCGAGGACTCGAAGATTCCCAACACCAACGGTTACCGTACCGACGTGCTCAATGCGCTCAAGGAACTGAAAGTTCCCGTGCTCCGCTGGCCCGGCGGCTGTTTCGCTGACGAGTACCACTGGACCGACGGCATCGGTCCGCGCAGTGAGCGCCCGCGCATGGTCAACAACAACTGGGGTGGCACTGTAGAGGATAACAGCTTCGGTACACACGAATTTTTCAATCTTTGCGAACTGCTTGAATGTGAACCGTATCTGAGCGGCAACGTCGGCAGCGGCACTGTAGAGGAGCTGGCCAAGTGGGTGGAATATATCACCGCTGAAGACGGGCCACAGGCCAAAATCCGCAAGCAGAACGGCCGCGAAAAGCCCTGGCATCTCAAGTATCTTGGCGTTGGCAATGAAAGCTGGGGATGCGGCGGCAGCTTCACCCCGGAGCATTATGCCAACGAATACCGGCGCTACCAGACTTATTGCCGCAATTTCAATGGCAACAAGCTCTACAAGATCGCCTCCGGAGCAAGCGACTACGACTACAACTGGACGGATGTGCTGATGCGCAAGGCAAAGAACCAGATGGACGGTATCTCGCTCCATTACTATACCGTTGCCGGATGGAGTGGCTCCAAAGGCGCCGCCACGAAGTTCTCCGACGATGATTATTATTGGACAATAGGCAAATGTCTGGAAATCGGCGATGTGGTAAAGCGCCACATGGACATAATGGACAAACACGACCCCAAGAAGCGTGTAGGTCTGCTCGTCGACGAGTGGGGCACATGGTGGGACGAGGAACCCGGTACAATCTCCGGTCACCTCTACCAACAGAATACTATGCGCGACGCTATGGTGGCAGCCCTCAGCCTCAATACCTTCCACCCGCTCACCGACCGCGTGAAGATGACCAACATCGCACAGATAGTCAACGTGCTCCAGTCGATGATTCTTACCGACAGCCTCGGCGGGATGGCTCTGACCCCGACCTATTACGTGTTCAAGATGTATCAGCCCCATCAGGACGCCAAGTTCGTGCCCCTGAGCATTGACACCGATTATATGCGCGTGCGCGACAACCGGTTCATACCCGCCGTGAGTGTAACTGCCTCGCAGCGCGACGGCAGGCTGACGCTCTCGCTTGTTAATACCGGACTTTCCAAGGAGCAGGAAATAGAAATTCCGCTCGAACCCGTTGCCAAGGAGATGGGATGGAAGAATCTCAAGAGTCTGAAGATTGAAGGCGAGATCCTTACCTCCTCCGATATCCACGACTGCAACGAAATCGGGCAGCCTGAAAAGGTATCGTTGAAGCAATTCTCCGACGCGCGCATCTCTAAGGACAAACTTATTGTCAGACTTCCCGCTAAATCGATAGTAACCCTCACAATCTGAGACTTATTACGATAATTTTAGCCTAAAAAACGGCGGTGTGTCAAAATTCCGTAATTTGACACATCGCCATACTATTTTACCCGAATGGTGAGGGCGCTGTCAGAATGGTCCAGATG
>UREH01000078.1 GCA_900546835.1 uncultured Porphyromonadaceae bacterium
TCTGGCGCAATTTCGGCGTGCTGCTGAAGCTCTGGCGCTCGCTGCGCAAGGCGCGCCGGGTGCTCCGCGACTTCACGCCCGACATCTGCGTGGGCGTAGGAGGCTACGCCTCGGGGCCCGTACTGAAAGAGGCTCAGAAACGCGGCATCCCCACCCTCATCCAGGAGCAGAACTCTTATGCGGGAGTGACCAACAAACTTCTTGCCGCCAAAGCCGACCGCATCTGCGTGGCCTACGACGGGATGGAACGCTTCTTCCCCGCCGAGCGCATCGTGAAGACCGGCAACCCAGTGCGCAAGAACATCGTATCGCTCCAGCTGAGCCGCGAGGATGCCAAGCGGCGCCTCGGCTTCAACCCCAACCGTCCGCTTGTAGTGGTAGTCGGCGGCAGCCTCGGCGCCCGCACCATCAACGACGCCATGAAGAAGGCCGTGGAATCCCTTCTCGAAAAGGGTGCCTCGATACTCTGGCAGACCGGACGCCTGTATGCCGACGAATGCCACGCCGCCACGGCCCACATCGCCGACGAGAACCTCAAGGTGATGCCCTTCGTGGCCGACATGGACCTGGCCTACTGCGCCGCCGACCTGATGGTATCGCGCGCCGGAGCCAGCACAATCTCGGAGATACAGCTCACGGGAGTGCCAGCCGTGCTCGTGCCGTCGCCCAACGTGGCCGAGGACCATCAGCGCAAGAATGCCGAGGCGCTCTCCTCGCGCGGCGCCGCCGTGATGATACCCGACGCCGAGTGCGCCGACCGTCTGGCCGCTGAGGTCGCCTCGCTTCTCCACAACCCCGAGGCGCTCAAATCGCTTGGCGACAACGCGCGCAAAATGGCGCTGCGCGACGCCGACGAAAAAATTGTCGACAATATCGAAGCTATCCTCAACCGATGAAAAATCTATATTTCGTAGGCGCCGGGGGCATTGGAATGGCAGCTCTCGAACGCTACTTCATGGCAAAGGGGTATGCGGTGGCAGGCTACGACCGCACCCCCTCGGAACTCACCGACCACCTCGCCGCCGAAGGGGCGCGCATCAGCTTCGTCGACGACGTGGAGCAGGCCATACCGGCCGAATTCCGCGACCCGAAAGAAACGCTGGTGGTATATACTCCCGCTATCCCTGCCGACAACCACGTGCTGAGCTATTTCCGCGACAACGGATTCGAGGTGGTGAAACGTGCCGCCGTGCTCGGCCGCGTAACCCACGAAAGCCGCGGCATCTGCTTTGCAGGTACGCACGGCAAAACGACCACCTCGTCGCTCGCCGCCCACATACTCCACAACTGCAAAGCCGACTGCAACGCCTTTCTCGGCGGCGTTCTACGCAACTACGACAGTAATTTCCTGCTCGCTCCAGAATCGCCATGGAGCGTAATCGAGGCCGATGAATTCGACCGCTCGTTCCACCATCTGCGCCCGTGGATTGCCGTGGTGACCTCGACCGACCCCGACCATCTCGACATCTACGGCACGGAGGAGGCTTATCTGGAAAGTTTCGCCCACTTCACATCGCTCGTGCAGCCCGGCGGCGCACTTGTAGTGCATGAAGGCCTGAAACTAAAGCCGCGTCCACAGGATGGAGTGAAAGTCTACAGCTATTCGCGCGACTCGGGCGACTTCCACGCCGAGCGCATACGCCGCGGCAACGGCGAGATACGTTTCGATTTCGTATATCCCGGCGGACGCATCGACGACATCAGCCTCGGCGTACCCGTAGAGGTCAACATTGAAAACGCCGTGGCCTCGCTGGCAGCCTGCTGGCTCACTGGCGATATGGAGACTGAGGCTGCCCGCACAGCCGTCGGCACCTTCCTCGGCGCCAAACGCCGCTTCGAATTCTGGCTCAAGGAATCCGGCGAGAATGGCCGGGCTATAATCGACGACTACGCCCACCATCCCGACGAGCTCAAGGCATCGATCCGGTCCGTGAAAGCGCTCTACCCGGGTCGAAAGCTGACGGTGGTGTTCCAGCCCCATCTTTATACACGCACCCGCGACTTCTACCGGGGGTTTGCCGAAGCGCTCTCTCTTGCCGACGAGGTGATACTCATCCCGATCTACCCGGCCCGCGAACTACCCATCCCCGGAGTGGAGTCGGAAATGATACTTCCGCTCATCTCAGGCGCAAAAAAAGAGGTCGTAGCCCGCGAAAACTTGATAGATACGATTAAAAATCGTAATTTTGAGATACTTTTGACGGCAGGCGCCGGCGATATAGCCGACCTCGTGCCCGGCATAGCCCGTGCCTGCGGCGCGCCGGTCTGACGGCCAATCTAAAAGAGAGGCCGCCTTTTGCCTGTCAATCCGCAAAAAAACACTGATTTTATTAACCCCCACAGAAGCACCGAATACGGAACAATGAGCAAATCGGGCGTGATACGCTGCCTGCTGGCCATAATGCTGATGATATATCTGGCATTCGCTCTGATAGTGGCCAACGATATGGCTGCGCGCGAAATGTGTCGTGGCTTCGATGTTGTTGTCGAGCAGACAGCCGCGTCGCGCAATTTCGTGACTCCGGGCGAGGTGCGCCGCCTGCTGGCCGAATGGAAACTCGACTCCACGGCTATGCCAGCATCGCGCATTCCGGTGCACACCATAGAGCAGCGCCTCAACTCCGTGCAGAACATCGAGGAGGCTCAGGTAGAGCGCCTCGCCACAGGGGAAGTGCGCATCTCCGTCACGCCGATGATTCCGGTGGCACGTGTGTTCGACTCCTACGGCCGCTCCTACTACATAAACCGCGAGGGGAAACGCCTCACGGCCAATGCCCGCTACCGTCTGGATGTACCGGTAGTCACCGGCCATTTCGACGCCGCCCACCAACCGGCCATGCTGCTGCCGCTTCTGGAATACATAGCCCGCGACTCGGCCTGGAACGCCCTTGTGGCGCAGGTTGAGGTGGAGCCACGACATCACGACGTGCTGATTCTCCCCATGATACGAGGCCACGTCATCAATCTTGGCGACACTTCCGCCATCCAGGGCAAGCTCGACCGCGTGATGAAGATGTATCATAAGGTCCTTCCGGTAAAAGGATGGGACTACTACGACACCATCTCCGTGAAATGGGGCGGCCAGGTAGTGGCTACCCGACGGCTCAAGAGCATCCCGGAGCCATTTATCCGCTTCGACCAGGAGGGCGACGAGACCGACGACGAGAATCTCGACAACATGCTCGCCGACACTCCGCAGCCCGGGCAGGCGCAACCCGACGCTACGCCCGCAGAATCCAAGAAAAATTAACAACATCCTATCGATAAACTCCATACCCCTACCCCTCACATATCCTCATTATGGCTGAAAGAGACAACGAACGCTACATCGTGGCATTGGAAATAGGCAGCTCGAAAGTGCGCGCCGCAATCGGCATAGTCGACAATCTCGGCATGGTCGATGTCGTGGCCGTGGAAGAAGACAAGATAATCGACAAGGTGCGCTACGGGTGCATCCAGAACGTGGAGGTGGCCGCAGCCGCATCCAACGTGCTCGAACGCCTGCAGGCCAATCCCGCCATCGCGCCCCGGGAAATAACGGGTGTGTATGTGTCGCTCGGCGGCCGCTCGCTGGTCAGCTCGGTGGCCGAGGTGTCGGTAACGATGCCCGGCGAGACGGAAATCACCGACTCGGTGGTCAAGGAGCTGTGTGTGAAGGCGGCTGCCACCGTGAGCGCCGACCGCGACGTGGTCGACGTGGTTCCCGTAAGCTTCGCTGTGGACAACAAGAGCGTAACCAACCCTGTGGGGACGTTCGGCCACGTGGTGAGCGCCCGTCTTACCGTGGTAAGCTGTAATTCCCAGCTCAAGAGGATGCTCCGACGGGTCGTGACCGAACGCCTGGGGCTCAATATCTGCGATTACATCACCCTGCCGCTGGCCCAGGCCGCGATGGTGCTTTCCGACGACGAGCGCCGGCTTGGATGCATGTTCGTGGACTTCGGCGCCGAGACCACTACTGTGGCCATCTACCGCGGCGGAGCGCCTGTATATCTGGCCACGCTCCCCATGGGTTCGCGAAACATCACCCTCGACCTCATCGCCCTCAACTATCTCGAGGAGCGCGCCGAGGAAATCAAGAAAGTAAACGGCAATGCCCTCTCGCCCGACCCCTCGCGCCGCGCCAAGGGCTTCGCCGAAGGAATTGACTATACAGAAGTCAACAACTATATCCATGCCCGCGCCGACGAGATTGCAGCCAACATTGTGGCACAGATTGACTACGCCGGTCTTACGACAGCTAACCTGCCGGGGGGAATAGTGATTGTGGGTGGTGGCGCCCGGCTGCGCGGATTCAACGAACTGCTTCAGCAGCAGAGCAAGATGCAGGTGCGCCAGGGTCTCCCATCGGGATGCGTGCGCATTACCGACGGCTCGATCCACGGCCACGAGGCAGTCGACGTAATCGCCATGCTGGCCCAGGCCGTGCAGCTTCCGGAATCCACGTGCCTCACTCCGCTGCCAGAAGAACCCGACGACACCACCCCCGAAAGCTATGAGAGCTTCGAGGATGAAAACGACCCCTCGGCCTCGCGAATCGGCCGACTCGACGACGACACCGACGAAGAGGCAGACCGAAAGAAAAAGGCAAAAAAACAGGAACCGACCGGGAAAACCCCCAACGATGAAGACCGTAAGCCGGGAGGACTCCCCTCGCTTATCGGCAAACTATACGACGGCATCCGCCGCATGACCGAGGACAACTCAGACCAATTTCAGGACTGACGCGGCCGAACTTCGGTCCACGCTCCAATAATCATTATGTGTAATCATCTCCAATCCAGAATATAATGACTGACATAACCGGCAATATCGGCAACACATCGACCTTTATCGACGACGCTCCCAACGACGTAATCATCAAAGTGATAGGCGTGGGCGGCGGCGGCGACAACGCCGTAAACCATATGTACGAGCAGAACATCAACAAGGTTTCGTTTGTGGTCTGCAACACCGACCGGCAGGCCTTGCGCAACTCGCCCGTGCCCACAAAGCTTCTTATCGGCCCCACCACTACCGAGGGGCTCGGCGCCGGCAACGACCCCGAGATAGCCCGCCTCGCCGCCGAAGAGAGCGCCGACGACATCGCCGCGCTCTTCGACGACCAGACCAAGATGGTATTCATCACCGCCGGCATGGGCGGAGGCACCGGCACGGGCGCCGCTCCCGTGGTGGCACGCATCGCCCAGGAAAAGGGGATGCTCACCATCGGCATCGTAACCATCCCCTTCTTCTTCGAGGGGGAGAAAAAAATCCTCAAGGCACTCGACGGCGCCGAGGAGATGAGTAAATACGTCGACGCCCTGCTGCTGGTCAACAACGAGCAGCTGACCGAAATCTACGCCGACCTCAACTGGCTCAACGCTTTCGGCAAGGCCGACGACACCCTGAGCAACGCCGCACGCTCCATTTCCGAGCTCATTACCTGCGACGGCTACATGAACCTCGACTTCAAGGATGTGAAAAAGACCCTCGAGCATGGCGGAGCCGCCATTATTTCAACCGGCTACGGCGAGGGCGACCACCGCGTGACCCGCGCCATCGAGGATGCCCTGAACTCTCCGCTACTCAAAAACAAAGATATCTACGGGTCTAAACGCCTGCTTTTCAACCTCTATTTCTCGCGCCAGGCCGAAAACGAGTTCAAGATGGGCGAGGCCACGGAACTTTCCAACTTCATCTCCAACATCGACAAGGGGGTGGACGTCATCTACGGCATCGCCTTCGACGATACCCTCGGCGACAAAATCAAAATCACGATTCTGGCCGCCGGATTCGATCTCTCCATCAAGGAGGAGGTCAGCAAGCCTGCCGCCGAAAATCCCTTCGGGCCGAAAAAGAAGGCCGACGACTCCGAAAAGAAGACAATCGAAAAGCTTTACGGCAAGGACAAGGTCGACCAGGCCCAGCGCGCCCGCGAATCGAAGCACTACGTGATTCTGACGCCCGCGCAGTTTGACGACGATACCGTAATCGAGAATTTCGAACATATGCCGGCCTACAACCGTGATCCCCGTGCCGTATCGGAGATGCGCAAGACATCCGCCACGGCCGAGCAGGCTAAGCCGGCCGCTGAAACGCCTGCACCAAGCGCTCCTGCACCCTCTGACGCCGGCGATACAGAACCGCACGCGCCCGAAAGCGACACCAAGGAAATAATCTGGTAAACGGTCGCGCAGAACCCCGAACCTTCCCTCTTCGCCGCCTATGACATCCATATTCGAGCAGACATACTTTCTGACGCCTGCGGAGTGCAACCCCGAAGGCCGAATGCCCATCACGCTGCTGATCAACCGCCTGATCGAGGTGGCCACGCTACATGCCAACGAGCTGGGCATAGGCTACGCCACTCTGGTGAAAACCCACGAGACGTGGGTGCTCTCGCGTGTGGCCGTCGAGATGAGCCTATATCCGGGCGTAAACTCCACCTATACCATCCGCACATGGGTATGCTCGCTCAACCGGCTCTTCTCCGAGCGCGATTTCGAGATTCTGCTCGAAGGCGAAGTAATAGGCCACGCGCGTACGGTGTGGGCCGTACTCAATACCGAGACGCGCACGGCAGCCGACATCTCGCGCTTCGAATGGATACGCCAGGCGGTACCGGCCGACAAGGAGTGCCCCGTCGACAAGCCGTCGCGCCCCGTGGCCGTCACCGCGCCGTCGCGCACAGAACGCTACCGCTTCAACTACTGCGACCTCGACGTGAACCGCCACGTGAACTCCTCGCGCTACATCGAGCTGCTTCTCAACCAGTGGGACCTCGATTTCCACGATCGCAACCGACTGACGCGCTTTGAAATAGCATATATGCACGAAGCTCTCTTCGACGAACTGTGTGAGGTACGCCTGGCCGAGACCCGGAACGGCCGGCGACTCAGTGTGCGCGCCGAACTGACCACCGGCGATGGGTCGCCTATCTGCCGCTCGCTGCTTATATTCTCTCCGCGATGAGCGCGGAATAATCTTGAAAATCTATCCTCCCCCGGCAACATTCCGGGCGACGGAAACATCTTGCCTGAACTTACCATGAGAATCTGCCTACGGCTCAAGACTTTATCCGCCACCGCGGTGGCAACCGTCATAGCGACCACATGTATTTCCGCCTCCGAACCGCTGGAGATGGTGGAGACGCGCATCGGGACGGCTCCGAGCGAGACCGTGACCGCCGGCATGTTCGGTCGCAAGACCGAGGAGTTCGGCCAGTGCCTCCCGGCAGTGTGCGAACCCCACGGAATGAATTTCTGGACACCGCAGACGCGCGACACCGAGCGCAAATGCGTAGCGCCATATTATTACAACGACACCCGCCTTCAGGGCTTCCGCAACAGCCACTGGATTGTAGGCGGCTGCACTCAGGACTACGGCTCCATGACGCTCATGCCGCTCGCGGGCTCACTCCGCACCGCGCCCGAAGCACGCGCGAGCCGCGTGGACCACGCCAACGAACGCACCACCCCGGCCTACTACCGCAACATCCTGCTTGACGAAGGCATAGAGGTCGAGATGACCGGACGCTCTCGCGCCGCCATCTTCCGCTTCACCTACGACGCCGACGGCTTCGGCTATCTGGTGGTGAACCCCAACAGCGATGAGGCGCAGGGCACCGTAGCCATCGACCCGTCGGGCCGCCGCATCACAGGGAGCAACCCCGTGCACCGCATCTATCAGGGGAAGGGCGAACCCGCCGGATTCGCCGGATATTTCGTGGTCGAGCTTGACCGCGAGCCGGTGGAATGGGGTGTGGCCCGCGCCGACAGCATTCTCGCCGGAGCCACACAGGGGAGCAACGCTCCCGGACTCGCCGCCTACGTGAAATTTCCCGTAAAGAAAGGAGAACCGGTGATGGTGCGCGCAAGCAGTTCATTTACCGACCTCGCCGGCGCCGAAGCCAACCTCCGCGCCGAGCTTCCCCACTGGGACTTCGACCGCACGCGCAGCGAACTCACCGAGATATGGCGCAATCAGTTCGACCGCATACGCGTGGACCCGAAGGGGGCCTCGCAGGCCGACCTGACGAAATTCTACTCGGCGATGTACCGCGCGTCGATGCTTCCCCGCACATTCAACGACGTCGACGGCCGCTATCCGGCCTTCGCGAAGGGGTCGCCCATACTCACTATGGAGGAGGGACGCGACTACTACGACGATTACAGCATGTGGGACACCTACCGCGCCCTCCATCCGCTACTCAACATAATCGACCGCAAGCGCTCGGCCGACATGATGAACAGCCTCGTTCTCAAGGCCGAGCAGGGTGGCTGGCTACCGATTTTCCCCTGCTGGAACAGCTACACGGCCGCCATGATCGGCGACCACTGCATAGCCGCCCTGGCCGATGCGCACATAAAGGGCGTGGGAGGCTTCGACATACGCCGCGCTTACCGCGCCATGCGCCGCAACGCCTTCGAAAGCCCCGCCGACGAGGCCGACTACCGCAACGGCATGGGGCGTCGCGCCCTCCGCAGCTATCTACAATATGGTTACATCCCGCTGGAAGACAGCGTGAAGGACGCCTACCACCAACGCGAACAGGTGAGCCGCACGCTTGAATACGCCTTCGACGATTTCTGTCTGGCGCAGGTGGCACGCTCGCTCGGTATCCACAGCGACGCCGACACTCTTATGCGCCGCGCCCAGAACTACCGTAACGTAATCCACCCCGCCACGGGCTATGCCCGCGGGCGCCACGCCGACGGCCGCTGGGCCGAGAAATCCGACCCCGTGGGCTTCGACAAGACCATCACCGAGGGAGCTCCCTGCCACTACACATGGTATGTGCCCCACGACCAGCCGGGACTGATGAAGGCCATGGGCGGCGTGGAGGCCTACGAGGCCCGGCTCGACTCGATGTTCACCCACGGACGCTACTGGCACGGCAACGAACCCTGCCACCAGGTGGCGTGGCTCTTCAACCATACCTCCCAGCCCTGGAAGACGCAGGAATACGTGCGCCATATCCTTGATACCGAGTATCTCCCCACTCCCGGCGGCCTCAGCGGCAACGACGACGCCGGGCAGATGTCGGCCTGGTATATATTCGGCGCTATGGGATTCTACCCCGTATGCCCCGCCACTACGAAATACGCCATCGGCTCGCCGATTTTCAAGCGCGTCGATATCGCCGTAGGCGACGGCCGTACATTCACAATAGAAGCCGAGGGCACCTCGCCCGAAAATAAATACATACAGAGCATTACCCTCAACGGCAAGCCTTACCGTTCGCTCTGGCTCGACCATGCCGACCTGATGAAGGGGGGAACGCTCCGCCTCACCATGGGCCCGCGGCCCAACTACCGCCTCACCGGCGATGAATCAGGGCGCCCCGACAAGAAACGCAAATAAAAACAATTTATCCCCACACCCACCAAAGTGATGAGATTAACAAGCATAACGGCAGGCATCCTGATGGTTCTGGCCATGGCAGGATGCAAGGAGACGAACTACAACGTCACCAACTTCGGCGCGCGCGGCGACGGCAAGACCGACGACGCCGCCGCAATCCAGAAAGCAATAGACCGCTGTTCGGAAAACGGCGGAGGCACCGTGATTTTCCCCTCCTCGAAAACCTTCATGGCCGGTCCGCTGCATCTGCGCAGCAACGTCTGCCTGCATTTCGAGCCCAACTCGCGCCTGCTGGCCAACCCCGACGAAAGCGTCTACACCGAGAGCGCCTTCGGCGAAAACCGCGGCGAGGGGATGATGTGGCTCTCGGCCAAGGATGTGGAGAACATCTCCATAACCGGCACAGGCACCATCGACGGCAACGGAGTGGCATTCATGGGCGCCGAACTCGACGACAGCTACGAACTGAAGCCCGTGACCGACTTCGACCCGCGACCCCACGTGCTCACGCTCGTCAACGCCCGCAAGGTGAATATCTCCGACGTGACCGTATGCAACAGCGCCTACTGGACAATCCACCTCGTGGGCTGCTACGACGTGGCCATCAGCCACATATCGCTGCTCAACAACCTCAAGATACGCAATGGCGACGGCATCGACGTAGACCATTCGCGCAAGGTGCGCATCACCGGCTGCTTCATCGAGAGCGGCGACGACTGCATCTGCCTGAAAAACCGCCGCGAATTCGAGGAATACGGCCCATGCCGCGACATCGTGGTGACCAACTGCGTGATGACCTCGCGCTCCTGCGCCGTGAAAATCGGCTCGGAAAACATGGACAGCATAAACCGCGTGCTCTTCGACAACTGCATCATTACCGACAGCAACCGCGGCATCGGCATCCAGAACCGCGACGAGGGGACGGTGACCGACGTAACGTTCGCCAACATGACCGTAGACTGCCACCTCTACAGCGACGTATGGTGGGGCAAGAGCGAGCCAATCTACATCACTTCCTATCCGCGCGCCGTGGGCAACCATAAGGATGCCGGATGGCGCTTCCCCAAAGGGGCCACCGAGGGCGCTTGCGGCGAGGTGAGCGATATACGCTTCTACAACATTACCTGCCGCACCGAAAACGGCATATTCCTGGGCTGCGACACCCCCGGCAAGGTGCGCGACCTGACATTCGACAACGTGACGCTGCGCCTCGACCGCCGCACGGCCTATGAGGGCGGAGTGTACGACCGCCGTCCCTGCGTGGGCGATGGATTCGTCGCCGCGGCAGTC
>UREH01000079.1 GCA_900546835.1 uncultured Porphyromonadaceae bacterium
GAATCGTAGTAGGAGAGATTCGGGAGTTTGTCGCTCATGCCGTAGTACAGCACCATGGCGTATGCCTGTTTCGTGACGCGCTCAAGGTCGTTGGCTGCACCGGTGGAAATGTGGCCGAGGAAAAGCTCTTCGGCTGCACGGCCTCCGAGGGTGGCGCACATCTCGTCGAGCAGAGCCTGTGTAGGGGTAATCTGGCGTTCTTCGGGCAGATACCAGGCTGCGCCGAGGGCTTTGCCTCGCGGCACTATCGTTACTTTGATCAGCGGATTGGCATACCGGAGATTCCACGATACGGTGGCATGGCCGGCCTCGTGGCATGCGATGGATTTCTTCTCTTCGGTGGTTGTGATTTTCGAGCGTTTCTCAAGGCCGCCGATAATGCGGTCTACAGCATCGATGAAGTCCTGACGCTGAACGTGGGTCTTGTTGTGACGGGCGGCGATAAGGGCCGCTTCATTGCAGACGTTGGCGATATCGGCGCCGGAGAATCCGGGTGTCTGACGGGCCAGAAGGTCTACGTCGACGCTCTCGTCGGTCTTGATGCCTTTGAGATGTACGTTGAATATGGCCACGCGGTCGGGGAGCTCGGGTAGCTCCACGTAGATCTGGCGGTCGAAGCGGCCTGCGCGCAGAAGGGCCTTGTCGAGGATGTCGGCGCGGTTGGTGGCCGCGAGGATGATTACGCCGGAGTTTGTGCCGAAACCGTCCATTTCGGTAAGTAGCTGGTTGAGGGTGTTTTCGCGCTCGTCGTTGGCTCCCATGTTGGGGTTCTTGCCGCGGGCACGGCCTACAGCGTCGATTTCGTCGATGAACACTATGCAGGGAGCTTTCTCCTTTGCTTTCTGGAAGAGGTCGCGAACGCGCGATGCGCCCACACCGACAAACATCTCTACGAAGTCGGAGCCCGACATGGAGAAGAACGGCACGTTAGCCTCGCCGGCCACAGCCTTGGCCAGGAGGGTCTTACCCGTTCCCGGAGGGCCTACAAGCAGGGCTCCTTTGGGAATCTTGCCGCCAAGATTGGTGTAGCGCTGCGGATTTTTGAGGAATTCCACAATCTCCTCGATTTCGGTCTTAGCCTCGGAAAGGCCGGCCACGTCGGCGAAAGTCACTTTCATGGCGTTGTCCTTGTCGAATACCTGGGCCTTCGATTTCCCTACGGAGAATACTCCTCCGGCACCGCCGTCGCGATTGTTCATACGCCGCATAAGGAAGAACCAGAAGCCGATGAGCAGGAGTATGGGGCCGAACGTCCAGATGAACGACGATATGTCGGTGCTGTCCTCATAGGCTACGGGGCCTGTGTAGATGCCCGAATCATGCCATTCGTCAACTTTTTTGGCGAAGTTGTCGACCGACGGCACCGTGGTGCGTATGTAATATTCCTTTCCAGGCATTACCTCCTTCATACGGAATATTTTCTTTGCGAGCGAATCGCTGACAAGCGCCGTGGCCGTGCCGCTTTTCTTGTCGACGATTATCTTTTTGATGTCGCCGTTTCTAACCGTGGTAGAGTCTGTGAGATGCTCCTCGAAAGGAGTGTAGTCCATGCTTTCCGTTACGGTCTGGTCGTTCATGAAATACATTCCGGCCAGAAACATGATAATCAGCACATACATCCAGTAGATGCTGAATTTTATCAGAGGCTTGCGCCGATTGGGCTTGGGGGAGGGTGCTGCCATGGATTTAATGAATTATTTGGCGGAAACGGTTAGTCAAGGTCGGGAATCTCGGTGATAATGGCGTCGTTCCAGAGTTCCTCGAGGTTATAGAGCTGCCGGGCGTCGGGCGTGAAAACATGAACCATGGTGGAGCCGTAGTCGATCACGATCCACTGCGCGTTGCGGTAGCCATCGTAGTTGTAGGGTTTTACCCGGGCGATGTCGAGAAGCTCCTCGCGGATATTGTCGGCTATGGCAGCTACCTGTTGCGGCGTGCGACCTTCGACCACGATGAATTCGCGGGCCGGAGCCGACTCTATGCTTTCAAGATTGATTACCGTTATCCCTTTCGCTTTCTTATTCTGGGCGGCTTCCACAATCATTTCGCGGAGCTGCTTGTCGTCGAGATTTTTGATTGTCGTGTTGTCTGGGCTGATGGATGTTGTCATGTGTAGGTGTGATGATATGGATGGAGAGAGCCTTGTAGACGTTACAAATTTACAAAATTAATTTTAGAGGGCGTTTAATAATAGATGTTAAATTGCAACAAGCATATTTTGAGGCAGTTTTGCCTTTTGAGAAAGGAGTGATGCGGGCATCACGACTGACGAGAAAGGTAAAAATGGCCAAAATATGCGATGAGTTTAACTCCTATTGATCATAATAGCATCTTACGTTTGGAATTTAACAGATATTGTTAAACACCCTCTTAATCTAATATAGGTGTGTCAGATCCGTAGGGGCTGTAGAGCGTTCTGCACGCCTCCTCTAACATTTTTTATAACAATGATCGATGGCAAAAGGATGATAGCCGGGTATAAAAATTTAGCAAGCGCTACGTACCACACGCTGCGCTTGCCGAGGTCGATGTAGAGTGTTAATATGAGGTTTGGGTGAAATGTGGGTCTCGAACCCACGACCTTCGGAACCACAATCCGACGCTCTAACCAACTGAGCTAATCTCACCATGCTGATGCTTCGGAGCAATGCTCCTTGGCTCGTTTGCGGTGCAAAGTTACAACTTATTTCCGAATCCGCAATAGCCGGCGGCCATTTTTTTTGTTTAAAAAGTGGCCGAGAGGGTGAATCCGAAGGCGGCGCCGGAGCCGGGTGCCGGCGATGGTATGAGCAGGGGTTGCGATGTCAGGCAGCCGGGACCGATGGAACGGCACGTGCCCGGGCGCAGGGCGCCTACCACTTCGTTGACGGGATCGAGGAAAAACGCTGCTATATGGCCCAGTACCGGCGACCCGAGAATCTCGTAGTTGTTTTCCACGATAATGCGTTTGAGCCGGTAGAAACCTTCGCCGATGAGCGAGCCGACAATCGGGGTGATAAACAGGTCCTGATACGAGGGCCGTTCCATACAGGCCTCGATTCCGAATTCCCACCCTACGGTGGAGATTATGGCTGAATAGAGCATCGAGCGCCAGAAGTTGAATCCGCATGTGCGGGCACACATGAAGTATGCCGCCCCGGCATAGGGGTGGAGCACATAGTTGAAGATAAACTTGTCGTGGTCCCACTCGGGACCTTTCTTGAAGATGTTCTTATACCATCGGTCCCAGAAATGTGTATTGTGGAATTCAGCGCGGTTCCATGCGGTGGCGTCTTCGGGAAGTAGCTCCAATACGAAAAGTGTAGCCACAAACGCGCCTGAAAGCACGGCTGTGTTTATCCACATGCCGTGCCACCATGGCTCGTTGAGCGTCCAGGATGCCGGCATCGAGTAGAGTGAGCGCGGGCGCGAGGGTATCATGGCGAGCGTGTCGCGGTCTACGGCCGATGCCTCGGCGTCGAGTTTCGGCGGCTCGGGCGGCGTGTAGGATTCCGCACGCATGCGGGCGTCGGATTCCGGTATGACGGGCATTTCCGGCTGCCGGGCCTTCACCACGAGTTCGTCGACGACTACGGTGGTGGTGGCGACGGTCGTTGAGTCGGTGGCTGAAGTCTGTGCGGCTGCGGGAAGCGCCAGCAGTGTGAGCACGAACGCCATCAGAAGCATGATGAACATAATGCGGTAGTGTAGTCGGTGATTAATCTTCATATCCCATGTAAGTCTCATAATCAAAATAGCCAAACGCTCCCGTGGAGCTTATTCTATTTTAATAACAAACGAAGGTAGATAAAGTATCACGCAAAATGTTTATCCGCCTTCGCGCGTTGTTGGCCATTTCGACATATTGTGGTAAATTTGCGGTTGCAACCTGTTTATGGCCAACCGGAATTCTGCTCGTATGTCATCGATTTCGACTTTTATAGCGCGCCGTCTGGCATCTTCACGGGGGATGGACAACCGTCCCGGTCCTGCTGTGGCCGTAGCTTCCGGAGGGCTGGCTCTTTCTTTGGCCGTGATGTTGCTTGCCGTGGCCATAACCACGGGGTTCAAACGTGAGATAACCGATAAAATAAGCGGGCTGGAAGCTCAGATCAGGGTTACGTCGTTGCGCGGAGGTGCGGATGCCGGTGTGCCGGTGGAGTGGTCGTCCACCTTTGCAGGTATTGTTTCCGATGCGTTGATGCCATTGGCTTCCGGTAAGGAACCGGACATAGCTCCGGTGGCCGCGGTTGCAGGCATTCTGAAGTCACCCTCGGATTTCGCAGGACTCGCACTCAGAGCCTCACGCGGCGGCCCGATGACTGATTTTGAGCGCGGAATGCTTGTGGAGGGCCGGATGCCGGGTGTGGATTCTACGGGCGAAATCGCTGTTTCAGCCACCACGGCGCGGGAACTCGGTCTGGCCGTCGGCGATAAGGTAAACGCGTATTTCATTGCTTCGGGCGGAGCGGGCATACGCCCGAGGCGTTTCGAGGTGGTAGGTATTTTTCGCAGTGATTTCGGCGAGTTCGATAATTCGGCGGCCTATTGCTCAGCTGCATCAGTCTGGCGTCTGCGTGGCCTGGGAGAAACGCAGGCCGATGCTATTGAAATCCGCGGAATCGACCCCTCACGCATTGACGATGCGACTTCGGCACTTCAGACGGCATTGAACCAGGCTTTTACCTCGGGCCGGATATCGGATCTGACCGTCGCCACTCCGGTGACTTCGGCTGCTGCGGGATATTTCAATTGGCTCGACATGCTCGACACCAATATAATAGTGATACTTGTGCTGATGGGATGCGTGAGTGCGCTGATGGTGATAGCGTGTGTCTTGATTCTTGTATTGCGGCGCGTCAGGACTATCGGAATCCTCAAGGCTCTTGGTGCGACCGACAGCCGTATTGAGCGCGTGTTTACGCTTTTAGGCGGACGGGTGGTTCTTTCCGGCATGGCTATCGGCAACGTGATTGCTCTTGCATTCATATGGATTCAGGGATCTTTCCGGCTGATTCCGCTTGATCCGGCCAATTACTATCTCAGCTATGTACCGGTTGCTATCGGAATAGGGCAGTGGCTGGCGGTGAACGTGGGTTTCGCTCTGCTGGCGATGTGTGTGGCCCTGTTGCCGGCCACGTTGGTGCGACGCCTCAGCCCGGCCCGCATTATGCGCTGGGAATGACGCTTCCCGCGCGGTGGCGGCTTAGGCTCCGCAATGCTCCTGCCATCATGATGACCGTAACAAGCGTAGCCAGTATGTCGGAACTCCAGAAAGTGAACCATACACCGTTGAGCCCGAACCATTTCGGCAGAAGCAGCAGAAGCGGGATGAAGAAAATCACCTGGCGTATGAGGCTCAGAAATACAGATTTGCCGATTTTCCCTATAGCCTGGAAATAGGTGGTGGAGACTATCTGGAAGCCTACCATCCAGAAGCATATCATTGCCGTGGAAAGCGCTTTTGCAGTAAAGTCCACCAGGTCCGGGTCGGATACGAACGCCCGGGCCACCACCTGCGGACACGTCAGGCCGATTATCCATCCTCCGAGGCTTATGACAGTGGCGACGGCTACCGCGAGCCAGTAGACGCGCGCCACGCGCTCGGTCTGGTTACAGCCGTAGTTGAATCCTACAATGGGTTGCATTCCCTGGCATACACCCAAGATCACGCAGCATAGCAACGACGTGAAGGTCACGAAGATGCCCGACGCGGCTATGGCCGCCACACCTCCGTAGTCAAGCAGGGCGTGGTTTATGAAAATGTTTATGATACAGGAGCCTGTGTTGACCACAAACGGCGCCGCGCCGATACCCATTATGGCCCATACGAGTTTTCGGTCGAGGCGGTAGATGCCCCGCGCGAAGGTGACATCGCCGTTGCGCCGGTCGGTGAAATGCCGCATCACGAAGATTGCCGAGATGGCCATGGATATATCGGTTGCAATTGCCGCTCCCTTTATTCCCGCGTGTAGGATGTAGATGAATGTAGGAGCGAGAACCACGTTGAGCCCCGCGCCGATAAACATTGTCACCATGGCCCGCACGGGGAAGCCCGACGCGCGCATTATGTTGTTGAACGAGAATGTGAGGTTTGTGAGCAACAGTCCGGGCAGGATAAAGGTCATGAAATCGCGCGCATAGGGGAGTGTTATCTCATTGGCCCCGAACCAGCGGAGCACGGTATCCATGAATGCTGCAAACAGCCCTATGTAGATTATGCCGATCGTGAGAGTGAGTGTCAGCGAGTTGCCGAGCACTTTTCTCGCGGTTTCCGCCTTGCCTGCACCGAGCAGCAGGCTCACGCGTGCCGAGGCTCCGGCGCCGACGAGAGTGCCGAGCGCGGTGGTGATGTTCATTACCGGGAAAGTGATGGCGAGTCCGGCGATTGCCTCCGGGCCGACCACCTGACCAATAAAAATGCGGTCGACCACGTTGTAGAGCATCATCACGAGCATTCCTACAACCGCCGGAAGCGAATACTGCCACAATAACCTCCCTACAGGCATGGTCTGTAGTTGCTCGAGTCGGGCTTGGCGGTCGTCGGAAGCGGCAGTGGCTGCAGGCATGTTGGGATGTCTTGATAAGTTAAAGGGGCAAATGCCGTAGGGTGGCGGATATAGCCTATCGGTTGATAAGGGAGAAGAACTCCTGACGCAGGGAGGCGTCGGAGGCAAAGCGTCCGCAGTAGTCGATTGTGTCTGTGGATGCCATCTGTTTCTCCACGCCGCGCATCTGCATGCACAGGTGCCGGGCGTTGCAGGCCACGATAACGCCGTCGGTATCGAGCGTGGCGGCCACGTGGGTGCAGATTTCGGCCGTAAGGCGTTCCTGCACCTGCAGGCGGCGCGCTATGGCGTTGACGAGTCGGGGGAGTTTGCTCAGACCTACCATCGAGCCTCGGGGAATGTAACCGATGCTCACGGTGCCGAAAAACGGGAGGATATGGTGTTCGCACATCGAATAGAATTCGATGTCGCGGACTACAACCATCTGCGAGCCCTGACTGCTGAATATAGCCTGGCGGAGGATGTCGTCGGGATTCTGGCGGTAGCCCTGCGAAGCAAACCACATGGCTTTTGCAGCGCGCATGGGGGTCTTCGCGAGCCCTTCGCGGGTGGGATCGTCGCCAATCAGGCGTATTATCTCCCGGTAATGATCTGCTATGGCCTCGATACGCTCCTGCTCGGAGAGTGTCGGTGCCTTATCGGTTTCAAAGTCGAAGTTTTCGCAGCTCATTTATAAATAAGTAACTGTTCAAAATTATTTTTTTACTATCCTGATCTAATTATTTCAACATTTCCGCGGTAAAATTTTCGAATCTTTTCCTCTCTTCATCAGTCGTGTAGACATCTACACTCCTTCTTCATCGAGAAAAATCTCCTGAAAATTTTCCTCCCGGAAATATCAAAATAATTTCGACCAGTTACTTACCTGAATACATTCATCAACATCATACACATTTTTTAGTCAACTGTCAAGTTTAATTCAAATCATTATGTCGTCACTTAGATTCAAGGCTGTCGCCGAGGCATTCGATCGCAAGGTCGTACCCGTGGAGATACCCAAGGAAAGTCCGGAAGTGTATTACGCCGACGCCGTGTTCAACCGCCAGCGTATGTTCGAGTATCTCCCAAAGAATACCTTCGACCAACTCATCGACGCCATTGACAACAAGCGCCCTATCTCGCGCGAACTGGCCGACAGCGTGGCCGCAGGGATGAAACGCTGGGCAACCGACAACGGCGCACGCCACTACACCCACTGGTTCCACCCCCTAACAGGAGGCACCGCCGAGAAACACGACAGCTTCATCGAGCACGACGGCAAGGGAGGCGTAGTCGAGGAATTTACCGGCAAACTGCTCGTACAGCAGGAACCCGACGCGTCGAGCTTCCCCAACGGCGGCATACGCAACACCTTCGAGGCCCGCGGCTACTCGGCGTGGGACATCTCCTCGCCCGTGTTCATCCTTAACGAAACCCTCTGCATACCAACCATCTTCATATCCTACACCGGCGAATCGCTCGACTTCAAGACGCCGCTTCTGCGCGCCCTCAACGCCGTTGACAAAGCAGCCGCCGAAGTTGCGCGCTACTTCGACCCTGAAGTGAAGCACGTGATGAGCTACCTCGGCTGGGAACAGGAATACTTCCTTGTCGACGCATCGCTCTTCAGCGCACGCCCCGACCTGGTTATGACCGGACGTACCCTGATGGGACATGAGAGCGCCAAAAACCAGCAGCTCGAGGACCACTATTTCGGTTCCATCCCCCAGCGCGTGCAGGCCTTCATGCTCGACCTCGAAATCGAGTGCCACAAACTCGGCATCCCGGCCCATACACGCCACAACGAAGTGGCTCCCAACCAGTTTGAGCTCGCCCCAATCTTCGAGGAGACCAATCTGGCCAACGACCACAACCTACTGATAATGACGGTGATGGATACCGTGGCCCGCAAGCATAACTTCCGCGTGCTCCTTCACGAAAAGCCCTTCGCAGGCATCAACGGCTCCGGCAAACACAATAACTGGAGCCTCGGCACCGACACAGGTACCCTGCTCTTCTCACCCGGCAAGACCCCGCGCGAAAACCTGCGCTTCATGGCCTTCTTCGCCAACGTGATGGCCGCCGTATACCATCACAACGGACTGCTGAAAGCCTCCATCTCGTCGGCCACCAACGCTCACCGACTCGGCGCCAACGAAGCGCCCCCCGCCATCATTTCCATCTTCACCGGCTCGCAGATTGCCGAAGTGCTCGACCGCCTTGAAAAGAGCACCGACGACGACCTCATCACCTTCGCCGGCAAGGAAGGAATCGACATGGGTGTGGCCCAGATTCCCGAAATCATGCTCGACAACACCGACCGCAACCGCACGTCGCCCTTCGCTTTCACCGGCAACCGCTTCGAATTCCGCGCCGTCGGGTCGAGCGCCAACTGCGCCTCCGCCATGATAGCACTGAACGCCGCAGTTGCCGAGCAGCTCGCCGAATTCAAGAAACGCGTCGACGCACGCGTTGACCGCGAGGAATCGCTCTACCATGCCATTCTCGAGGAAGTGAAGGCTCTAATTGTGGAATGCAAACCCATCCACTTCGACGGCAACGGCTACAGCGACGAATGGAAGGAAGAAGCAGCGCGCCGCGGCCTCGACTGCGAGACATCCGTGCCCCGTATTTTCGACGCCTACCTACGCCCCGAATCTGTGGAGATGTTCGAAAAGACCGGCGTATTCTCGAAACTCGAGCTCAAGGCCCGCAACGAAATCAAGTGGGAGACCTATACAAAGAAGATTCAGATTGAATCACGTGTGCTCGGCGACCTTGCCCTGAACCATATCGTGCCAGTGGCCACACGTTACCAGAGCATGCTGGTAGACAACCTCGTGAAACTCAAGACCCTCTTCCCCGTGGCCAAAGGGAATGCCCTGACCGCACGCGATCTCGGTACCATCGAAAACATCTCCGAGCACCTCTGTGCCATCAAGGAGGAGACAGAGCGCATGACCAACGCACGTAAACAGGCCAACCACCTCACCTGCGAGCGCGAGAAAGCCATCGCATACCACGACAACGTGGTGCCCGCCATGGAGCGTATCCGTCAGCATATCGATAAACTCGAGCTGATGGTCGACGATGAAATGTGGCCTCTGCCCAAATACCGCGAAATGCTCTTCATCCGCTAAGGATAAATCATATACGTAACTGTTCTGAATTATTCTGACATCTCGACCAGTTACCTGAACGACCGTTACAATGGCGGCGGGGGCGACATTCGGTCGCTACCCGCCGTCTTTGTAATGCATTCCGAAGCAGAAACAATGTAAACCCGAATTCGGCTTAAAGGCACACAAAATCAGTCAATACGGCCAACACGCGAAGACGAAACCGACATTCCCGGCCGACACTATTACAAGAAATATTCGTAAATTTGTCGAAAATTTTACCCAAAGGGGAATTCCCCGCCGACCAACCGCACATTTCGCAATGAAGTTCACAAGGACACTGACAGCCATTATAGCCATACTCCTCGCAACGACTCCGGTCGCCGCGGACGATCCGGCCGATACAATGGCCGTCGCGCCCGATACAATGAAAATGACAGCCGATACAGTAAGGCAGGAACGGCCCGGGCTGATCCAACGGATAATAAACTACTTCGGCGACGCCAACAAAGAGCGTCCTGAAAAGAAATTCGACGTGACATTTCTGGGTGGTCCCAGCTATTCGGAGGCCACAAGCCTTCAGGTGGCCGTGATAGCCGCCGGACTCTACCGCACGCGCCGCGACAGCCTCACCCGCCAGAGCAACGTATCGGTGTTCGGCCAGGGGAGCATAACGGGGCTTTATCGCGTAGGTATCTTCGGCGAGCACTATGCCCCCGCCGACCGCTGGCGCATCAACTATAAGGCCGACTTCGCCCACTACCCTCTGAAATTCTGGGGACTTGATTTCGACAGTCAGCGCAACGACGACAACGAATGCTCATATACCGAATTGCAGAGCGAATTTCATGTGGAATGGCAATGGAGGTTCGGACAGCACATATTCATCGGCCCATCCGCCAACTTCAACTACGGCAAAGCCACACGCATGGATATGCCATGGCTTTGGGGCGGCGAGAATCTGCGAATGTTCAACT
>UREH01000080.1 GCA_900546835.1 uncultured Porphyromonadaceae bacterium
GCCCGGAGTTTCTCTTCCGACCCGATGTCGAACCAGCGGTATGTATCTGCCGGCTCAAAGCCTCCGATCCGCAATTCGGCCAGCGAATCGAGGTAGAATGGTATAGTGGAAAAGACCTCTCCATGAGTATCGGCATACGCCCGGAGATACGGCAAAACCGACGTACTGACGATATGCACGCCGCCGAATGCCCTCGCTTCCATCGCCGAGGAGGCGGGGATAAACCCTGAAGGGCGGCATTCGCCGGAATTCATGTTCTGCCACCCGCGCAACCGGGCATTCTTGTCGAGCCAAAGCATGCGCGAAGATTGTCGACGCTGCACGAGAAGCGATACGTCGCGACCAGAATGTATATGATTATCAACAAACTCCGCAATCGGGAAATCCGTGAGTATGTCTGCGTTGTGAAGCAGTATCGCGTCGTCCGGAGCCGGGTCGAGAAGTTCCCATGCCTTCAGCAGACCGCCCCCGGTGTCGAGCAGTTCCGACGATTCGTCGGAAAATTGTACGTCAATGCCGAAATTAGCGTTAGCCGCGATGAAATCTCTTATCTGGTCGGGGAAATGATGTACGTTGACGACCATCTCCCGAATGCCGCCTTCGTCGCGCAGACGCTCGACAACATGCTGAAGCAATGGCTTTCCACCGACTTCCGCCAGCGCCTTGGGATGGTGAAGAGTAAAAGGCTTGAGACGCGAGCCTATTCCCGCAGCGAATATCAACGCTTTCATGGTAAACCGGCTTTTAATTCAATCGTTAGTGAGAAACGCTATCCCCCGTAGGGTTGAATATCTCAAGTATATCCTGCTCCCGATGCCATAGCACTACGCGAATCTGCGGAAAGTGCTCACGCAGATGTCGTGTCATCGCTTCAGCGCTATAGACTGAACGATGACGGCCACCGGTACATCCGAACGAGACGCAAAGCGAGGTAAAACCACGGCTTATATAACGCGCCACCGAAGCATCCACAAGCTTATAGGCCGACTCGAGAAAGGCAAATATCTCTCCGTTATCTTCCAGAAAACCAACTACAGGAGCATCGCGTCCAGTCAAGGGCTTGTAACGGTCGAATCGCCCGGGGTTGTGAACAGCCCGACAGTCGAACACGAATCCGCCTCCGTTACCGCTAAGGTCGGCGGGAACTCCTTTCTTATAAGAGAAACTTGCCACAGATACCGTCAGAACGCCCGCTGGAGCGGGTGGCACCGACGAAATTGCCGAAGCGGTACGCACGGCATAGCAGTCGGCAAGTTTGTCGGCGATTCCTGCAAGATACGGATATTCCTTTGCCAGATTGAACTCCGATATCACACCGCGCAGGTTAGCGACTCCGGGGCCGATGCTTGCGATGAAATGCGGTCGACGTTCATACAGCCCGCGAAAACCATATGCACCAAGTGTCTGAAGCACCCTGAACAGCACGAACACCGGCAGTCGACGTCGGAATCTCTCAGCAGAGAAACCTCGGGCAGCATAGCGCTCAGCGTGCGCCACATACCAATCGACCAGTTCCATTCTGAGCGATGGAGGAATAGCAGCCTTCGCCTGCCAGAGGAAGGAAGCCACATCGTATTCTGCCGGGCCGCGGCGTCCACCCTGAAAGTCTATGAGCGAAAACTTTCCGGAATCATCGACCATCAGATTGCGGCTCTGAAAGTCGCGCACCATAAACGTGGCGGCCTCAACAGCCGCTTCTCCGACTGCTTTCGCGATAGAATCCAAATCATCCTGCAACAGCGCCTCTTCGAAATCGTCAAGTGCAGGTTTGAGAAATGAATACTTGAAATAATTCAGGTCCCAGGCAATCATCCGGGCGTTCATGGCCGGTTGAGGATAGCAGCGGTTGAAATCAATATCCGAGGCGCCCTCAAACTGCACATCGACAAGCAAATCGAGAGCCGCCCGAAGAAGGTGAACGTCCTCATCTCCGAAACGGCCAGTAGTGCGGGCATCGGCCAGGACATCGAACAACGATGAGCATCCGCAGTCGGTCTGTAGATAATAGCGGCCGCAATCCGACACGGCAAGTACATGGGGAACAGGCAAACCCTTCCCGGCGAAATGCCGGCTCAGATATATGAATGCGCGGTTTTCCGCCAGATCGCTGCCATACGTACCTATCACGTTGCCCGCAGCTCCTTCCAGACGATAATACTTCCTGTTGCCGCCCGATGCGGCAACAGGGGTCAATTCAGTCGGAAAGGCGCCCTCGAAATGCAAAGCATAGAGCCCCGCAAGCAGAGCTTCCGTTTCGTTCATTGCGGTCACTGATTGATGCTATGAGACCGATTCGTAATTATTCAGCGGTTTCTTCCGGCGTCTCGTTTTCAGCGTCGGCAGCAGCCATCTCCTCCTTGAATTCGGTAATACCTGCAGCAAGAAGCTGGTTGTACCAGTTGTAGAGTTTGCGGATATCGGTAGTATATACGCGATCGCGGTCGAAATCAGGAAGCACTTCGGCAAATAGGTCGCGAACGGCGTCGTCAGTCATATTTTTTACGTCGACGGGATTGCCTTCCTGCTTGGCCTTGAGCGATTCAAGCACATCGTAAAGAGGTACGTCGCCATCCATGGTATACATCGAGATGTCGCATAGAGACACCACTTTGTCGCGGGCATAAGCCGGAGTGCGCTTGCCATTGGCCACATTTTCTACAATAAGCATATTCTTGCCCTGGTTTACCAGGCGATACAGACCGGGCTTACCGGCGATAGATAAAATACGTTTCAGCATTGTCTGCGATAGATAATGGAATTATTCAGACCACAAAGTTAACAAAAATCCCCACATCGCACAACCATAGCTTCCATTGCTACGGTTCCGGAGGAAATAGCTAACTTTGCAGCAATAAAATCAATCAAGACCAAACGGAATATGTGGCAGGCAATATTATCCGTCTTCATAGGAAGCGGCATAGGCGGAGTAATGCGCTATCTCGCCGCCGTCGGGATGCAGACGGTTCTTGGCGACAGCCAACAATGGATGCTCCCATGGAGCACCATGGCAGTCAACCTTATCGGAAGCTTCTGTTTCGGACTGATTTTCGGGCTGGGGATGTCAGGTACAGTGAGCCGTGAATGGCGTCTGGCACTCACCACCGGGTTTTGCGGGGGCCTGACAACATTTTCAACCTTCAGTTTCGAGACACTGACAATGCTATCCGGAGGCCAGATAATAAGCGGACTTGCCTACGTTGTCGTGTCGCTTGCAGGAAGCGTCCTTGCCGCCATGGCCGGATACATGCTTACCCGTTAGCGCACAACGAATCACACTACCCTTTCTGTTGCAGGTGGTCCATTAATTCACCGGCAAAAAACCGTTCGCCGACCTGTTTGAATCCGAGCGAATCATAGAGTCGGCGAGCACGGCTGTTAGCTTTGTCTACAAGCAGGCCCAGCGGTTTGCCGCATTCCCGTGCACGCACTCCGGCAGCCTCAATAAGTGCGGTTGCTACCCCCCGGCCGCGATATTCCGGCATCACGGCAAGCGAATCGAGATAAAACTCGTCGGGCGACGTCTCCACCGGAAGGCCGTCGACATCTCCTTCGGTATTCAGCCCTATTTGTCTGGCGGCCTCTGCAAAAAACACGCGGCGCAGCTCGATGAGCCGTGCTCCGTCGTAACAGACAAGAATACCCATTACCTCACCGCTGTCGTCGACGGCGGAGAGAGAGTTCAGATAGCTGTACTGAGTGTCAGTCCTGGCCGCCAGACTGGCGAAGAGAGTCTCGACATCGGCCGATGAATGCTCCGGCGCACCAAGCCTTTCGGCCAGTTCATCTCCGATAGCCATAGTGATTCCTTTCCCGATAATTCGGGCGTGATGCGGAAGTGATGGGATTATCTTCATAGTTCCAATTCTTGGTTTTAATTTCAAATTTAAGTGATTTGTACGATGAAAACAAACTAACAACGGGCAATGGCACAATATTCTCCGATTTCTGTTGATAATTGCAGAAAACATATCCTCGCCATTTAATCGTTCTAACCATCATTTGCCAGGAAATATTTGCACCGGCAATAATTTGACAGGGAGGGGAAAGAAGAAAAATTTAGAAACCACATGTAAAAAACTTTTGTCGGTTTCAAAAAGATTTTCTACCTTTGCAACTCGGAAAGCGGAAACAACCGCTACAGCCTTGATAAGGAGTGATGCTCGAGTGGCTGAAGAGGCAAACCTGGAAAGTTTGTATACCCCGAAAGGGTATCGGGAGTTCGAATCTCCCTCACTCCGCAAAAATGTGGAACGGGCCCATGGCTCCCCGCAAGGTCCTATAGCTCAGTTGGTTAGAGCACCTGACTCATAATCAGGGAGTCCTTGGTTCAAGCCCAAGTGGGACCACAATCAGTAAAAAAGTTCTGTGAATACGATGCTTACATCCGTTTTCCAGAACTTTTTTTAGTCAAAAGGCTTCAATTACAATTTTAACCAAACGTCCATCATCAATTGCGGAGATATGATTTGAACATTTCGCTGAATTGAATATGCCCTGCGCTGCACACCCATCCACCTTATTTAAGCAGTAGTAGCTCTCTATTCATAGTTTTTTCGACAATTTCAAATCACCGTCGCTGATACACCGACAAGTAGAAATTTATCGATGTTGCAGTTCATCAAAAATATCATACAGCTTGTGTTCTCGCCCGACAGAGGGTGGGAGGATCTGGAGCAGGAATGCGACAAACGATTTCTCGATGCTCGTGTCTCTCAGTCGTCGGACTCCGGCGACGGCCAGAGGAGGCCAACTTTCGCCTCTCAGCGGGGGAAATGGGACGAGGAGGTTGCCCAATCGACATTTTTACACTGTTTTCTGCCTTTTGTAGCAGTCTGCTCGCTGTCTGAACTGATGAGAGTAGTCTATGGCACTGCCGACTTAGTCGACGCATTTATACGTGCAGCCATTTCGTTCATGACACTGTTTCTTGCATCGCAGGTCGGTCGGTTCGCGTTGCAGTTTTACTGCCCGCGGCTGATTGACCCAGACACCGACCCCGCGGACTTACGTGGACGATGGTTTATGCTGACAATTTACCCGCTGGCATTTCTTGCTATCGTAGAGATGCTTGCAAATATGGTCAAAGTGCATATCGCCCTTCTGGGTTTCCTGCCATTCTATGTCGTTTTCATAATCTGGAAGGGATGGCGATTCGCCGGCATTGAAGAGCGCAATGTGGGTCCGTTCATGATTCTGGCAACCGCATCGATACTCGGATCTGCCTACCTGATTGATTTTGCACTCGGCAGACTTATATAGCTCACCCCATGAAATTCAAGGAAGTAAACATAAAGAACCGTCGCGCCACATTCGACTATGCCATAGGCGACACATATACGGCAGGCATAGTGCTCACCGGTACTGAAATCAAGTCGATACGGCAGGGAAAGGCTTCGCTGGCCGACACATTCTGCTACGTGAACAACGGAGAGGTATGGGTGAAGAACATGTACATAGCGGAGTATTTCTACGGCACCTACAACAACCATACAGAGCGGCGCGACCGCAAGCTCCTGCTTAACCGCAAGGAGATAATGAAACTTGAGAAAAACGGCAAAGAGGCCGGCTTCACCATCGTGCCTCTCAGGCTTTTCATATCGGAGCGCGGCTACGCCAAACTCGTGATTGGCGTGGGTCGAGGCAAGAAGGAGTTCGACAAACGTCAGGCCATCAAGGAACGCGAGGACAAGAGAAATATGGCGCGTGTTTTCCAAAAATAAAACACTTTAGCGCGGAGCCAAGCAGAGCGGGTAAACAGTAATCCATCAGCTTCGGAAAATCCGGTGAATCGATATTAACCGGTACATATCCCGAATAAATTCAAGAACCTATTTCCGGAGAATCAGGAGCGACTGAGACTGCTGAGATGCAGTTCGTCCGGAGCCACGCAGAGTGACTCCGACGACTCGAAGCATACCGCCCGGCTTGATTTTCAGATGCGCACCCAGTTGAGCGGCTGTGAGGGGAAAATTGCGGACGGCCACGTCGGCACGCCCATAGCGCGAAGCAAAACTCTTGATTATATTTGATGCGAAGGGGAGCACCTCCACAATCTCCATCCATTTCCCGGGCAGCCCCTCGACTACACTGTCAGCAACGAAAAGATTTGTATTGGGATGAATTTTCCGCAATCCGAAGCGAGAGCATAATAGACCAAACGGGGCAGCTTTCATCGCCGCAGGCGAAGGCTCGAAAAGCCACATACCGGCGGCCGGGGCGCCCAGTTCAACCGAGCCGGAAGCATTCTCGGCGAGCGTGAAGCGGAATGGAGGCCGGTCGGCACTGTCGACCACTATTTCGGCATCCAATCCGGCGGCGCATTCCAATCCTCTGTAATCAAGCACTGCAAGCAACTCGCGGCATTCGGAGCCATCGTCGACTACATGTAGCGAAACGGTGGCCGGAAGGTCGCGAAGCGTCTGCGTGATGTCAAGCATCGGCGACAGCTTGGCCATAACCAGCGGCGCCTTGCGGGCAAAAAGCCCACCCATTGTCGCCACATCCGGACTGCAGTCGTGAATGTTGTATACTCTGGCGCCGTCAGCACTGCGTCTGGCCGGGTCAATGAAAGCCAATCCGAACGGCTCCCCCATGTAATTCTCCAGCCATGAGCGGCATTCAGCCTCTACGACCTCAATATTCTCCACACCGGCCTCACCGAAATTGAAAGCTGCCGTAAGTGCCAGCAATGGACTCATCTCGATGGCAAACGCCTTTACCCCACTCTCCCGACTCTCAATTCCGGCGTCAAGAGCTGCCACAATGGCACGACAATCGATTCCGAGTCCGCATGTCAGATCGACGAACCGACGACACCCGGGAGCTATCGACGCAGCAATACGGCCATGAAGTACCGCTACCGTCTCCGACGATGCCTGTTCTACCGAGAGCGGCACCGGCATGAATGCCGGACACCACTCAATGAACTTTCGCCCGGATTTGCGCAACGACTCAAGATGACTTATCGCCATGGGAATCCAGGGACGCCCATCGCCATGATATTTAAGACGCAGACGCTCAGGCAATTCGGCAGCGTTATCGGCTACAAACCGCCTCAATGACGCCATTTCGTGGGAATTAGGAAAATATTGATTCATAGTAGGGTGAGGATACTGCATGCACCGCAAAGGTAGGAATAAATCCCGACTTTTGCGGCGCATGCGTGTATTGCAGCAGGAGAAAGGTCAATCCATATCGAGAGCGCGGTAGTGCTGATAGGGATGGTCGCATCCAGGACATACAGCTGGAGGCTCGGTGCCTACGAAGATATAACCGCATACCATACACTCCCAGGAAATCGGTTCTTCTCGCTTCCAGAGCGTACCATCTTCAAGACGCTTGAGATAGCGCGAGAAACGCTCCATATGGTGCTTTTCCACCTCTGCGATGGCGCGGAAATGGGAGGCGATATCAGGAAAGCCTTCCTCTTCAGCCACTTTTGCATCAGCGAAATACTGGTCCATAGCCTCATAATGCTCCTCATTGATGGAAATACGAAGATTCGAGGCAGTATCCTGAATCTTGACGGCGTCGACACCAACGTTGCAGTTCACAACACCCCCTTCGAGCATCTTCATGAACACCTTGCCGTGATGAAGCTCGTTGGCGGCAGTCTCTTCAAAAACCTGCTGGATGGGGAAAAGATTTTCCTTCTGCGCCTGCTGGGCATAATAGATATAACGTGTATACGCCTGGGATTCGCTTATGTAGGCGTTGACAATAGCCTGCTCCGTGCGCGTTCCCTTAATACTTTTGACGGCTGCTGCAGCCGCTTTTTGTGTTGTTGCCATAGTTGTTGGGTGAGATTAAACAGTTTTTACGTTTTCGCTTTAAAATGTAAACGTCGCGTCACCACTATTGTTCGCCAAAACAGCCGGAAACTTCGGGCGCACTCGCCTGAGGCATTCAGGGGTTGCACCGATTGAAAATAATTCGTAAATTTGACGGATTTAAAAGGTTCATTGACCGACAACAAACAAATACCGCCATATGAAATTCAAAGTTCCGAGCAAAGCCCTCTATTCTACCCTTTCGGGCGTGAGCAAAGTAATCAACTCCAAAAACACGCTAACCATTCTCGACAACTTCCATTGGAAGATGGCCGACGACATGCTGACCATCACCGCCTCCGATACGGAGAACACTCTGACAGCACAGCTGGCGCTTGCTCATGCAGAGGGTGAAGGGGAATTCTGCCTGAACGCGCGTCGCATTTCCGATATCGCAAAGGAGCTTCCCGACGTCGACGTGGAGTTTGACATCAACCCCGACAACCATATGGTGAAAATCACCTTCCCCGGAGGTAGTTTCGACATGATGGCAATGGAGGGTCAGCAGTACCCACGCACAATCGAGGAAGAAGAGGAGGCTGCCGAAACCTTGAAAACCACCGTACCGGCCAGCCAGGTGCTCAACGGCGTAGAGAACACCATTTTCGCCGTAGGGACCGACGAACTGCGTCCGCAGATGATGGGTATTCTCTGGGACATGAAAGAAGACGGTATAACCTTCGTATCGACCGACACACGTAAACTCGTGCGTTACATCGACCGCACCTCCGCGCCAGGCATCACGGCCTCCTTCATCCTGCCGCTCAAACCAGCAGTAATCCTCAAGACACTGCTCGACAAGGAGGAAACCGTAGATATGACCGTCTCGCCGCGTAGCGCCGTGTTTAAATCGGGCAATATCACCCTGACCAGCCGCTTTATCAAAGGCAATTTCCCCGATTATAACCGCGTTATTCCGCAGAGCAACCCCTATGTTGTAACAGTGGACCGCGCCTCGATTCTTACGGCCGTGCGCCGTGTGGCCGTCTGCACCGATCCGAGCCATGGTCTGGTAAAATTCCGCTTCACGCCCGACCGTGTGGAGATGAAAGTCGACGACCCCAACAACAGTGCTTTCGCCCACGAGGATGTGCCCTGCGACTTTACAGGCGACAATATGGTAATCGGTTTCAGCGCCTCTTTCCTTCTGGAGATATTCTCTACCATCGAGACCCAGAACCTTATAATCCGCCTGGCCGATCCCTCACGCCCCGGACGCTTCGAGCCCGAGGAAAACGAGGAAAACACCGAGCTGGTGATTATCCTCATGCCCATGGCTGTGCGCGATTTCTGATTCCACGGCACCCATACCACCATTACCCTGCTTAAGAATGAGACTGAGACTCGAACGCCCGATAATGTTCTTCGACCTGGAGACAACGGGCACCAATATACTTCGCGACCGCATCGTGGAGATTTCGATGATAAAAGTATATCCCGACGGCCACGACCTTCAGCGCACCGTACGCGTTAATCCCGGAATGCCGATTCCAGCCGAAGCAACGGCCGTCCACCATATCACCGACGCCGACGTGGCCGACAAGCCCCTGTTCGCCGACATAGCCGCGCAGCTCGCCGAGAGCTTCGCGGGATGCGATATCGCAGGTTTCAACTCCAATCGCTTCGACGTACCGATGCTCGCCGAGGAGTTCGCCCGCGTGGGAGTGGATTTCGATTTCACCGCTCCACGCTATGTCGACGTTCAGACCATTTTCCACAAGAAGGAGCAGCGCACGCTCTCGGCTGCATACCGCTTCTACTGCGACAAAGACCTGGAGGGCGCCCACTCGGCTAACGCCGACACCCGCGCCACCTACGAAGTGCTTCTGGCGCAGCTTGAGCGCTACGCCGACCTCCCCTGCGACATCGACGGACTATCCGATTTCTCGATGCAGCAGAAGAATGTAGACCTTGCCGGTCGTCTTGTCTACGACGACCAGCACCGCGAGGTAATCAACTTCGGCAAATATAAAGGTCAGCTCGCCGCCGACGTGCTTCAAAAAGATCCCGGCTACTACAACTGGATTCAGCAGGGAGATTTCCCCAGCGAAACCAAGCGACGCTTCACGGCCATCAGGATGCGACATCACCGCTGATTCGGGGCTATTGATTGATTTGAAAGTAATCGTTGGCAATCAATCACCCAAATTTTCGGATTAATCGAGATAATCATGATTAATCCAGATTAATCGAGAATAATCTGGATTTAGATCGGAAAAACCGGGAGTATTCCCGAATGGAACTAATTTGGATTGAAAAGATGCTGAAAGGCAAACATATAGTTGTTGGAATCACGGGGGGCATCGCAGCATATAAATCAGCTGTTCTCGTCAGGTTGCTGGTTAAGTCCGGCGCCGAGGTGCAAGTAATCATGACACCCAACGCCCGCGAATTCATAACTCCGGTTACGCTCTCCACATTAAGCGGACGGCCCGTAATCAGCGAGTTCTTCACCGCCAACACCGGTCAGTGGAACAGCCATGTGGATCTCGGCCTCTGGGCGGATGCCTTCGTGGTCGCACCCGCCACGGCATCCACAATCGCCAAGATGGCAACAGGCGTAGCCGACAACATGCTCGTCACCTCCTATCTCTCCACACGCGCCCCACGCATGATTGCGCCGGCGATGGACTTCGACATGATGCTCCATCCTACCACCCGCC
>UREH01000081.1 GCA_900546835.1 uncultured Porphyromonadaceae bacterium
GCCGTGGAGCGCGGCCGCCAGCGCCTGATGCAGGCCTCGGCCACGCTTGGAGGCGTGAGCGGCCGGCGCATCCAGCCGCAGCTCACGCGTCTGCAGATGATTCTTGAGGCTCTTGCGGAGGCCGCGCGTAACCGCACCGCACGCCAGCGCCAGCGGCTCGAATCTATCGAGGCGCTTGTAGAAGCACTCTCGCCAATGGCTACCCTGCGCCGAGGCTATTCGATAACCCGAATCGACGGCCATGCCATCACGTCGACCGACGGGCTCGCTCCCGGCACGCGCCTTCAGACGATCCTCGCCTCGGGCACCGTCGAGTCGACCGTCGAGGCCGTGGGGCAGTCATCGTGATTTCCCGAAAAAATCGGAATTGATAATTCTCAGATATACATCCAGTTATGTCAGACGAAAATAAGGCGGTATTCACTCCCGCCAAAGATCTTACCTACAGTCAGGCCGTGGCCGAACTTGAAAAAATCCTGCGCCTGATGCAGAGCGACGAATGCGACATCGACCGCCTTGCCGCTCTTACGCGCCGTGCCACTGAACTTATAGCCGAATGCCGCAGTCGCCTTATGGCTACAGACGAGGAGCTCCGCGCCATACTCGACCAGCAGCACTGAGAACGTCGTAAAAAAACTGAATATCAGATTATTGCACGCTCTCCGCTCCCTCCGGGCGATAAATGAGCGTGCACTTATGGTCGGGATTGAAAATGGTGGCGGCTGTGGAGCGTAGTGTATCGGGTGTTATGGCCCGGTATGGCTCCATGAAGCGGTCAGCATCCTCGCGGTGCATCTCCGCGAGTGCGATTGTCTGCGCCACGCTCAGATAGTTCAGCAGCCCGAATGTACGTGCGGATTCAAGACGGTTTAGACACAACTCCACGTCGCGTTGCCCGACCGTCTCCCGGGCCATGCGCGAGGTCTGCGCGTCGATCGCCACGATTGCCTCGCGCTCGGCCTCTTGGCCGTTGCGCGCTAGTTTGGCGTTGATCAGGAAGAGTCCTGGCTCTTCCGTACCCTGGATGGCCGCGTCGACTTCGGTGAAGATATCGGTGCCCATAAGCAGCTCGCGGTAGAAGCGGCTGGCATGTCCGTTGGCCAGTATGTCGCTGATTATGTCGGCGTTGAAATATTCCGGTGTGCCGTATCCGGCCATGGGATAGGCGATGGCTAAGGCCGTCTGCGGCACGCGTCCGCTCAGTGTGGCGGTTCTCGGTGCGGCAGGCAGCGGCTCTTTGGGGAGTCTGCGGGCTGCCACGTTTCGTGGCGGCAGGGTGCCATACCATTTCCTTACGAGGCGTTCGGCAGTAGCCGCGTCAATATTGCCGCATATGGCTAGCACGGCGTTGTCGGGCGCGTAGTGGGAGTAAAACCATCGCTCGGCGTCGGAAAGCGTGACGCGCTCTATATGGCTGAAATCCTTGCCGATGACGGGGAAACGATAGGGATGGGTGCGGTAGCAGAGCGCGCGCAGGGCGTGGTCCATGTCGCCGTAGGGGCGGTTGAGGCATGTCTGCTTGAATTCCTCGATTACCACGTTGCGCTGCACTTCGAGGCTCCTTTCGCTGAGTGCGAGGCGAAGCATGCGGTCGCTCTCAATCCATAGGGCCGTCTCGATGTTGGCCGCCGGCAGGACGTCGTAGAAGTTCGTGAAATCGCTCGAAGTCCAGGCGTTTGAGATCCCTCCGGCGGCCGACAGGGCGGCGTCGAAGTCTGGTACGTGGGCCGACCCGCCGAACATCAGGTGCTCGAAAAGATGGGCAATTCCCGTCAGGGCCGGCGATTCGTCGCGGGCTCCGACATCATAGAGAGTGTTGACTGCCACCATGGCCGTGGAGCGGTCGTGGACGTGGACCACACGCAGGCCGTTGTCGAGAGTAAACCTATTGATTTTCATTGCGGTGTGTCGGAAGGCAAGCAGTGCGTCAGTCGGTGAGCACTCGCATCGACAGGATTTTCACATCCTTGAGCGGCCGGTCGTGGGAGTCGGTCTCAACTTTTTCGATTTTATCGATTACGTCCATGCCGTCGACTACCTCGCCGAATACCGTATACTGGTTGTCGAGGTGGGGTGTTCCGCCGGTGGTGGTGTATGCCTCGCGCTGCTGGGAGGTGAGTCGGGCGGGCGCCTCGGCTGCTTTCTTCTCGGTGATGGCCACCAGCTCGTCCTGCAGGGCCTGGAGACCGGCCTGGTCGCGGTTGCGGCGCAGGGTCATGATCGAGTCGCGGTGTTCGCGGGCCAGGTCGTTGAATATGTTCTGCTTCTGCATCATCTGCAGCTGGCGCTCCATCTGGTTGAGGGTGCTGTCGTTATAGGCTTTGCCGGTGACGATATAGAACTGCGAGCCCGACGAGCGGCGCTCGGGGTTCACCTGGTCGCCCTGACGGGCTGCGGCAAGTGCACCGCGCTTATGGAAATGCGTAGGATATACGATTTCAGCCTCGATATCGTAGCCGGGGCCTCCGGAGCCGAGCGTCTTGCCTGCCGGGGCCGTTTTCGAGTCGGGGTCGCCCGTCTGCACCATGAATTCGTTGATTACGCGGTGGAAGAGCACTCCGTTGTAGTAGCCTTCTTTGGCCAGTTTTACGAAATTATCGCGATGGCGGGGGGTGTCGCCGAAGAGGCGCACCGTCAGATCGCCTTCGGTGGTCTTGATTTCTACCAGCACGTCGCCGGGCTTGTTCTGTTTGGTCATTTCCTTGATATTTTTACTGCTTGAGCGCGATTTGTTGAGTGTTACGGCGCCGCCGACGATTGCGGCGACAGCCACCGAGCCTGCCAGCAGCAGGTTGCGTAGTTTTTTCATATTCATTGCTGTGGTTATGCAGGCTTAACGTTCCGGGACTCCGGAAAGTTCTTTGGGATCGATGGGTATGGATTTGGAAAGAGCTCAGAGTGCGCCCTGCGGATTAAGGCGTTTGTAGATGCGTCGGAAATTGTTGTCGACGGCCGAGAGTTCGGCGGCACGGGCGGCATAGTCGGCGCCGTAAAACTGCTCCATGAGCGCCCCGATATAGTTGCGCTCGCGGTCTTTGTCGATTCCCAGGCCTACAAGCCTTTCGATGGCCGGAGCGAAGGCTTCGCGGTCGATGGCGAAGAGGTAGCGGGCCGCGCTTATCAGGAACTGACCCGTAAGGTCGGCGCGACACATGTTGTCGATCAGATAATCAAGGTCGTCGGCCATTGTCTCGATATGGTTGGCGATGTATTCGTAGGTGGCGAGGCCGTCGGCGTCGGCCTCCAGACGTTTTTTGTCGGTATCGTCGATCATGGTGAAATGTGGTTTTGTCACCTGCAAAGATAAGCAACAATTTCCGATGAAAAAAATGTGAATAATATATCGAATCTTTCCGCAGGTCCTTCGCTTTTCTCTGCTATTGGGCAATTGTGGAAGTTTTGCCAAAGATTATTTGCAAATTTTAAAGATAATTCAGTATCTTTGGAGGCTAAATCTTCCCGAGCCGTAGGGCTCGCTGCGTCCCCGACGTGCCGTCTGCACGGACTGCGTGGGGTAAGGTTAATGAAGTGAGCCGTTTGCCGAACGATTTTCAATATGGAAAATAAATTATATCCATTCAATAAAAATTTCTATGAGATTTAAACTGTTTCTATCGCTGCTGCTCTCAGCAGTGCTTTCATCCACTGCTCAGACGGCGGTGGTGACCGGTAGCGTCATCGACGCCGATACGGGAAGCCCCGTTGCGGGCGCCGTTGTCACGATTCAGGACCAAGGGATTTCCGTCACCACAGGCCCTGCCGGCGATTTCCGCATCAGTAACGCACGTCCCGGCGAAGCCGTGCTCACCATCGTGGCTCCCGGCTACGAGGGGGGTGCCTCGCAGGCGCGTCTCTACAACGGCCAGAGCATCGATACCGGCGCTCTGCGTCTGTTCGCCGATTTCGCCGACAATGACTTCATCACCGAGAACAGCGAGGAGCTTCTCTTCGACGAATCGATGATGGAGGACGAGGCCGGCAACTCGCAGGCCGTAGGTGCTCTTACCGGTTCCAACGACGACATCTATTTCCGCTTCAGCCGCTACGGCTACTCGCCGCTCTATTCCAACTACCGCGGCTACAACAGCGTGTGGAGCGATACATACATCAACTCGCTGCCCATGAACGACCTCATGCGCGGAGGATTCTCCTTCCAGCAGCTGGCCGGCATGACCTCGCGCGCATTCCGCAACTCCACGGCTACCGTGGGCCTGTCGGCTGCATCCTACGGATTCGGCAACATCGGCGGCAGCCAGAACTTCAGTACCATCACCGAGGGCTACGCCCCCGGCTTCAACGGTACTCTCAGCTACACCAACTCCAACTATAAGTACCGCGCCATGGCCACCTATTCCACCGGCATGAACGAACAGGGGCTGGCTCTTACGGCATCGGCTGTGTTCCGCTATGCCGACGAGGGTGTGGTGCCCGGAACGTTCTACACCGCCGGCGGCTTCTTCCTCTCGGGCGAGAAGCAGTTCAACAAGAACCATTCGCTTACCGCCACCTTCTGGATGAACCCCCGCCAGTATGCCAACGGCAAAGCTACAGTCCAGGAGGCCATCGACCTCAGCGGCGACCATCTGTATAACCCCACATGGGGCTGGCAGGACGGCAAGAAGCGCTCCGACAATATCCGCGAGAACTTCGACCCGACGCTGATGTTCAACTATATCTACAAGAACGAGAAGACTACGGTCAACACCGGTGCCGCCGTGCGCTGGGTGCACTACGCGCGCACACGCCTTTCATACTACAACGGCAACGATACGCGTCCCGACTACTACAAGAATTTACCGAGCTACTGGACCATGCTTGGCAACGACAATCCCGAGATGGCGGCCTACTACACCGACCTCTGGGAGAACGACGAGAATTTCCGTCAGCTCAACTGGGATAGCTTTTATGAGGCCAACTATCTGAACAACTGGCAGAACCAGTCGCTCCCCGAAGCTCAGAAGAAGGGCTCGACCTACATCCAGCAGATGGAGCACTCCAACCAGGTCAATTTCATCGTCGGTTCGACAATCAACCACCGCCTCAACGATAAGGTAACCCTGCAGGGTGGTGTGAACTTCAATTACACCAAGACCAACGACTATGCCACCGTGCGCGACCTGCTCGGCGGCGAGTTCTGGACCGATGTCGACGGTTTCGCAGAGCGTGAGCTCAATAACCCCAACGCTTCGGCCGACATCGTGCAGAACAATCTCAACGACCCCAACCGCCGCGCCAAGGTAGGCGACCGCATCGGCTGGGACTACAGCATCTACGCCCTCAAGGCCCAGGCATGGCTGCAGAATCAGATCAATACCGCCAAGTGGGATGTTAACTACGGCCTCGAAATGAGCTACGAGCAGTTCTACCGCCAGGGCTATATGCGCAACGGCCGAGCTCCCGAAAATTCTTTCGGCAAATCGGGTACAGTCCGTTTCAACGACGCCATGTTCAAGGCCGGCGCCACCTATAAGCTCAACGGCCGCAACTACTTCACTCTTCAGGCCCAGTATGGTACGGTGGCTCCCGTGATCAACGACGTGTATATCTCGCCGCGCATCAAGGACACTACAATCGACAATCCCAAGAGCACCCGTGTATTCTCAATCGACGGACGCTATACGTGGAACTACCGCCGCTTCCGTGGCTCGATTACGGCTTACTTCACCGACATGAACGATGCGGTGGAGCGCTACGGCTTCTGGGATGAGAGCCTCAACGCTTTCTGTAACTTCGCTCTCTCGGGCGTTCACCGCCAGTACAAGGGTATCGAACTCGGTATGGCCTATCAGATTACCTCGTCGCTGCGCGCCACTTTCGCAGGTAATTTCGCGCGCTACCGCTACGCCAACAATCCGTCGGGTACCCGTTCGGTGGAGAACGGTCTGCTTCCCGACCAGACCAACCAGTTCTTCCTCAAGAATTATATCTGCACTTCCACTCCGCAGACCGCCTTCAACATCGGCCTGGCATGGAACGCTCCTAAAAACTGGTATCTTAACTTCGACGCCTCCTGGCTCGCCGACTACTACGTGCGCCTGGCTTATCCACGCCACCAGATTATCGACGGACTGGCATCTTATGTGGGTTCAGAGGAAAAACTTGCCGAGGCAGTGGATGCCTTCACAGCCCAGGAAAAGCTGAAGAACCAGTGGGTGCTCAACGCCTCGATCGGCAAGAGCATCTATCTTAACCGCAAGCTCAGCCTCAATTTCAACGTTTCGGTCAGCAACCTGCTCAACAACCGCAACCTCATCACCCAGGCCACCGAGCAGTTCCGCATCGACACCAAGACCTACAATCCCCAGGCTTTCCCCACCAAATACATGTATGCCCAGGGTATAAAGGTGTTTGTCAATGCAGGTATCCGCTTCTGATGCGGGATACAACCTAATTTTCACCTTATAAGAAGATAAATACAGATGAAAAAATCAATTCTATATATTGCGTCGATGTTTGTCGCCATGGCGGGCTTCACGTCGTGTGACGATGATTTCGAGCCGGCGCCGCTGGAGGATTACATCCCGCATGCCACTATGGTTGCAAACACGACGGCACAGGAACTTAAGGAGGCCTTCAATCAGACGTCCAGCAATTACTATAATGTTCCGATCGGAACCCGTGCTGACGGCAGTCATTATATTGTCAAAGGCCGTGTGACCAGTTCCGACAAGGCCGCCAATGTCTATAAGAAACTTATGATTGCCGATGAAACCGGCGGTCTGATTTTCTCGGTCGACAATAGCAAACTTTATGAGACTTACCGCATCGGGCAGGAAGTTGTGGTGGATGTTACCGGATTATATTATGGTAACTACGGCACAGGAATGCAGATCGGTGTAAGCGCGCCCGACGGAAGCGCACCCAACAGAATATCCAAGGACATGTGGGAGGGTACAACTACCCAGAAAGCAATCTGTCAGCTCAATAACCTTCCTGCACCCGCTAAAGTGGATGTGCCCTCCATGACTGTGAGCGAGGTGAACGCATTGCTGCTCGACGATGCCACTAAATTGGCATGGCAGGGACGTCTGGTTCGTATCACCGGTGTACACTTCCAGTCGCCCGGCACTCTGCTTGCGCGAGTGCTTGCGTCCGGCGAGACCAACCCCAACAATACGTCGTATCTGGTCGACGACAATAATAACCGTATCGCCATGAACACTTCGAGCTATTCCACTTTCGGAACTACTACGAAGGCTCCGAAAGGCACCGGCGATGTGGTCGCTCTACTTACGCTCTATAACAACAACTGGCAGATTGTGCTCAACGATCTCGCCGGTCTGGAGGGCTTTGAGCCCTGGGTTGACCGTCAGACCATCTTCTCCGAGTCGTTCGAAACCAACCAGGGAGAGTTCACTATCGATAACGTACAGATGGATCCGGCACTCACCCACATATGGGAGTGGCGGGATAAATATGGTATGGTCGCCACCGCGTTTGCCAACAGCACCAACTACGCATCTGATTCCTGGCTGATTTCGCCTGTAGTAGCTCTCCCGGCTGATTGCTCGCCCGTCCTTACTTTCGATCAGGCTCTCAACTTCTTCAGTTCAATCGGCGACGCTGTCAATGAGGTATCCGTATCGGTGCGTGAGCCAAATGGAGAATGGGTAAAACTCGATATCCCGTCGTGGCCGGCATCCTTAAGCTGGACATTTGTAAATACAGGCGACATCGATCTCTCTGCATATGCAGGCAAGAATATCCAGATCGGTCTGCGCTACACGTCTACAGCCGCCAAGAGCGGAACCTGGGAGGTGAAGAATTTCCAGATAGTTAAGTAAGTCTTTATCATTCTGACGAATTTATAATTATGAATATCCTAAAATCCATTATATTCGGGTTGATGGCTACGGCCGCCCTCGGCGGATTTGTATCCTGCCAGGATGACATCGACGCTCCCGAACCGGTTGTTCCGGTAGCCTCCAACCTCGATAAGGTGAATACTACAATTTTCGACTTCAAGAAGGAATACTGGCAGAACGACCAGAATTACTGCAAGCAGGTCGGAACCAAACCTGACGGCTCCCATATCATTATCAAGGGTCGTGTGATTTCATCCGATGAATCAGGAAATGTATTCAAAAGCATTGTGATTCAGGATGAGACGGCTGCACTGGCCTTCTCTGTCAACGCCTATAATCTTTTCCTTGACCATCGCATCGGCCAGGAAATGGTTGTGGACCTTACCGGTATGTATGTGGGCAAATACAACAGTCTCATGCAGATGGGCTGGCCCGAGGATTATCAGGACGGCAAGCAGACAACTTTCATGTCGCCTGCATTCTTCAATGCTCATGTGGAAAACAACGGAATGCCCGACCCCTCGAAGGTCATCATTCACCAGCTCGATGCAGTCAGCGATATTCCCAACGATGTGGATGGTCTCATTGCCTGGCAGAGCCAGTTGGTACGCTGCAATAATGTGACGTTCGTGCCAAAAGCCAATCCGAATGATGCTTCAAAGCTTGTCACGACTTTCGGACTGTATAAGACAAACATGAATCAGGGTCTGCTTCTGGCAGGTCAGGAACACACCCTGCGTGTAAGCGGTTACGCCGACTTCGTCAACGATCCGATGCCTACTGAGCCCTGCGACGCCAAGTTCCTGCTTTCGTATTTCGGCACCGACTGGCAGTTTATGCTCATGAGCACCGACGACATCTACAATATCGGTAATCCGTCGCTTCCCGTCGGCACCGAGGCGAATCCCTATAGCGTGGCCCGCGCAATCGAGGCCATCGACGGCGGCGAGACACCCGCAGGATGGATTTCGGGCTATATCGTAGGAACCGTGGCAATGGAAGTTACCAACGTCACCTCCAACGACGACATCGACTGGGGAACCGACGCCATACTCGCCTCCACAGTGGTAATCGCCGACGAGGCCGACTGCCGCGACTTCTCGAAGTGCTTCATCGTTCCTCTGCCCACCGGCTCGGTGATGCGCGAATATGTGGCCATCCTCAACCATCCCGAGAACGTGGGCAAGCAGCTCAAGGTGCTCGGCACTCTCGACCACTATCTCGGCACCTATGGCCTGACAGGCAACAACGGCACCGCCGCCGAATTCCGTCTCGAAGGTGTGGAAGTGCCCGGCGGCCAGCCCACCGAGGGCAACGGCACCAAGGAATCTCCCTACTCCTGCGAGAAGATTATCTCGCTCAATCCGCAGTCGACCACCGAGGCCGTTGAATCAGGCGTCTGGGTGAAGGGATACCTCGTAGGCTACTACAACAATAATACGAAGCAGTGCATGTTCCAGAGCGCCGGCGCTCTCGGTGCGAACATCCTTATGTCGACCAACCCCGCCGCCTCCACCAAGGAGGAGTGCATCTGCATCCAGCTCGTCAACGGTTCCGACGTGCGCAAGGCGCTCAATCTGATTGACAATCCCGGCCTGCTCGGCGCTGAAATCATGGTTCAGGGCGATGTAATGAAGTACAATACCTTCCCCGGTATCAAGAACACGTCTGAATACTCGATTCTTTCGCAGCCCGTCGGCCCCGACCAGCCTGACGTTCCCACCGGCGGCGACGGTACGGAGGCTTCTCCCTTCGCCGTGGGCAGCATCATCGCCTTGGCTCCCTCGTCGACCACCGAGGCCGTCAAGGATGACGTATGGGTGGAAGGCTACCTCGTAGGCTACTATAAAGATTATGCAGCCCACTTCACAGCCGAAGGCGCACAGGCCGCCAACATCCTGCTTGCAGCCACCGCTACCGCCTCCACCAAGGAGGAGTGCATCTGCATCCAGCTCGTCAACGGTTCCGACGTGCGCAAGGCGCTCAATCTGATCGACAATCCCGGCCTGCTCGGCAAGAAGGTATCGGTTCGCGGCGACGTGATGAAGTACAATTCCCTCCCGGGTATCAAGAATACCGACGCCTACAAGATTGACGGCCAGGGAGGCGGCGAGCAGCCCGACACCCCCACCGGCGAAGCCATCTTCGAGGAGACATTCGAAGGCGGTACGCTCGGCAACTTCACCGCTACCGTCGAGACTTCCGGCAGCTGGACCGGCTGGCGCGCCAACACCCGCTCGCCGCTCTGTGCAATCGCCAACTCATATGTGAATTCGGTAAACGAAGCTGCCACGGCATGGCTCATCTCGCCTGAAATCAGTCTGAACGGTGTAAGCAAGGCCACGCTCTCGTTCGAACACGCTTTCGGCTTCTATTTCCCAACCTCGCAGGATTCCTTCTGCACGGTTTACGTCCGTGAGAAGGGTGGCAGCTGGAATCAGCTTACGCTCACCAACTTCCCGGCCAAAGGCACAGGCAACTGGTCCTCGTTCGCAACCAACACTTTCAGCCTCAACGCCTATGCAGGCAAGACGATTGAAGTCGGCTTCAAATACTATAACGACGGCAATCAGAGCGTTGCATGGGAAATCAAGAGCTTCAAGGTTACGAAGTAAACCACCTTTCCCTCAGCAATTAAATTAGCCCATTATACCCGAAGCGAGGTGTCG
>UREH01000082.1 GCA_900546835.1 uncultured Porphyromonadaceae bacterium
CGAGGCAACAGAGTTCCCCACCCCCGTCTGCCCCGTCTACCAGAACGTCGACGCCAAGCCCCACACCGCCCCCGCCGAAATCAAGGCCAACCTCGTAGCTCAGCTCACCGCTCCCGTCCGCTGGACCCAGGGCGTGCAGAACATGATTGCCGACGGCGCCACCGAATTCACCGAACTCGGCCCGGGCAAGGTCCTTCAGGGCCTCGTGCTGAAAATCAACCGCGACGTTGCCGTCGCCGGCCGCCAGTAATCCTCCACCTACTGAAGAAAGTAAATCCCAACCATACGGCGATGCGCCCCACCCGGGCGCATCGCCTTTTCTTTGGTGCTCGTGCCGCCGGCTTTCCGGCTCCGGAAAATCCCCCTATTGCCATTCTTTGCTTCAAATCTGCTATTATTACAGCCACCGAATTGTTAATTTTGCGTATTCCGACCATCCTTCAATCCACGAAATTCTCCTGACCGACTCCGATGAAAAGTAAACTCCTGACCCTGATTGTATTCGGCGGCATTGCCACGGTTGCCTCCGCAACCACGAAAAATGTTGCGCCGCATGCGCGCATCACATCCTCGTCGGAACAGCCCGGCCATCCGGCCTCGGCCGTTGCCGACGGCATTATCGGCATCGACGGACTGGGCGAATGGCGCTCCACCTCCGACATGACATCCTGGGGCGAACTCCACTACCCAGACTTAACCCTCAGCTGGGACGAGCCGCAAACCATCGACCGTGTAGTAATCTACGACACCCCCTCCGAAGCCCACCACATCGCCGCCGTTGAGCTGCGCATGAGCGACGGATCGGTGGAATACGTCAATTCCATCGCCAACGACGGCTCACCGCGCGAGATACGTTTCTCCCCGCGCACGGTCGAATGGATGAAAGTCGTGGCCTCCGACGCCCAGCATACCGGCGTCGGCCTCTCCGAAATCGAGGTGTTCACCTCCACCGGAGGCACCGACGACTACGTCGAGAAGGTAAATCCCTACATCGAGACCGCCCGCGGCCGCTATTTCTTCTTCGCCACCGGCTCGATGCCATTCGGTATGATCAGCGCCGCCCCGCTCACACGCAACAAGAACCAGGGTGGCGGCGGCTATAACTACAACTCCACCGAAATCCTCGGATTCCCGCAGCTTCACGACTGGATGATCGGCGCCGTAGTACTCATGCCTGCCGACGGAGATGTCGATCCCACTCTGGGCGAGCAGGGGTGGAAATCGCAGTTCCGCCACGAAAGCGAAATCGTTCGCCCGGGCTACCACCGCGTATTCCTCGACGACTACCGCATGTGGGTGGAAAACACCTGCACCGACCGCGTCTCGATGTACCGCATCACACCCGCCGACTCCTCGCGCACCACCTCGATGCTCCTGAGCCTCGGCGGCTTCGTGGGAACCACCACAATGATCAATCCGCGCGTGCACCGCACCGGCCCCTCATCGATTGCCGGCGAAGTGACCACCGTAGGGCGCCTCTGGGGCGGTCCCGACAGCGTGCGCGTATATTTCGCCATGGATTTCGACCGCCCCATCGAGAGCCTCGACGGATGGAACGCCAAGGGGGTTATCCCTGACGTCGACACATTTGCCGACACCGCCGCCGCCACCAAATTCTTCCCCTCCGAATATTTCTCCTACTGGACAGCCCCCACGGCAGGCGTGCGCGCCAATTTCGGCCACATAAAGCCCGGCGATCACCTTCACGCCAAGGTGGCCGTAAGCTACGTCAGCGAGGCCAACGCGCAGGAGAACATCGCCCGTGAACTCCCCCAATGGGATTTCGACTCCACACACGACGCCGCCACGGCCACATGGCGCGAACAACTCGGACGCATCCACGTGGAAGGTGGCACCGACGCCCAGCAGGAGAAATTCTATACCGACCTGTGGCACGTGCTTCTCGGACGCCATAAGATTAACGACGCCAACGGCGATTATCCCGACTACACCGACGGCCGACGCGACGGCGCCTTCACACGCGACGTGCGCTTCCACGCCCGCCGTCTGCCTATGAAAGCCGACGGGACCGCCCGCTTCAATATGTACAATTCCGACTCCTTCTGGCTCTCGCAGTGGAACCTCAACACGCTATGGGGCTTGGCCTGGCCCGAAGTGCTCGACGACTTCGCTGCCTGCCTGGTTCAGTACGCCGAAAACGGCGGCCTTATTCCGCGCGGCCCGAACCTCGGCGGCTACTCATATATAATGACCGCCTGCCCCGCCACGAGCCTCATAGCCTGCGCCTTCCAGAAAGGCATGCTCACCAAATGCGATCCTGCCAAGGCCTACCGCCACATTGTGCGCAACCATACCGGCCACGGCATGCTCGGCAGCAAGGAAGAGATTGATTTCTACGAGCGCAACGGATATTTCGCCGACAATGCCGGCGTAACGCTCGAAGCCGCCTTCCAGGACTGGACCGTGGGCCAGATGGCCCTCAAGATGGGCAAGAAAGCCGACTACAGCCGCTTCAACCGCCGCGCCTCGGGCTGGACAAGCCTCTACGACCCTGAAATCGGGCTGATTATGCCCCGTCGCTCCGACGGCTCGTGGCTCCACCGCAATCCGCTCGACGGCTGGGGATGGGTCGAGGCAAACGCATGGCAGGCCACCTGGTCGGTTTCGCACGACCTCGACCGCCTTGCCTCCCTGATGGGCGGCGCCGACTCGCTCGCCGCACGCCTCAACCACGCATTTGAAGAGGGAGCGAAAACCGACTTCACTTCCGACTACAATACAGGATACATAAGCTACGCCAACCAGCCGGGACTCTCGAACGCACACGTTTTCAACCGCATAGGCCGCGGCGATCTGACCCAGAAATGGGTGCGCCGCGTGCAGGCGCAGACCTACGGCTACAACATCCCCGACCGTGGCTACGGATGCCACGACGAGGACCAGGGGCAGATGGGTGCCACCAGCGCTCTGATGTCGATAGGCCTTTTCAGCGTCACCGGCACCGCCGGCGTCAACCCCGACTACGACGTTACGTCGCCCATTTTCGACCGTGTTGTAATCCAGCTTCCCAAGCCCTACTATCCAGGCAAACAGCTGGAAATCATCACCGACAACTGTTCGGCCGACAACTATCTGATTGACTCGGCCACCTTCAACGGTCAGCCCCTCGACCCCATGCGCGCCATCATCACGCATGATGCCCTCAGCCAAGGCGGCCTCCTCCACATCACCCTCAGATCCCCCCATAAATAAGAGGGGGTTTAACATCTAATATCAAACACCCTCCAAGCCCCGGGCCTGAGTTCTATAGTGTCTTTAAGGCCCTTAAAGTATTCAGGACCCTTTAGGCCTCCAAAAGCCCGGAGCTGAATAAAAAGTTGCCGCCCCTGCGATACGGAATCGCAGGGGCGGCGTTTATGTATCCCTGTTATTGTGGAATTCAGGATTTCTTCTTCGAGCCGTAGCCATAGCCATAGCCGTAACCATAGCCATAACCGTAGCGCGAGTAGAGACCTGCGCGGTTGCCCGACTCGGTGCCGTTGAGGATAACGGCCATGTTGTGGTAGATGCCCTGATCGTACATCTGCTCGATTTCGGGGAGCATGGCGCGCTCAAGCAGACCTGCACGGATAATGAAAACCGTCATATCGGCGTAGCGGGCGATAATCTTCGCGTCAGCCACGACTTCCACAGGCGGGCAGTCGAGAATCACGTAATCATACTCGCTCTTGAGCTTCTCGAGCATGGTCTTGAGGCGCGGCGAATAGAGCATCTCCGAAGGATTGGGAGGCAGTGCGCCTACTGGTACGAGGTCGAGCCCATCGGTGCCGTTCACGCTGTGCACCATAATCTCGTCGAGCGTGGCGTGGCCCGAAAGCAGTGCGCTCAGACCCTTGGCAGGGCTGCCGGCATAGCCGCTCAGCGAGGCCTTGCGGAGGTCGAGGTCGACCACACACACCCGCTTATCCTTGATGGCAAGCACAGTGGCAAGGTTTATGGTGATGAATGTCTTGCCGGAACCCGGATTGGCAGATGTGACCATAATGGTGCGTGCGCCTACAGCTTCCGCATCGGTCATCAGCTCGAGGTTGGTGCGGATTACGCGGAAAGCCTCGTTGATTATGTTGCCCACACCCTTCTTGACCATCACCACGCGGCGGTCGGTCTGGTCGGCCGTCGCCTTACGCAGACGGTCGAGGCCACGGCGCTTCTTGTAGCCCAGCGGTATCTCGCCCATGAAAGGAACGGAGAGCATATCGAGGTCCTTGCGGCCGCGCACCCGGGTATTGAAGTTTTCAGTTATGTAGATAAGGCCCACGGGGATGAGCAGACCCATCAGGATTGCCACGAGCATCACGTTGCGGCGGTTGGGGGCCACGGGAGCGCCCGACCCCATAGGAGGCGTGATAACGCGGGTATTGTAGGCGGTAAATGCCTGCGACAGCTCATTCTCCTCACGCTTCTGGAGCAGATAGAGATAAAGACTTTCCTTTACCTTCTGCTGGCGCTCCACGCTCAGAAGATAGCGGGCCTGGGTCGGGTTGGCCTGCAGATGTACCGAAGCGGTGGCACGCGAGCTCTCGGCGGTACGAACCTGCGATTTGAGGGTCACCACATAGTTGTCGATCGACTGAAGGATAGCCTGACGCATGCCGGCAAGCTGATTGTCGAGGTCGACCACGAGCGGGTTTGAGGTCGAGGAGTTCTCCACAAGGTTGTTGCGCTCCAGCAGGTGCTTGTTGTAGTCCTGAATCTGGCTCTCGATATTGAAGTTCTCAAGGCCGGCGTTAGCGGGAAGAACGTTGAAGGAGTTGGCAGAGTTAGTGAGGTAGGAGCGGATATAGTTGGCCATCGAGAGGCGGTTGTTGAGGCCGGCCACCTCATCGGATGCCTGGGCGGCGCGGTTGAAATAGAGCTGCGAGGCCTGTTCGATGTCGGGCACCATATGGGCCGACTTATACGAGGAAATGTCGGAATCCACGTTGCCGAGCTCGCTCTCGATTACGGCCAGACGGTCCTTGATGAATTCGGAGGTGGAAACGGCAATCTGGTTCTTGTCGCGGATCCAGTTTTCATTGTACACGTCGATAAGCGTCTGGAGGAGATCCTCGGCGCGCTCGGTGCTTACGTCGTTGTGCGATAGCGAGATTACCGAGCTGTAGTCGGTTTCTGTCTCAGCCTTTATCGAGCCGGCATAGCCTAGGGCGGCCGAATGCAGCGGTGTGCGTCTTACCTTTATCTCCAGAGGGCTCTCCACGCGGCCGCTGGTATAGCGCGGATTGGGGAGCACGGCGATTTTACCGACAGGCGACGCTATTGTGTCGACCCGGGCATATGTAGTCTTTACATCCTTACCGGGAATTTCGTCCGTACCCTTGGTGAAGTCGGACAGGAGAAGGGAGCCGTCGGGACTGAGAGTGGCGGTGAAAGCCACGCTCTCGCGCTCGCCGAGTTCGGGGAATGCGAACGAAACCGGAAGATTGGAACCATATAGAGTGCGGTCGTGAAACATTCCGGGCGTGGAGTAGTTCACGTCGAGACCGAGGCGCTTGACTACCTCGTACATCACCGTGGGCGATGTGATGGCAACAATCTCATTGAGCACGTTGGTGTTGCTCTGGAGGAATCCCATGCCGGTGAACGACGAGCCGACGTCGCCGCCGGAGGTGCCACTGATGCGGTCGTTCTTGATAAGGATTTTAGCGGTACGCTCGTAGACCGGAGGTGTCTTCAGCAGATGGTAAACGGCGAATCCGCAGCAGAGTGCGAGCGAGATTACGAACCAGTACCACCGCGACACACACATATAGAGCAGATCCTTTGCGGTGAGGGTCTGCACGGCCTGCACGTTTTGCGAAGAGGCGTTAGCGTTGTCTTGCACGGTTGTTTGGTAGTTGTATGTTTGTATTTACGTTTTATTTCCAGATGAGCACGGCCACGGTGGTGAGCAGCGACGCGATTGAAATCCAGAAGCCGGGAGTGAGCGGTGTGGATCCGTTGGCGGTGGTCTGACGTTTACGCACGTCGTTGGGCGAAACCACTATGACGTCGTCCTGCTGGAGATAGAATACGGGCGACTCCATCACCGAGCGCGAGTCGGTAAGATCCACGCGGTGGGCCATCTGCTTGCCGTTTTCCTGACGGAGCACGAGCACGTCGGTGCGCTTGCCCTGGATTGTAAGGTCGCCGGCGCCGGCGAGGGCGTCGAGCAGCGTGAAGCGGTCGCGGTCGAAGTTCACACGGCCGGGCCTGTTGACCTCGCCGAGCACGGATACTCCGTGGTTAAGGAAGTCCACAACCACTACAGGGTCCTTCACCAGATTACGGCTGATAAGCTCTTTCTGGATATATTCGGCCACTTCAGCGCGGCGCATTCCCCCGATATGGAGAGTGCCGAGCACGGGAAACTGGATGTCGCCGTAGGCATCGACAACATACGAGGCGACCTCGTTGCTCGACGAGCCGGAGGCGGAAGTCACACCTGGCTGTCCGGCGCGCTGAGCCACCATGGGAAGATTGAAGAGGGATGCCAGAGCGGGGTCCTTCGATACGACTACAATCGAGACGCGATCGTCGGGACGCACGGTAATATCATTGGCTACGGGAATGTCGCGCGACTCGCCGGTCTGGATGTCGTTGAAATATGTCACGTCTTTGGGCGTGTGGCATGAGAAAGCTACCATGGCCAGCGAGGCGATCAGGCCCGCGCGAAGCGTTTTGGCTATCATGTTACGAAGCATAACGTTGAGTGTGTGTGGTATATGTGTTATATTATTTTATTGAATCATTTTTCGGGTATGAGGCAGCACGGGCGACGGCAGAGGGATTCAGTCGTAGCCTCCCGAGATGCCCAGACGCGTCTGGCGACGCCTGATGGCCCTGGTAAGCGCCCAGTTGAACGTCACCCAGAGCACGAGGTCGCAAACGAGCACCATGAAGACGCCCATTATATGCGAAAGCATTATGTTGACCAGGATGAGCAGCGATGCCAGCAGCAGAATCGTAATCATGGCCGGCCGCTGAGGTATTCCAAGGGCAAGGAGCTTATGGTGGATATGTACACGGTCGGGAAGGAACGTGCTGTGTCCGCGCAGAATGCGGTGGGCGAACACGCGGAGTACGTCGAGACACGGAATGGCAATCGGCGAGAAGGCAAGCACCATTATATTGGTGGAGTAGACCGAATCGAACGGTACACGGGTCATAGCCATCGACATGAAGGCGAGCAGCAGTCCGATGGTAAGCGCCCCGGTATCGCCCATAAAGATTTTTTTCTGCTTGAGCGGATTGCCGAACACATTGTAGTAGAAAAAAGGCACGAGCGTGCCCAGTCCGGCAAGCGCCAGCAGGCTGAGCTGCGGGCTACCCAGCATATAGAAGGCAATCGCATAAAATACCATGGCGATTCCGCCCAGACCCGAGGCAAGCCCGTCGATGCCGTCGATAAGGTTCAAGGCATTGATGATGTAGACCACCAGGACTATCGACATCAGATAGGATACAACCACATTGATTTCTTCGAATCCGAGCATCCCGTGGAGCGACACCAGCCTGATTCCGGCAGCCGCGAGAAAAACGGCTGCGATAATCTGACCGATAAATTTGGCGCGGTACTTCACTCCGATGAGGTCGTCGGCCATTCCGATCAGATACATCATCATAAGCGCGCAGAGTCCGAAACAGAGCACGTGAAAATCTGCCTGGGTGGAAAACACACTGCCGAACAGCGACTCCACCCCGGGGTTGAAAAGCCGCTTCATGCCGCTTACGAAGCAAAGTGAGAAAATTATGGCGGGCATGAACGATATGCCGCCCAGACGCGGAACGGCTCCCTTGTGAATCTTCCGCTCATCGGGCACATCGAAGAGTTTTTTTCTGAATGCAATGAGCAAAATCTGAGGAATAATGATGCCCGTGAGGAGCAGACTCACCACAAAGACCGATATTCCATCTATAATCCAATCCATACAAAGAAAACTAAGTGTGCGACAGCATTCGAATCTGAGGGCATGCCGCAAATCCTTGCAAAGTTAGACATTTTTTCCCAATTAATGTGCATAACAGCACAGAAAGTTGCGCATTGAGGGCCGATACGCTGTGTATCGGAAAAATCAGGAATTCAGACGGCGGAACATTTGAGGGCGAGGCCCGTGCGCTCCGACAGTCCGAAAAGGAGATTCATGCAGTGCACGGCCGTGCCGGCGGCTCCCTTGAGAAGATTGTCGGCCACAGCCGTGAGGCGCAGACGCGGAGATGCGCTCATGGCCGAAGTAGGATCGTCGGTCGAAGGATATTCGAGATAAATCAGACATTTGTTGGTATTGGCCACATCGGCTATTACCGGACGGACATCAACGGGATAGGTGAAATTATGGTCGTCGTAGGCCTCTGCAAAAAGACGCTTCAACTCGGGAAGGCCAAGGGTACAAGGCACGTCGACAACCGCACGCATTCCACGCGACATAGAGGCATCGCGGCTTAGCGAGATGCTTACAGGCGCGCCGAATCCCTGCTGAATCTGCCGCAGGCACGCGGCTGTCTCGACCGAGGCGGCCTCAGTATCGGGACGGAACTCCTGTGGAGCCACCGGATCGAGGCGAGTGGAGGCAACATAGCCTGCATTGGCGCCGAGCTCACTGCCGTAGGGCGACGCCACGCGCACCGGAGTTTCAACGGCGGCCATTGTAAGAGCCACGTCGATGGGCATCTGCCCCAGCAGGGAATTTTTCGCAAGCGGAAACAACGCGAGTTCCACCGCCGTCGCAGCAGCCGACGGGATAGAAGCCCTCGTGGCACCGCGCACCATCGCCTTGCGATTGAATTCCGGAAATCCGTAGACCATGGCCATGCCGCCCGACCGGAACGCTCCCGTGAGGTCGACAACCCGCACCTCGGCTGCCGTACATGCCGCATCGTTGTCAGCCATCCATTTGCGCGCCATCCACGGCTCTCCGCAGAGAAACACCATATTGTGGCCGTCGAGGTCCAGACGCGATGAGATCTCAAGGTCGGTATCGCCCACAAGGCCGCGATGAACCGCATCCACGCGGTTTCCGGCCTCGGATTCAGAGGCCACCGTAAGGATTTCCACGTCGGGATGGTTGATCAATATTCTTATCAGTTCGCCGGCTGTAGAGCTTTCGCCGCCGAGTATTCCAACTTTTATCATATCGCTAAAGTACTTGTAGATAAGGCACCCTACAGGTCTGGTCGAACGCCTTCATCAGAGAAAATCATTCATACCTTTCCTAAATGACTTCGATTGCAAAAATAAGCATTATTCCGCTAATTGCAAACCAAGCGCCATGGAAACACATAAAAACAAGCAAGGCTGTCATCCCGACAGCCTTGCTTGTTTTTATCTTTAACCTTAAATCTAATACCATGAAAAAACACAGTGCAAATATAGTAATTATACCTTCTAAACACGGGGCACGCCGGTTTGTTCGGACAATATCCGTGTTTAACGTTGTTTAACACTCGTAACAACCGCTATCCATAAAATTAGTAGTAATTTTATCACACAATAAAGTACCTCCACCGAAACACAGCCCCGATGCCGAGGCGAACGCTACGGAGGCTCAGACAAACGAAACCAACCACACAAATAAATGAGAATAAGAATTCTTGTAATAGACGACGAAGAGTCGTACTGCGAAGTGCTGAAACGCTCACTTGAACGCGAGGCCTACGATGTGGATACCGCCGACAGCGCGGAAACCGCCCTCGGCTACGATCTGTCGCTCTACCAGCTTATAATAGTCGACATCATGATGGAGCGTATCAGCGGCTTCGACTTCGCCAAACGGGTCCGCAGTAACCCTGCCACTGAAAAAATTCCCATTATATTCTGCTCCGTCCTCAACGGCGAGGACGAGACCGTGATGGGCCTGAACATCGGCGCCGACGACTATATCACCAAGCCTTTCGTAATCGGCGAGGTCATAGCTCGCGTACGAGCCGTATTGCGGCGTACGCAGGCCTCGGACCACGTGGTCTACAACATGCCGAAAGCCCAGTACGAGCCCGACATAACATTCAAGACCATGCGCCTGAACCGCAACGAGAAGACCTGCTACATCAATGGACAGGAAATTCCGCTGACGCGCAAGGAATTCGACCTGCTGCTGTTTTTCCTGGTGAACCGCGAACGCATCCATTCGCGCGAGGAGATAATGAGCCAGGTATGGGACAACGTCGAGGTAACCACACGCACCGTCGACACCAACCTCGCGCGCCTGCGCCAGAAAATCAAACCTTACGGAGCCAACATCGTGACCCGCACAGGATTCGGCTACGGCTTCCGCTCCGACGTCGACTGAGATAAGTAACTGTTCAAAATTATTTATACTTTCCTGATCTAATTATTTCAACATTTCCGCGGTAAAATTTTCGATTCTTTTCCTCTCTTCATCAGTCGTGTAGACATCTACACTCCTTCTTCATCGCTGTC
>UREH01000083.1 GCA_900546835.1 uncultured Porphyromonadaceae bacterium
TGTGTATAAGAGACAGGACCTCCGCCGATTACAACAAACTGCAACATAGCCTTTTGGCGCGCTCCATCTTTCTCTATAGCAGCGCGTTCCATAAGCCGGAGGATATCATTGCGACAGCGAAGTGCCTCAGCAGTCGACTTTATGGTATAAACGGAGTCCTGCAACTGCGGCATCCCGAAGAAATTGTTGGTTGTTCCGGCCGCAATCACCAACATATCATACCGGATAGTTTCGGAATCGGTATGTATGTTCCGCCGAGCGAAATCCACAGATTCCACCCTGCCGAGATGAAAACTCACATTAGAACTTCCAAGTTTGCGGAGCTCGCGTCGCAGGGGGAAGCAGATGCTCGAGGGGTCCAGACCGGCCGAGGCAACCTGATAGAAAAGCGGAGGAAACGAATGATAGTTGTTCTCATCTATCACAGCAACACGATACTTTCGTAAATCGATATGCTTTACAAAGTTAAGGCCGGCAAATCCGCCTCCGATTACTGCAATGAGAGGCAAATCCATGCTATTTGTATTACTTTCATATCCCATGAGGCCCATTGATAAATTTAGTTGAACCACTTCGGACGATAAACGCATTCCATCGTCCCGTTTACTTAATCTTAACACTCGACTATGAAATTTAGTTTTAATACGACAGAACCCACTTAGCTAAAATTTAAGTTAACGGTTTGCCATTCCATTCCGATTTATTTAACTTTGCATTGTGCTTGAAATGCATCTTTTTCCCATTAATCTTTATGAAATTCCCCAAAATCATCATACTGACTCTCGCGGCTACCACGGCAATATGTGCCTCAGCCGATACCCCCCAAGGGCAACTCTTCGAATATCCGAACATACCGGAATCGATTGAAAACTTTACCGAGCGGTCCAACTACTTCATCGAGAATTTCTGGAAACGCGCCAACCTGAAGAGCGCATTCTCCCATCTGTCGAAACTGAATGAGGCGTTTCTCGTATATGCCAACCTGATGCCTCACGCCGATGCCACGGTTGTACACCGGAGCATCGACAACCTGATTAAAGAGGTAAACAAAAATCCCAAAAACATGCTCTCTCTCGCCGAGATAGCCGAAGGAGCATTCTACGCCGATACAGCGAGAATCCAGTGCGACGAATGCTATATGCCTTTCGCACGCGCTGTGGCAGCCAACGGCAAAATCGGGAAAGCCGAGCGTGCGCGTTTTGAATATCAGGCCAAGGCGCTTGAACACTCCCAGATAGGAATGACCGCACCGGATATCAGATGGAGGACGCCGGAAGGCACAACCGGCTCCATTTCCGAACTTCCTCAGCGGGCATACGTTCTGCTGTTCGTCAACGACCCCGACTGCGACGACTGTCAATTGGCCAGAACGCGCCTTCAGGCCGACTTTAATCTCAACATGTTGCTCGACAAAGGTCTGATAACGGTAGTAAGTATTTATCCAGGGGAGCCTACTGACGAATGGAAAGCGCAGACGGCCGGCTACAACAAGCGTTGGATTGTAGGCGCGACGCCCGACATCGACGAAATGCTCGATATGCGTCAGACGCCCACATTCTATTATCTGAACCCCAAACACGAAATTCTTTCAAAAACGCTCTTGGTCGACGGACTTCTGGAGGCATTCGCATCAGTACGCAAAAAGATGATTCCGGACTGATTTGTCTCCTACCGGCAAAATTACACCAATACATGAAATGAAAATAGCGGCCTTAATATCCGGAGGCGTCGACAGCGCCGTTGCCGTTCATCGCCTTCTTGAACAGGGACACGACGTTCATCTTTTTTATATCCGCATAGGAATGGACAATGACGAGGGTGATTGCGCGGCGGAGGAAGACATCGAAATGTGTCGTTTCATAGCATCGCGATATGCCCTCCCGTTCGACGTGGTGGAACTACATAAGGAATATTGGGATAACGTGATGGAATACGCGCTACGCACAGTGCGCGAAGGGCTTACGCCCAATCCCGACATTATGTGCAATAAAATGATCAAGTTCGGCTTCTTCGAACAGAGGTGGGGGCATGAATTTGACAGGACGGCTACAGGCCACTACGCCACCACCGACGTTATCGACGGCAAGACGTGGCTGGCTACCGCTGTCGACCCGGTAAAGGACCAGACCGATTTTCTCGCGCGGATATCCTACGAACAGATCAGCCACCTGATGTTTCCCATCGGCGACCTCCCCAAAGCCGAAGTACGCCGTATAGCCGTAGAAACGCATATGCCGAATGCCTACCGCAAGGATAGTCAGGGGATTTGTTTCCTCGGCAAAATTAACTATAACGACTTTATCCGACGCCATCTCGGGGAGCGCCCCGGTCCAATAGTGGAAATCGAGACCGGCCGCAAGCTCGGAGAGCACCGCGGATACTGGTTTCATACAATCGGGCAACGCAAAGGACTGGGACTGAGCGGTGGGCCATGGTATGTCGTGAAAAAGAACATTCCAGACAACGTAGTATACGTATCCAACGGCTACGACTGCGAAAAACAATACGGCCGCATCCTCCATCTCGACGAGATGCACTTCATAACCGAAAAACCATGGCCCGACGGTATTTCCGGACTGGAAATCACGTTCAAGAACCGACATGCGCCTAATTTTACCAAAGCCCGGCTGACACATCTGGGCGGAAACGAATATGTCGTGGAATCTGAAGACAAAGTTCAAGGTATCGCTCCCGGACAATTCGGAGTGATTTACGATAAAAATTCGCACCATTGCATCGGCAGCGGCATAATAACCGGCCGAAATGTCGTTATATAAATATATCCTATCCGATTCGAAACCACTCCGATCCAGACCAAGAATGACAACCAACAGCAACCGGGAAAAACCGAACGACCGACGCGTACGACTGCGCGTGATGGGCATATCCTACAGTCAGATACAAAGCGGCGCATATGCCCTTATTCTGGCCCAGACGGATGGTCCGTATCGCATACCTGTGGTTGTCGGAGCATCGGAAGCACAGGCGATTGCAATAAAAATGGAAGGAATAATTCCTCCGCGCCCTATGACGCATGATCTTTTCACATCGCTTTGTCATGCGTTCCACCTCGAATTGCGCGAAGTATTCATCCATAAATTTGAAGACGGAATTTTCTCGTCGGATCTCACTTTTATCGATGCGGAAGGAAACGAAGTGATAATCGACGCGCGCACCTCCGATGCCATAGCCATAGCAATGCGGACACAGAGCCCGATTTACACAACGCCTGAGATTCTTGAAGAGACAGGCTTCATTATGGAAATCAAGGAAGCCTCGGCAACGGAGCCCGACGGCGAAGTCCACGATATAACGGACAACGACATTGACGCCGTAGAACCGATTGAAAACATGACCGACAACCAGCTCACCGAGCTGATGAACAAATACATCGAAAGAGAGGAGTATGAGCAAGCAGCACGCATAAAACACATACTCAATTCACGTAAAAGCAAATAAAACCTTAAAACACCACTGATGAAAAGCTTGAAAATCCGACTGTCGATAATGAACTTCATGGAGTTCGCCGTATGGGGTTCGTATTTAACTTCACTCGGCAATTTCCTGTCGAGAAACGGACTGGCAGCTGAAATAGGCTGGTTCTACGCCGTTCAGGGACTTGTATCGCTGTTTATGCCCTCGGTAATCGGCATTATTGCCGACCGTTGGATTCAGGCACAACGCATGCTGAGCCTGTCGCACCTGCTGGCAGGCATTTTCATGGCTGCAGCCGGAGTATACTGTATGACCGCGTCCTCGATAGAGTTTGCTCCACTGTTCACCCTCTACACCCTTTCTGTGGCATTCTTCATGCCTACGATCGGCCTTGCCAATTCCGTTGCCTTCAATGCGCTTACGAAAGCGAAGATGGATACAATCAAGGATTTCCCGCCGATACGCATCTGGGGAACCATCGGCTTCATATGCGCGATGCTTTTCGTGAATTTCGTCGGTCCGGAAGGAGCTCATTTCCAGACAAGCTACATGCAGCTCTTTACGTCGGCATTTTTCAGCTTCGTGCTGATGTTCTATGCCTTGACGATGCCCAAATGCCCTACTTCGGAAGTCGCCAAGGGAGCCTCGGTCAGCGAATCGCTCGGGCTGAACGCTTTCAAGCTCTTCAAGCAGAAACGGATGGCAATATTCTTCCTTTTCAGTATGCTTTTGGGCGTCTCGCTCCAGATAACCAATGGATATGCCAATCCATATATAACCAGTTTCGAGAATATTCCGGAATTCGCCAACGCATGGGCGGCCCGCAACGCTAATGCCCTGATTTCCCTGTCGCAGATCAGCGAGACGCTGTGTATCCTCCTTATTCCATTCTGCCTGAAACGTTTCGGAATAAAGGGCGTTATGCTGATGTCGATGTTCGCGTGGGTTTTCCGTTTCGGATTTTTCGGAGCCGGCAACCCCGACGGAGGGCTGTGGATGTTCCTGCTGTCGTGTATCGTATATGGAATAGCCTTCGATTTCTTTAACGTGTCCGGCGGCCTGTACGTCGACAAAATGACTACCCCAAACATCAGATCGAGCGCACAGGGGTTATTCATGATTATGACAAACGGATTCGGAGCAACAATCGGCACATTATCGGCCATGGCAATCGTCAACCATTTCGTACCCGCAGGGCTTTCCCCCGAACAGCAGCTTGCCGGCTGGCGGACATGCTGGTATATTTTCGCTGCATACGCACTTGTTGTCGGAATACTGTTCTTCTTTATCTTCCACGACAGCAAAAAGCCGACTTCATCTGAAGAAATCAAGGAGGCGGAGAATACCCAGTCGGCTGCCCCGGGAATGGTGAGCGAATCAGAAATATTATAACCGACTTCAATTTCAATGCTGGAAAAATGATCCAATTCTTTGCACCGGATATACTTGAGACACTGACGCTTCCCGAAAGCGACTCACAGCACTGCGTGCGAGTGCTCCGCAAGCAGGAGGGGGATGTGGTGGAAGTAATCGACGGCCGCGGCACACGCTACACATGCCGCATTGTCGAAGCTCACGCCAAACGCACCCGTCTTGAGATAATCGGCAGAGAGAAGGTGGATAAATTCTGGCGCGGAGACATCACAATTGCCGTTGCCCCGACCAAACATATCGACCGGATGGAATGGCTTGTGGAAAAACTCACTGAAATAGGGGTTGACCGCATTGTTCCACTTCTCTGCGAGCGCTCCGAACGAAAGGATATCAAGCAGCAGCGACTTGAGAAGATAGCGGTTTCCGCCATGAAACAAAGCCTCAAGGGAATTTGTCCTGAGGTCTGCGAAATGACGCCCTGGCCGAAGTTCATTCAGAGCGTAGACAGCAGCGCACAGCTTTACATAGCCCACTGTATGAACGAAATGGAGCGTAAACTGCTCTCGCGAGAACTCCACGAAGGATCCGATGTAGTGATTGCAATCGGCCCCGAAGGGGATTTCTCACCAGAGGAGGTCAGGCAGGCAACTGAGATCGGATTCGTGCCCGTTTCGCTGGGCGACGCACGGCTGCGCACAGAGACTGCCGCACTCATGGCATGCCAGACGATCCATGTGGTCAACCAACTCGAAATTTAAGTGCTCCACCACGAAACATCAATCTGCAACAACTTAAAATATAATATGAACAATCCGGATATATCGGCTTATATTCGTTCCAGCTCCACCGGTAACTTCTTTCTGCTTGCCGGGCCCTGCGTAATCGAAGGTGAGGAGATGGCGTTTGAAATTGCCGAAAAAGTGTCGGAAGTCTGCTCCAGGTTGAACATTCCCTATGTCTTCAAAGGGAGCTACCGCAAGGCCAATCGCTCTCGTATCGACTCCTTTACTGGCATCGGCGATATCAAAGCTCTCGAAATCCTGCGTAAAGTCGGCAAGACTTTCGGTATCCCGGTAGTAACCGACATCCACACGGCTGAAGAGGCCGCCATGGCTGCCGAATACGTCGATATTCTTCAGATTCCGGCATTTCTTTGCCGCCAGACCGACCTACTCGTAGCCGCGGCTCGCACAGGAAAAATGGTCAACATAAAGAAAGGCCAGTTCCTATCGCCGGAAGCTATGAAATATGCTGTGCAGAAAGTCCGCGATGCCGGCAACAACCATGTTGCCATTACCGAGCGCGGCACAACCTTCGGCTATCAAGATCTCATTGTAGATTACCGCGGCATACCGGAAATGAAGAAAAACGGGTGTCCGGTTATTCTCGACGTGACACATTCGCTCCAGCAACCGAACCAGAGTGCGGGAGTAACCGGCGGACGCCCGGACCTCATCGCCACCGTGGCGCGTGCGGGCATAGCCGTCGGCACCGATGGAATCTTCATAGAGACACATCAGCGTCCGGAGGTTGCAAAAAGCGACGGTGCCAATATGCTCGCGCTCCATCTTCTGCCGGATCTGCTCGAACAGCTTACAACTCTTCGCATGGCAGTAAACGCCCTTGACGGCAACAAGTAAATAACTCACGATAATCATCACAACAAGTAATCATACATGAAACCATCCAGACTTTTGATTGCCACCATCGTCGCAGCAGCCGCTTCTACGGCATTTGCCCAAAGCGGCCTCAACGATCCCATGACCAAAGCGATGATGGACGTTTACAATCAGGAACTACAGTCCAATCCAGACAACTACGAGATATACTTCCGGCGTGCCAACGAATACTACAAATTCAACCAATATCTGAGAGCGCTTTCGGATATTGACAACGCCATTCTCCATGCGCCCAAAAGCGATGCCGATATGCTTTTCCAATGCCATCTTCTCCGTGGAGAAATATATCAGATGCTTGAAAAGCCGGCCGAGGCCCTGAGCGACTTCACAAAAGCTCTTTCCTTCGACCCGACCTCGTTCATGGCTCTCTACCAGAAAGCCAACTGCGAATACGAGCTTGGCAAATATGCCGAGGCAAAAGCCGACTACAACCGCCTGCGTGCCAATAATGGCCGTAGTGCGGAAGCATTGACAGGTCTGGCCCGAGTGGCAATCAAGGAGAACAATCTCGGCCTGGCTTCGGAGTATATGGACGATGCAGTGGCAATGATGCCGGCCGACAGCGATATTTACGTACGCCGCAGCGGCATACGTCGACAACTCGGCAATAACACCGGAGCCGTCGACGACCTTCTCATGGCCATCTCCACCGACAATAACCCCAAAGCCTTCCAACAACTCATCGACATGGCCAGCGCCGACTATCCGGCCGTAATCACCGCGCTATCCAATGCAATACATCAGGCCCCGGATCAGGGCATGTTCCCATATATGCGTGCCGTTATCGCCCAGGCCCACCAGCATTACCCCCAGGCCATAGCCGACTACAACAAGATTATCGACGCCAACCTGTATAACTACGCCGGAATCTACAATTCGCTTGCCGAATGCTATCTGGCGCTCTGCGACGTTCCACAGGCCCTCGACAACGTAAACCGTGCAATCGGCATGGGCGACGAAAAAGGCGAATATCTGCTCACCGCAGCAAAAATCTACCGCGCACAGAAACGTTTCGACGATGCACTCTCCTCTGTTGAGAAGGCCATGGCCAAATCGGCCGATCCCCAAGAGGCCCTTCTGCAAAAGGCTTTGATTCTCAACGACCTTGGCCGCGGACAGGAAGCGTCCGACCTGCTTGGAGAGATGATTATCGATCACCCCGACAATGCGTCTCTCTATCTGTTTCGTGGCGCCATAGTCGACAAGACGCTCGACAAACACGCCGATGCGCTTTCGATCTACCGCCGTATGGCCGCTCTCGGCAGTACCGACAGCGATTTGGCATCTCTGCATGGTTTCGCACTTCTGGCAAGCGGCGATAAAGAAGGCGCTGTAAAATGGGCCGACAGCATCCGCAATAAGGCCAACGATTCAGACGGATGCGCATCCTACACGCTCGGATGTCTCTATGCACAGGCCGGAGAGCTGACCAAAAGTGCGGAGTGTATCGAAAATGCCCTCGGCAAAGGGTATGCCAACCGATTTAACCTTACCGTCAACTCCGACGGCATGCTCAACCCGAAACCTCTGCGGGCCGACGGCAAGATGGATAAAATCATAACTTCCTACTCCTATATATTCGAGCAGTAAAACACACCTGCAGAATATTCAATCCCTTCCGTCTGTTGTTTTGGCCGGACTCTACATCCATATACCTTTCTGTCGCAGTAAGTGTTCTTATTGCGACTTTTTCTCCCAGCCGTCGCTTTCCGATGAGGTGGCCTATGCCGATGCACTGATTCATGAAGCAGAACTGCGAAGAGCCGAAATCGACGAACCTTTCCGGACGCTTTACTTAGGAGGAGGGACCCCCTCATTACTGCAACCTGCCACATTGGAACGCATAATGGACGGGCTGACCCGGGTTTTCGGCAACCCAGTATGGGAAGAGTGCACACTTGAGGCCAACCCCGAAGACATTACAGGGGAGTCTCTGCGGCGATACAGCGAACTTCGAATAAACCGTATAAGTATCGGAGTGCAGTCGTTTGACTCTAAGATGCTGGCAGCGATTGGCCGAAACCATACTTCCCTCCAGTCGCTTGAAGCGCTTGAAACGCTTGCATCAGCAGGAATCAACTTCAATGCCGACCTGATATATGGACTGCCGGGCCAGACTCCCAGCCAGGCTATGGACGATCTGGCACGGATGCTTGCATTTCGGCCGCCTCATCTTTCGGCTTATCTTCTTTCCTATGAACCAGGAACAAGATTATATGCCAGAATGCTGAAGGGAGAGGTAGCGGAAACATCCGAGACCACAGCGGTTGAAATATACTCCAGATATTGTGCCACAATGAGCGCCAGCGGATATACGCATTATGAAATATCCAACTACGCCCGCCCGGGCATGGAGGCGCGGCATAATTCAAGCTACTGGAATTACACTCCGTATCTCGGTCTTGGAGCTTCCGCCCATAGTTTCGACGGACTGACACGCCGGTCGAACCCCTGCAATATAAAGAAATATATCGCAGGGATTGAGCAATGTTACCAAAGGGCTGCATCTCCCCCTCCTGCCGAAGCAGAAGCTGAAACTGCAAAAAACAGACTTAACGACTACATTATCACATCGCTGCGGACATCCTACGGCCTCGACATTGATTTTGCAAAGCAAATATTTGATCCGATATTGATAAACGAGCTACTGGGCAATATACAAAAAGCTGGCAGTCTGCTCTATACAAAAGAGAACCGAGTAAGAATCCCTGAAATCGACTGGCTTACAGCCGATGCGATACTTCGGGAGTTAATCATCGAATAACACTCCCACAAACCGCGCAGCCATCAGAACCTCACAACAAGCTCCGCGACTACTTTATTGGACTCGCCTACTGCGGCTGCAATTCCCGACGGATAGAAGAAATGCTCGTAGTTCAAGCGGATCAGGGCTTTCAGCGGCATCTTGACATATGCAATCTGTGCACCCACCGTGAGCCGCTGTCTTCGGGAATCATTCGTAATAAGGAGGCCATCATCATTGCGGGTTCCGTTGGAGCAATCTGTCATACCATCATAACGCGCCATAAAATCCAGACGGTTAAATACCCCCTTATTGACCAGTGGAAGCGTATAGACTCCGAATATATTCCAACCCTGCGTAGCCTTATGCGCCTTATTAGTATAATGTTTATTCTGATACTCAGCCTCGAATAGCCAACGGCCCGAGGTATATGTGGCACCTCCACACCATAGATTCATACGCACGGAATCCGGTTCCACCGAGGCAAAGGATGTGGAAAGTGTAACCGGTCCGACCCTATAGTTCATCTTGGCGGCGAAATTTACAGCGCGCTGCCATTTGTCGTGGTCTGCCATCGCCGTAGAATTGAAGAGTCCGGCTTCAAAAACGAGAGGAATCTTAGTTCCATAATACCCGGCGCGAAGTCCGACGTTACGCATATTCAAAATATATTTGTGGAGAAACGACCGGTTGGCAAAAACATATGTTCCGGGGCCACGGAAGCATTCAATACCATAGGGAATGCGGAACTGTCCGGCCTGAATACGCCAATTGTCATGAAAGCGCCAACGAGCCCAGGCATCGAGAATCTTGAACTTGCCACGATCGCACGCGTCGACACGAACATAATAGCTCACCGTGGGAAGCACATTCCCCTCGATAAACACACGTGCGTTCCGCACCTGAAACCGATGTCGAAACGGCTCGTCGTCGTGGCTGAACTCCCCTTCCCAGCGTGCGCGCACCACTCCATGAATCTGCGGAGTGTAGCTTACACGTTCTTCTACGAGCGCCTCCAGACGGTCCAGGCGTTCAGAATCGCTTACCGGCAAGATATTTTCAGCATTTCCATCATTTAGCCCTGAGGCAGACTGATTGGACTGCGCTTTGGCGCCCGCTTCACAC
>UREH01000084.1 GCA_900546835.1 uncultured Porphyromonadaceae bacterium
ATCAGGAAAGCATAAAATAATTTTGAACAGTTACTTATGTTGCGAAGATTGCTCATTTAGCGTAAATTTGAGTCCATAAAACCGAACATACAACCCAAAATAAAGACCGAACAATGAAACGTCTGAATCTTCTTTTCCCAATGGCAATCGCGGCTCTGCTGCTCGCCACAGTCTCCGGCTGCAACAAAAAAGCCAAAACCGCCGATGAAACCAACCCCGGCACCTCTGATACGCTCATTGTCGAGAAAGTTTCCTACACCGACTCGGCGGCTACCGACAGCGGAAGTTCCGTGAGAGCCTCCGTAACTCTCGATTTCCCGGTCGACGGGCCTACGAATCTTGTAGACTCTGTGCGCGCGTGGATGACCCGGCAGCTCTCCAACATAGGGTATGGCACCAACACCACACCATATGCCGAAGCCGCCTCCGACAATACCGACGGTCAGCGCCTGGCCGCCCGTGTGGCAAAATGTGCCGTAAAGGGCGGTCTTAAGGAACTGGAAGGGATGGACGGCGAAGCCTGGGGCGACATACAGCCGCAATACGAATACGACTGGACCCTATCATTGCTGGCCGGCACCCCGACCTATGCCACTTTCGGCGCCAATACCTACGCCTATCTGGCCGGGGCACATGGCTCGACGTTTTTCACCGGCCAGACCTTCGGACTCGACGGACGTGAGTTCGACTGGGACAACACCATGGCAAACGGAACCAAAACGCGCCTTATGCCGCTTATCCGCGAAGGTCTCATGCGCCAGTATTTCGATGTTCAGACCGCACAGGAATTTAAAGACGCACTGCTGATTGATCCCGATACGCTTCCGCTGCCCGTCACTCCCCCCTACTTCATGCCCGACGGCCTCCATGTAGTCTATCAGCAGTATGAAATCGCCTGCTATGCCGCCGGATTGCCCGGATGCGTACTTCCCTACGACAGTGTAGCCCCGCTGCTCACTCCGGCCGCCAAGGCACTGCTCAATAAATAACCGCAGACCTCACCGGGAGTGGACCGATTGACTCACCGAGCCAAATTTCTATTCTGTCGGAATAATATCCCACCCACATTTCGAGTTATTATACAGGTGTCGGCCGCAACGCCGACACCTGTATTCTTATGGCTCAACCGCATTTTCACTCCATATCGCGCGACAACAACCTCAACGCCATCCGCTATTATCTGGCGGTAAGCATCCTTGTGGGGCATTTCGCCGTGCTTTCCGGGCTTCCGATTGTTACCCTGCCGCGTATCTTCGGCAATGCAGGCAGTTTCTTCGCCATAAGCGGATTCCTGATGTTTCATTCCTATGAGAAGTCATCTTCCAACAGGCAATATTTCCTACGACGCGCCCGCCGTATTCTTCCGCCATATATACTTGTAGTTCTTCTTGCCGCCATCGGACTGTCGGTTGTCTCCACCTTGCCGATTGCCGAATACTTCACCACTTCCGGCTTCTGGAAGTATCTTGGCGCGAATCTCATTTTCCTGAATTTCCTCCATACCGACCTCCCGGGAGTGTTCGACTCCAGCCACAATATTGTAAATTCCGTCAATGGGTCGCTCTGGACTATGAAATGCGAGGTTACATTCTATCTCCTTATCCCCCTCATATATAAATGGATTAAAAACTCACGGTTTAGCGCCGCCACGATTCTATGGATTTGTCTGATCTTCTCCACAGCAATATTCTGGGGGCTGAAATGTATTGAAATAGCCAAAGGGGAGGATTTCGAGGTATTTCTAAAACTGGTCAGATCGCTATCTATTTTTCTGGCCGGAGGCCTGGCCAACATATATATCACGCTATTACTCAAATTCAGATGGTGGATAATCATCCTGAGTCTTGCTCTCTATGCCGCCGATGTGTTCGACTTTCTTACAGGATGGATGCCGATTGCCCTCATCACGCATATTTACGTCTATCCCATCTTTGCCGGCATAATGGCTCTTGCCGCAGGCCTCACAGGCTCGTGGGGCAAAGCATTATCCCGTCATGACACCTTCTCTTACGATATTTATCTCTTCCATTACCCTATAATCCAACTGCTGCTCTTCTACGGGTGCGCGGAATCCCTGGGAGCGTACCGTTGTCTCACGCTGGCAATCGTCATTACGGTTGTCGCGGCATTCCTTTCGTGGAAGTTCATAGGGAGCCGCTTCCTTAAACCTGCCACACAGCGTCTTGCCGTGCCATTGGAATCCTGACACCCCCGCAGCCTCAACCGCAGTAATAAACAGGTATATTTTTCCGTTGTAATCAAAAATACCGATATTTCCACACGATAATTTCCCAGCAGATGAAAAAAATCATAATCTCCGCCATGGCCATCGCCGCCGCCACAACCGGCGCGTGGGGATGCACCTCGCTCATTGCCGCCAAAGGCGCCACCGCCGATGGTTCGGTAATGGTGACTTACGCCGCCGACTCCCATAACCTCTACGGGGAGCTTTACAACCAGCCCGCAGCCGACCACGAAAAGGGAGCCTTGCGCAAAGTGGTGGAATGGGATACCGGGAAACCGCTCGGTGAAATTCCCGAAGTGGCTCATACATACGCCACCATAGGCAACATGAACGAACATGGCCTTGTGATTGCCGAGAGCACATGGGGCGGCCGCCACGAACTTGCAGGAACAGGCCTTATCGACTACGGTTCGCTTATCTACATCACCCTCCAGCGCGCCAAAACCGCCCGCGAGGCCATCCGCGTGATGACCGACCTGGTAAAAACTCACGGCTATGCCTCCGAGGGAGAATCCTTCTCCATAGCCGACGGCGAAGAGGCCTGGATAATGGACCTCATAGGCAAAGGGAAAGCCGACAAGGGCGCCGTATGGGTCGCACGCCGCGTTCCCGACGGCCATATAGCCGGCCATGCCAACCATCCCCGCATCCACCGCTTCCCGCTCAAGGACAAATCCGGCGAGACCCTTTACAGCCCCGATGTAGTTAAGTTCGCCCGGTCGCAGGGCTATTTCGACGGAAAAGACGAGGAATTCGACTTTTCCAAGGCTTACGGCGTGACCGATTTCGGCGCGCTGCGTAGTTGCGACGCACGCGTATGGGCCTATTTCAACCTTTTCACGCCCGGGATGGACAAATACCTTCCCTGGATCGACCGCGCCGAAGGCGACCCGATGCCACTCTGGGTAAAACCCGAGAAACCGCTATCGGCCGCCGACATGAAGCGGGCCATGCGCGACCATTTCGAGGGTACCCCCTACGATATGACCAACGACATTGGTGCCGGTCCATACAAAGTTCCATACCGCTGGCGCCCGATGACGTTCAAGGTCGATTCGGTGGAATACACCCATGAACGCGCAATAGCCACCCAGCAGACCGGCTTCTCGTTTGTAGCTCAGCTCCGCAACGATGTGGCCCCCGAACTCCGCGGCCTCCTCTGGTTCGGAACCGACGACGCCAATACGTGCGTTTACCTCCCCGTGTTCTGCGGTGTTCGCAAAGCTCCCACACAGCTCGCCAAGGGCGACGTGAACACTCTCGACTGGAATGCCAACTTCTGGGTTAACAACTATGTAGCCAACCAGGCCTACAACCGCTATTCGCTCATGATTCCCGACATCCGCCGCGTGCAGTCGGAACTTGAGAACGCCATTGCCGAGGATGTACGCGTGGCCTACGAGCAGATTCCTGAATTCGCCGACGCGGAAATCCGCGCGAGCCTCACTCAGGACCTTGCCGATATCTGGGCCGAGCGCGCCACAACCGCCTATAAGCAGCTCGGCGATTTCCTGTTCGTGAAATTCATGGACGGCAACCGCAAAAAGGTCGACGAAAACAACCGGTTTATGCGCTCGGAGACCGGAATGCCCCTGTACCCCGAATTCCCCGGCTACGACGAGCGCTATTTCCGTTCGATTGTCAACGACGCCGGCGAGCGCCTCAAAGTACACGACATCAAATACTGAATCCTCAATGCTTTATGAGCAGAAATCCTAATGAACTCGAAGGAGTGACGCTCCTTGGCAACCAAGGTACGAAATACCCTACGGACTATTCGCCCGAACAGCTTGAGACATTCGTCAACAAGCACCCCGAGCGCGAATATCTCGTGACGTTCAACTGCCCTGAGTTTACCTCGCTTTGCCCGAAAACCGGCCAGCCAGACTTCGCCAAAATCGTGATACAATATATCCCGCGTGAGCGTATGGTGGAGAGTAAAAGTCTGAAACTCTATCTGTTCTCTTTCCGCAACCACGGGGATTTTCACGAAGACTGTATCAACATAATCCTCAACGACCTCGTGCGACTTATGGATCCACGCTACATCGAGGTGAAAGGATTCTTCACCCCACGCGGAGGCATCAGCATCCATCCATTCGCCAACTACGCCGACGCCGAGCACCGCGCTATGGCTGAACTCCGCATGGCCCGGGCAATGCAGTCGGCCATGGAATAACCATCCTGTTCCCATTTAAGCTTCAAAGGTTTATGGCTCTTGAATTTCATCATCCCACCGCCGAAGTGTTCCTGCCTCCGAAAGAGGAGGAACTGGTGCTTACGCCCGACCGACCCGAGGTATTCCCAAAGCGCGACGCCCTGATTGTGCTCTCCGGAGGCATGGACTCCACCACGATGCTATATGACTACGCACCGCATATCGCTTTGGCCGTGACATTTATATACGGTTCAAACCATAACGACCGCGAGGCCGCCTGCGCCGAGTGGCATTGCCGCCGTCTGGGAATCGAACACCTCGTGATTCCACTCGGATTCATGGCCGACCACTTCAAGAGCTCGCTCCTCGAAGGCGCCGACGCAGTGCCCGAGGGACATTACGACGATGCCAACATGCGCTCCACCGTCGTGCCGTTCCGCAACGGAATCATGCTTGCCGTGGCGGCCGGGCTGGCCGAAACGCGCGGACTCCGCCAGATTATGCTCGCCAACCACTCCGGCGATCACACAATCTATCCCGACTGCCGGCCGGACTTCGTCGAGGCGATGGCCGGTGCCGTAGCCGCGGGGACCTATGAGAATATCCGGCTGTTCTGCCCCTACACCAATCTTACGAAGGCCGACATAGTGAAGCGTGGCGTGGCTTTGGGAGTCGATTACCACCACACATACTCATGCTACCGCGGAGGTGAGCACCACTGCGGCGTGTGCGGCACGTGCACCGAGCGACACGAGGCGCTGGAGCAGGCCGGCCTCGACCCTGCGGAATTTGACTGAGGGGCAGTTTCTTTACAAGCCTCTTGAATTCACACTGTCAAAGACTGCCGACAAGTATCATGGCGATACATACCGGTGCCACCCACCTCAATATGAACACTACTACACCCGCGACGCCCGACTTCAGGACGCCGCGGTTGCTTATCTGCGACTGAAGCAGTCTGCGCGGCCCGAACCATCCCACATAGAGACACGTTCCGATGGCTCCCACAGGGAGCAGAATATTGGTCGCGAAAGTGTCGAGCAGATCGAACAGATTGAGGCCGAACAATGTATAGTCGCGCAACACTCCCATCGACAGCGAGCAAACCGCGCTGAGCGCAAACAGCGGCAACAGACACATCAGCACTGCGTTGCGGCGCTTCATACCGAACGTATCCGCCAGAAACGCTATAGTCACCTCCGCTATCGAAACCGTCGATGTGATGGCCGCCACAAGCAGCAGCACGAAAAACAGCGACGACCATAATTGCGACAGCGGCAGCCGACCGAACACTTCCGGCAGCGTCACGAAAATCAGCGTCGCGCCTTTCATGCTTTCGTTCTCAAGCCCGAAAGTCTTCACCGCCGGGAAAATAACGCATCCCATCAGCAGAGCCACAAGCAGACTGAGCAACGCCACAGTCATCGCAGTCTTTGTAAGACGCGTATCCGCAGGATAATACGAGGCGTAGGTTATGAGAATACCCATGCCGAGGCTCAGAGAGAAGAACGTCTGGCCAAGCGCATTGACCACCACCCGCGGCGTAATCTTCGAGAAATCCGGGCTCAGGAAAAACCGTAGCCCGTCGGCAGCCCCCGGAAGCGTGAAAGCCACCACACATAGTCCGATAAGAATCAGGAACAGCAAGGGCATGAGCACATTGGAAAGGCGTTCGATTCCCTTCTGCACACCGCGCAGCAGAATAACGACGTTGAGTGCGATAACGGCCCATGTGGCTATCAGCGGACGCCATACATCCGTCAGCAAAAGCTCCATCACGGAAGTGTAGCGTGCATGATCGGCCTCTCCGGCGGCGCCGGTAACCATTACCGTCTCAGGCGACGAATAAAGCCATCCTCCCGCCGAGGCCACCAGATATTCCAGCGTCCATCCGGCCACCACCATGTAGAAAATCAGTATAAGATACGACGACAGGATGCCTCCGGCCCCTACAATCCACCATCGGCTTCCAGGCGACAGGCGGCGGAATACCCCGATTGCATCGCTGCGTCCGCCGCGCCCCAGGGCAAACTCACCCAGCATCACCGGTACACCCAGCAGGAGGACGCATACCACATAAATCAGAAGAAAGGCCGCGCCGCCGTTGGCCTGTGTCTCGGCCGGGAAGCGCCATACATTTCCCAGACCGATAGCCGACCCGACGGTAGCAGCTATCAGCCCTATCTTACTCGCAAATTCCGTTTTCGTAGCCATGATTGAACGAATGCTATTGAATATTTTCCCTCGCCCTCCTGATTGGCAAATTTAGTCATTTTTCGTAAAAAAGAGTGGCGGGTATTGCGCAGGATTCGGAAAACAGCTAAATTTGCAACGCTTTAGGGCATCCGCCCGGCGGATGCCTTGGGCAGCAAGGATTGTCTTATGGTGTAATGGTAGCACTGCAGTTTTTGGTTCTGCCTGTCTTGGTTCGAATCCAGGTAAGACAACACGATTAAAGCGATGTATCGGCCGATACATCGCTTTAATCGTAAATTGCCGTTTATGGTCAGACCTCGACCGGCGGCTTAGCCGAGGCGGAATTCGAGAGTGCCGCCTTTGAGGATGTCGGAATGGCTGATGGTGTAGCCTTTGAGCGGTTTGCCGTTGAGGAGTACCGACTTGACGCGCGGCGCGCCAGCGCCTCCGTCGATCGCCGACGGGCGCACACGGCCATTTCCTGTGGTCAACACCGTAAATGTCTTGCCGTCAGGAAGGTTGACGGTTGCCTTGGGAAACGCAGGTATGCCCAGCCAATACAGTCCGTCGGCCGGGTTCACGGGGTAAAATCCGAGGGCAGAGAAAATATACCATGCCGACATCTCGCCGCAGTCGTCATTGCCGGCGTAGCCCGACGGAGAAGTGTTGTAAAGCTCCGAGCATATTCGTGCCACCAGATCGCGGCATTTCTGCGAAGCCCCGACCGCATTGTACAGATAGGCCACATGATGGCTGGGCTCGTTGCCGTGGGCATACTGGCCTATCATTCCGGAAATATTGTCGTTTTTTTCGCCGCTGCTGTCGGTGATGGTGAAGAAATCATCGAGCTTCTTTTCGAAGGCTTTCGGGCCACCGGCCATGGCTACGAAAGCGTCGACATCGTGGGGCACATACCAGAAATACTGCCACGCATTTCCTTCCGTATAAGGATATCCACCGTTTGCGCCATAGCGCAGAGGGTCGAACGGTTCTATCCAATCCCCTTTCTCATCCCTGGCGCGGAAGAAGCCGGTAGAGGGGTCGTAGAGATTCTTATAGAATCCGGCGCGGCGGTAGAAGCGCTCGGCATCGTCGGTTTTGCCGAGATGCTCGGCCAGACGGGCCACACACCAGTCGTCGTAGGCCATCTCGAGTGTAATCGACACTGACTGCGTCTGCAGCGGTTCGGGCATGTAGCCGTAGGTTTCCCATACATCGAACGGCGAGTTGGGATGACTGCGCACCGATGATTGCCTTACAGCCTCGTAGGCTCGTTCCGGATCAATTCCCGGAAGACCCTTGAGCGCCGCATCGACCAGCACGGGAATGGCGTGGTTGCCAATCATGCAGTAATTGTCCTGGCCCCAGAGGTGCCAGATGGGGAGATAACCGTAGTCGTCGTAGTGGCGGAGCATACTGTTCGCGAATGCCGCGTCGAGTTTCGGATATAGCAGCGTATAGAGCGGGTGCGCACCGCGATAGGTATCCCAGAGCGAGAAAGTGGTGTACTGCTCTTCACCCTCGGGTACACGTGCAGTGGAATAAACAGGCGTAGTGTATTCGCCGTTGACGTCGCTGAAGAGGTTAGGCTGTACCATTGCGTGATACAGGGCCGTATAGAAGATAGTGGCCTTCTCCCCCTCATCGTCCACGTCGATGGCTCCGAGGCGATCGTTCCACGCCTTGCGTGCGTCAGATGCTATCTCGTCGAAGCTGCGGCCTTCGGCCTCCTTTTTCAGGTTGGCCATAGCGCCCTCGGGCGAAACGGCAGAGATTCCCACCTTAACCACCACCGGCCGGGCCGAAGGAGCGAACGAGAGGTCGGCACGCAACTCGCGGCCGTTGATTACATCGGTACTCGGACGCACCGTCGAGCCGTCGGAAAGCATGGCTTCGAACGGACGCGAGAACTCTGCCGCGAAATAAACCTTGCGGAGCTTCGCCCACCCGGTAATCACGCGGTAGCCGGTGAGCATCGTGGGCGACACCACGCGCAGCTGCGACTGGATAATCTTGCGGTCCCAGCTCCCCTTCTGCGCCGAGCGCTCGAGGTCCACGATGATGTGGGCCACGCTGTCGGCAGGGAATGTATAGCGATGTACTCCCACGCGCGGGGTGGCCGTCATCTCCGCCAAAATATTCTCGTCGTCGAGATTGACGCGGTAGTAGCCGGGCGAAGCAGTCTCGCGCTCATGTGAGAAAGCCGACGAGCGGGCCTCCCCCAGTGTCGGGAAGAGCGATACGTCGATAAGATCGGAAGCACCCGTTCCGCTCAGGCGAGTATGGGTGAAGCCGTAGATGCGGCCGTCGGTGTAATCGTAGCCCGAGGCATTGAACCAGTCGGGAGCCGGATGCGTGTCGGGTCCGAGCTGCACCATGCCGAAAGGCACGGTAGCCGCCGGGTTATTATTGCCCGACAGCGCTCCGCCCACACGGCCCGTGCCGATGAGCGGATTTACATACTGCGCGTAGTCGCGTGCCACGCCACTGAGCGTGCAAACAGATGCAATTGCAAGTGCTGTAATTCGTAGCATAGTCGATTATTTTTTGTATTTCAATTGATTATTTCAAGGGATAGGTTTTCAGCACGCGGTTGCCCTCAACCTTCAGTCTTTCCACATTATCGGTCTGAATCAATGCTTCAGGATCAATCTGCCGAAGCCCGGAAACATCAAACACATTGCCTTGGATGCACAGGCCGTCGGTTGCCACGGCCTGTACGGCAGGAAGACCGGTGAGAATGAAGCGGTTTCCCTCCACAACGATATTGGAATGGACGGGACGGTTGAAGCGGTCGATTTCCGGACTTATGCAGATTACCGGGGAAGCACACTCGATGAAGCGGTTGTTGCGGATTGTCAGGTCGGCCACAGGCCCCGACTCATACCATCCGCGCGCATCGTCGGAGACAAGCACCGCCGGCATCGGCGAGCGGAAGAATGTGTTTCCCTCGATGAGCGAGCGCCCGCGCGTGGTTATCAGGATGCCTCTGGTAGGATAGCGCGCGAACCAGTTGTTGCGGATTTCCACATCGGGAGTCCACGTTACGTTTTCAACTGCCAGGTCTTCAACAGAATATCCTTCGGGCACCGCCGCCACAGGCCGGTCGAGCGTCAGCTCGTAGTTATACAGGTCGATGGCGCGCACTCCTTTCAGCGTAGCCGACTGGAGACAATTGAGAGTGTGGCGGTCGACCACCTCAACCTCGTCTCCCTCTGTAAACGGAAGGAATCCATAAGTCTGCCCATGCATGAAACGCACAATCAGGCGGTCGGCGGCGGGATTGCCCATGACCTTCAGATGCGTTCCGTGGATGTTGATGGGGTCGTCGTGTGCTCCTTCGAAGTAAGAGTTGAGGATGCGTACGTTGCCTCGGCATCCCGACATCTGGACGAAGTCGGCGAAACCGGCGTCCGTGCGTCCCAGCCTGCTGTCGGGAGCACAGCGGATATTGTCGTAGGCGAGATTCTCGGAATACTGGCCCACGAGACCGAAATTACCGAGGAAATGGAAAGTAATGTCGGTCAGCGAAACGTCTTTACTCCGGTTGAAAAAACCGCACGCCTCGCTTCTGATTCCGTGGCGCATCTGGTAGACCTCACCGACATGTACAGCTGTCTCTTATACACATCTGAC
>UREH01000085.1 GCA_900546835.1 uncultured Porphyromonadaceae bacterium
CAACCGGTAGCCGAAAGCGCGGGCGATATTGGCCAGGTCGGTGAGCTTTGTCGCATCGGGTTGGTCGTGCACGCGATATACGAAAGCTTTCTCCTTGCGGCGCTTCTCGGGCTTGCCGATGGCGGCGGCAACCGTGCGGTTTGCCAGGAGCATGAACTCCTCGATGAGCTTGTTGGCATCTTTCGATACCTTGAAATATACACCGGTGGGATGGCCTTTCTCGTCGATGTCGAAACGCACCTCCTCGCGGTCGAAGTCCACAGAGCCGTTTTCGAAGCGCTGCGCGCGGAGCTGCTTGGCCAGACGGTCGAGCGTGGTTATCTCCTCCACGAGGTCGCCCTTGCCGGTCTCGATCACCTCCTGGGCCTCTTCGTAGGCGAAACGGCGGTCCGAGCGGATCACGGTGCGCACGATGCGGCTGTTGAGCACCTTTGCGTTGTCGTCAAGCTCGAAAACGGTGGAGAAAGCCAGCTTCTCCTCGTCGGGACGCAGCGAGCATATGCCGTTGCAGAGGCGCTCGGGGAGCATCGGCACCACGCGGTCCACAAGGTAAACCGATGTGGCGCGCGTCATAGCCTCGCGGTCGATTATGGAGTTGGGCTTCACATAGTGGGTTACGTCGGCGATATGCACGCCCACCTCCCAGTGGCCGTTGGGGAGACGGCGTATCGAGAGAGCATCGTCGAAGTCCTTGGCATCCTTGGGGTCGATTGTGAAGGTTGTCACGCCGCGGAAATCCTCGCGACGGCTGATTTCCTCGGGAGTTATACCCGCGTCGATTTTGTCGGCAGCCTTTTCGACGGCGGCGGGATATTTATATGGAAGGCCGTATTCGGCCAGGATGGCGTGGATTTCGGCATTGTTCTCGCCGGTCCGGCCGAGGATATCGACTACCTCGCCGCGCGGATTTTTCACCTCCTCGGGCCATTCGGTGATTTTTACGATGGCCTTGTCGCCATCTTTGCCACCCTTGAGTCTGGCCTTCGGGATAAAGATGTCGCAGGCGAGAAATTTGGAGTCGGTCTTCAGGAAAGCAAGGTGGCCTTCGATCTGAAGTGTTCCGATAAACACCTGCTCCTTGGGCTCGACGATTTCCACCACCTGCGCCTCAGGCTCCTGGCCGCGGCGATGGGCGGCGATGGCAACTCTCACACGGTCGCCGTTGAGTGCGTGCATCGAATTGCGCTCGGCCACGAAGATTGCCTCCTGGTCGTCGTCGGTCACCACGCTGTTTTTACCGTTGGAGCGGCGCACGAACGTGCCCATGGTAAAGTTGGAGCGCGCCGGAGCCTTGTATTTGCCCGGTGCGGTCTCCACCAGCTCGCCGTCGAAAGCCAGTTCGGCGAGCATCATGGCCACGCTCCGCTGCGCGGGGGCCGATTTCGCGCCGATAGCGGCGGATACCTGCTTGTAGTTGAAAGAATTGTTTTGTTGACGCGAGATAAAATCCTGAATCTGCGCCCGCAGCTTTGTAGCGGCTGCTTTTGTCGTTGCGTTGGGCATGGTTGAATACGTGTGTTTAAACATCCCTTCCACCCCGGGGGGTGAGCATTATGCAACCGGAGGCAACATGTCCTGCCGATTACTTGAAAAACAAACGAAAACGCCATGTGGTTCTAACGGCCCGAAAGCGACCGGCAATCCTCCCCACACGGCGTGTTCCCTTATAATCAGGCCGAACGGGCAGTCCGTTCAGGCGTCGATATTCGCATAGTTGGCATTAGCCTCGATAAACTCACGGCGCGGACCTACGTCCTCGCCCATCAGCATGGAGAAAATGCGGTCGGCAGCAGCGGCGTCGCTGATCTGCACCTGCTTGAGCAGACGGTTTTCAGGCGACATGGTCGTATCCTTGAGCTCCTTGTCGCTCATCTCGCCGAGACCTTTGTAGCGCTGCACTTTGGTCTTCTCACCATGCTCGGCGATGAAGGCCTGAAGCTGGGCATCGGTCCAGCAATACTCCTCGACCTTGCCCTTCGTACATTTATACAGCGGCGGAGTGGCCAGATAGAGATAGCCTTCCTCGATGATGGGGCGCATGCGGCGGAAAAACAGCGTCATCAGCAGCGTGGCGATGTGGGCCCCATCGACGTCGGCATCGGTCATGATTATCACTTTATGGTAGGCCAGTTTCGAGAGATTCACCTTCTTGGGATCGTCTTCGGTGCCGATGGTTACGCGCAGGGCGCGGAAAATATTGGTAATCTGCTCGGAGTCGAACACCTTGTGGTCCATTGCCTTCTCCACGTTGAGAACTTTGCCTCGGAGCGGAAGGATGGCCTGAGTGCGGCGGTCGCGGCCGCTCTTGGCCGTACCGCCTGCCGAGTCACCCTCGACGAGGAAAATCTCGCATTCCTGAGGATCGCGGCTGGAGCAGTCGGCGAGCTTGCCGGGAAGTCCGCCACCACAGAGCGGCGATTTGCGCTGTATCTTAACGCGGGCATTGTAGGCGGCATGGCGCGCCTGGGCCGCGAGGACCACCTTTTCAACGATGGTCTTGGCCTCCTTGGGATGCTCCTCGAGATAGGTGCGCAGAGCATCGCTTACAGCCGTCTGCACGGCGCCGATCACCTCGTTGTTGCCGAGCTTGGTCTTGGTCTGACCCTCGAACTGGGGTTCCATCACTTTCACGGAGATTACAGCCGTCAGGCCCTCGCGGAAGTCGTCGCTGGCAATCTCGACCTTGCTCTTCTCGAGAAGCTTGTTGTCGTCGGCATATTTTTTGAGTGTCGACGTGAGGCCGCGGCGGAAACCTGTGAGGTGGGTACCGCCCTCAATGGTGTTGATGTTGTTGACGAAAGAATAGATATTTTCGTTGAACGACGTATTGTAGGTCAAAGCCACCTCCACGGGAATTCCCTGACGCTCGGTATTGAGGTGAATAACGTCGTTGATCAGGCTTTCCTTGTTGGAGTCGATATATTCCACAAACTGGCTGAGGCCGTTTTCGGAATAGAAGACTTCCCTGATGGGATGCCCTTCCTGGTCGAGCGTACGCTTGTCGGTAAGCGTCAGCGTGATGCCCGCGTTGAGGAATGCGAGGTCGCGGAGGCGGTTTGCAAGCGTCTCGTAGTCGTAGACGTTTACGGTGAAAATCGTATCGTCGGGATGGAAGGTAATCGACGTGCCGGTGGTATCACTCTCGCCTATTACCGTAAGATTGCTCGTTGGCTTGCCCTGGGAATATTCCTGCATGTAGATTTTCCCTCCACGCCTGACCTCGGCGCGCAGATAGTCGGACAGGGCGTTGACACAGCTCACACCGACGCCATGCAGACCACCAGACACCTTATAGGAACCTTTGTCGAACTTACCGCCGGCATGGAGCACTGTGAGAACCACCTCAAGGGCACTCTTATGTTCCTTCTCGTGCATGTCCACGGGGATGCCGCGACCGTTGTCCACAACGGTGATGGAGTTATCCTCGTTGATTGTTACTTCAATATGAGTGCAGAATCCGGCGAGAGCCTCGTCGATTGAATTATCAACTACCTCATATACAAGATGATGCAGGCCTTTTACGCTTATGTCGCCGATATACATGGCAGGACGCTTGCGCACAGCCTCCAGCCCCTCGAGCACCTGGATGTTGCTGGCGCTGTATTCCTGAGGCTGCGGAGCATCAATTTCGAATTTTTCTTCCGACATAAATTGTTCTATAAGTCTATATTATTCAAAGTGTTATCCCTTCCACCGATATATCACGGCGAGGCCTCGGCCAATCGCCTTCTACGTTACAAAGGTAGCAATTTAATTGCTAAAAAACAATATTTTCCATGCCGGTTTCACATCCGGAAATTCGCTAAAATTTACAAAAAAAACGGTCCGGCGGCACATCAAAAAAAATACAACTCGGCGGTGTATCGGGACTATCCGTTCCGATACACCGCCGTCGAAAAGATTTCTACGGATATCAAGCCCCTTACTACGCCTCCTTGCTTACGGATTCGGCGCGCAGCGTTGCGGCAGCATTCATCACCGACGCGGGAAGGAACGTGCTGAACAGCGCAAACAGCTCCTCGTTCGACACACCATCCTTAATGGCGACAAATACCGTATCGGCCCCGGGGATAGTGCCCAGCACAAGGCGCGATTCAAGCATGTCGATATCATAGGCAAGACCGGAGGCATATCCGTTGCGGGTTTTGATTACTGCAAGATTGCCCGTGCGGGCCACGGAAAGAACCGACGAATGGCTCGTAACCATAGCCGTGCCGCGGCGCGAGCGACGTCCGTAGCTTTGTCCGTCGGCCACCACATAGCGGTAGACTCCGCGGTCGTCGGAAACCTTATTGGCCTTAAGCATTTTCAAGTCGCGCGACAGAGTGGCCTGAGTGACGATGAAGCCGCGTACGGCAAGCTGTTTTGAAAGTTCTTCCTGCGAGGAGACTGACTTATGCGTAAGGATGTCGATAATCTCCGGAAGACGCATTTTACGACTGTTCATAATAGTTTTTGGATGTAAATTGGCGCCTTGACGCCGTTGTTCATGTCTGTTTATTACTTCATTTTGATTCTATATCGCTCTGCATCCGCTTGCCGCCGAAAAGATCATTGTAAATCAAATCGGTGGCACCCAGATGGTCGCGTATATATTTTCCGGCTGCATCGCCGGCAAGCTTCAGATCGGCCGGACTTCCGTAGAGGATATCGATGATATGACAGAACTCCTCGCGCGAAGCCACAGAAAATCCGCCCCCACACTCCACAAGATCGGCCGCCTCCTTGAACTTCACGTTGTTTGGCCCGAAAATCACCGGCATTCCGTATACGGCCGCTTCGTTGAGATTATGGATTCCGGCGCCGAATCCGCCTCCGATATAGGCGACGTCGGCAAAACGATAGAGCGACGACAGCTTGCCGAACGAATCGATGATCATGCCGCGCACACGCTTGAGATACTCGGGAACCTCTCCCGAGGGGAGTCCGGCGCGCTTTATCTCGCGCGTCCACTCCGACAGCAGAATCACATCGCCGTAGAAGCGGTTGCGGAGCTGTTCGAGCCGGGTCTCGTTGAATTCGTGAGGGGCAATGATAAACGACACCTCCGGATGGGCGTTGAGCCACGGCACGTAGACGTCCTCATCGGCCTCCCAGGAGCTGCCGGCTATAAACCGCAGCTTGGCCTCCTTGCCGAAGCCCGGGAAGCCCGGAATCTCCACGGTGGAACGCATCACGTCTGTCACCCGATCGAAGCGCGTATCGCCCGCAACGGTCACATTCTCCACGCCCACCAGCTTCAGAAGCCGGCGCGAACGCTCGTCCTGCACATAGAGGCGGTCGAAACACAGGAGCATCCGCCGGAACATTCCTCCAACCGACCGGAAGAACCTCTGGCCGGGGCGGAAAATACTCGATATGATATAGGTAGGAATCCCACGCCGACGCAACTCCTTGAGATAATTGCCCCAGAATTCGTATTTTATGAAAATCGCCATCGACGGCCTTGCAGCGTCGAGAAATTTTTTCACCCGGCTCGGAGTGTCGAAAGGCAGATAGACTACGGCATCGACAAAAGGATAGTTCTTCCTCACCTCGAAACCCGAAGGAGAAAAGAAACTGAGCAGAATTGGTTTCTCCGGATGCTCGCGCCGCAGGCGTTCTATCATGGGGCGCCCCTGCTCGAACTCTCCGAGCGACGAGGCGTGAAACCATATGCACCCGGGGCGACTGCCCAGACGGCGCCGCAGAGTATCGAGTGTGCGCTTCTGCCCCTGGATCATTTTTCTGACCTTAGGGCTTCGCAGCGCCGCCACCCGGGCGGCAAGACCATAAAGGCGGATGCCTGTGTTGTATAGCGGATTCAAGGCTAAAAAGGTAAGATAATCTACTATTCCATCGGAGCAATGCGGTCGATTGCCAGACGCAGACGCGCCACGGTCTCGTCCTTTCCGAGAAGCTCGGTGATGTCGAACATATGCGGACCCTTGCACTCGCCGACCACAGCCAGTCGGAAGGCGTTCATCACGTTGCCGAGATGGTATTCCTTCGAGGCGATCCAGCCGAGAATTATCTCTTCGGCCGCTTTCGACGAAAAGTCGTCAAGGGCCTCCAGCTGGGCGATAAGCTCCTGCATCTGGCGAGGCGTATCCTCTTTCCAGCGCTTCTTTATATCCTTTTCGGCATATTCCGTGGGAGCAACGAAGAAGAAGCGACTCTGGTCCCAGAGATCGTTTACGAAGTTGGCGCGCCCTTTCACCATATCTATGGCCTTGACGATATATTCATCCGAGAAATCGGCCGGATTCACGCCATGAGCCTCAAGCACGGGCTTGAACAGGCGCAGAAGCTCCTCGCCGGGCATAGCCATAAGGTATTCGTGGTTGAACCACTTCCCTTTCTCGAATGCGAAGCGTGCTCCTGCCTTCGAGCAGTGGTCGAGCGAGAATTTGGCAATCAGCTGCTCCATGCTCATGATTTCCGTGTCGTCGCCCGGGTTCCACCCTAGCAGAGCGAGGAAATTCACAACAGCCTGCGGCAGGTAGCCCTTCTCGCGGTAACCCGACGATATCTCGCCGCTCTTGGGGTCGTGCCATTCAAGCGGGAATACTGGAAAACCGAGGCGGTCGCCGTCGCGCTTGGAAAGTTTCCCTTTGCCGTCAGGCTTGAGCAGAAGGGGAAGATGCACGAACTTCGGCATCGTGTCGGCCCAGCCGAAAGCCTCATACAGCAATACGTGGAGCGGGGCGGAAGGGAGCCATTCCTCTCCGCGAATCACGTGCGAGACCTCCATCAGATGGTCGTCGACGATATTGGCAAGATGATAGGTGGGCAGGTCGTCCGCACTCTTATAAAGCACCTTATCGTCGAGGATGCTCGAATTGATGGTCACCTTGCCGCGGATCAGGTCGTCGACCTCAACGTCGCGTCGCGGCTCGATGCGGAAACGCACCACGTAGGGCGTTCCCTGGGACAGCAGGCGTTCAACCTTCTCTTTCGTCAGCGACAGAGAGTTGCACATACGCATGCGAGTCGATGCATCATACTGGAAGTTGGGGCTCGCGGCACGCGCGGCCTCGAGCTCCTCGGGCGTATCGAAGGCGATATAGGCCATGCCGCGGTCCAGCAGCTTGCCCACGTGCTCGCGATATATGTCGCGGCGTTCGCTCTGCTTGTAGGGGCCGTAAGCGCCTCCTTCGCGCACACCTTCGTCGATTCCGATACCGAGCCATGCGAGCGCCTCATTGATATAATCCTCGGCTCCCGGCACAAAACGGTGGGAGTCCGTATCCTCAATACGGAGAATCATGTCGCCGCCGTTCTGGCGGGCAAACAGATAATTGTATAAAGCTGTGCGCACGCCTCCAATATGCAGAGGCCCCGTGGGCGACGGTGCGAAACGCACTCTGACTTTTCTTTCTTGACTCATAACGTTTTTCTACTATCTTGTGGAGAAATACGGAAGCATACATTGCCACGTATACATTCACGGGATTGACTTCCCCGTGGCGAACCGAAACGAAATGTCGATATCCGGCGTGCAAAATTAGTGATTTTCCACGGATATTTATTCAATATGGCTCCTTATTCTACGCCTACGGGCGCACATTTCGGGGTATTTTTCATTCCTGCTGCGGGCCAGCTGAATATCTCACCGCATCAATCGTCGGCCGGCTCGCCGAATTCCTCGCGCAACGCATCGAAACGCGTCAGCGCCTCCGGACCAAATTTCGCCACGGAAGCACGCACACGCTCCATCGGTTTTCGACGCATGTCGCCGCTCTTCGAATAGAATTTATCGGCATAGCATATCAGCCGTTCAAGCTGCGAGTGGGGCATATAATCGACTCCGGAGGGAATCTGCGGAATCCCGAGACGTTCGACATCAGCAGAAGTCAACCCCGTACCAGTGTGGCGTTCGGCCACCCTGGCCAAAGCCTCCGGCACGCCCTCGCGTCGCAGAAGCTGCGCGCCCAGACAGCCGTGGGCCAGATAGGGCGCATCGCCATGGCAATGGATGCCCGGGGCGTCGGTCATGACGATGCCGATATCATGGAGCATCCCCGCAGCCATAACCTCTTCCTCTGCCAGGGGCAACGCCCCACGACGGGCCAGATACAAAGCCAGATTCGCTACAGACGCACAATGGCGCATATATATATCGCGAAGCTTTGCCTGCTCCGATCCCGCCTGTCCGCAGGGATAATAGCGGTCGATTACAGCCTGATAGTCCATACCGGTATACGCAGCGACGTCAATTCCGCTTATAAATCCAGAATCACGTTCCAGCCGTGGACATCCTCCATCTCTCCGAGACGGATGGCCGAAAGCGTATCGTAAAGACGCCGGGTCACGGGGCCCGGTTGTCCGTCTTTCGCAATCACGTATTTGCGTCCGGTATCAAGGTCGTCGATTTCACCTACGGGCGAGCATACGGCGGCCGTGCCGCAGGCGGCGGCTTCCGAAAAATCAGGGATCTCATCGACCGTAATATGCCGGCATTCCACCTCCATACCGAAATCGCGCGCAAGCTGCATCAGCGACTGGTTGGTAATCGACGGAAGAATCGAATCGGAAGCGGGCGTGATGTATTTGCCATCCTTTATGGCGTAGAAATTGGCGGGACCGCATTCATCAAGATACTTTTTCTCCTGCGGATCGAGATAGAGCACTGCCGAATAACCCATATCGTGAGCCTTCTCGCCGGCCACAAGACTTGCGGCATAATTGCCGCCGACTTTAAAGCGGCCAGTCCCCTTCGGGGCGACGCGGTCGTACTCGCGCATAAGGCAGATATTCGTCGGCTTGAATCCGCTCTTGAAATAGGGGCCTACCGGCGTTACGAGCATGATGAAACAATACTCATCGGCAGGCTTGACACCCACACGGGCCGTCATGCCGATTTCCAGCGGACGGATATACAAGGATGCCCCCGATCCATAGGGAGGAATGAAACGCTCGTTGAGCCTGATGACGAGTTCCATCATCTCCACGAATTTTTCGGTGGGGAGCGGCTCCATCAGGATGCCGCGCGCGGAATCCTGAATACGGCGTGCATTCTCCAGCGGACGGAACACACGCACCTTGCCGTCCTTGCCCCTGAAAGCCTTCAGCCCCTCGAAGCATTCCTGCCCGTAATGAAGTGCCGTGGCGGCAATATGCATCTCGATGGTCTCCGACGAGCTGATTTCAATCTCGCCCCATTTGCCATCCCGAAAATAACAACGCACATTATAGTCGGTGGGAACATATCCGAATCCCAGCGTCGACCAGTCTATGTCGGCATGTTTCATATCTGTAATAGTTGATGTTTTTAATACGGTTTCAAATCAGGACGCCTGAGCGGAGCCTTTTATATCAAACAGCCTCACCAACGCCATGGTTCCGCAAAATTTAAGGCCGGCGGCGGCTGTAGCGCATTTTCCCAATCTCCGGAACAGCATTTCATAAGGAATTTAACCATCGCTTTCATTATGATTACAAATCGAAAGCACTCCCTTGAAATGCAAGCTCAATATCAGGATTTCGTTTCTGCAAATATACACAATTATAAAATAAATGGGGAGATTTGCGGATTTTTTTTAAGCAAACCATAATATTTCGGAAACAGTTAAGGCGCCATTGCGTGCCGGCAGTTCTTATCCATCCATCCAGCGCAGAAAATGCAAGTATCATTCCAGAAGTCCACCACCATACACCTGGAAGCTCTGCCTATGAGCAAAATCAGTGCGCATTCTGTTACAAATCCGCAATCGAATGTTACAATATATCAACAAATATCGTAACAATCCCCCTCGATTATCCAGCCCTATATCACATAAACAATCTGCAGATACACCTTTTCCAAATATGAGCAACGCATATGTAACAATCGTGTAAAGTATACACCTGTCTCTTATACACATCTCCGAGCCC
>UREH01000086.1 GCA_900546835.1 uncultured Porphyromonadaceae bacterium
CACTGCATATCGTCGGCAGCGTCAGATGTGTATAAGAGACAGGTGGAATACGGGTACATCAATCCGGTCGGTGCTGTCGAAGTCGATGGAGGGGACGGCATTGAATTTTCCGAGCGCCTCCTTTACGGCAGCTACAAGAATCTGCCATATAGGAGCTTCGTTTTCGAATTTAATCTCGCTTTTGGTCGGATGGATGTTGACGTCGATGGTCTGCGGGTCGACCTCGAAGTTCAGAAAGTATGAGGGCTGATGGTCGGCCGGGATGAGATTCTCATAGCAGTGAAGCACCGCCTTGCGGAAATAGGGGTGCATCATGTTGCGGCCGTTCACGAAGAAATACTGCAGGGCGTTGCGCTTGCGGGCGTTTTCGGGATTGGCCACAAAGCCGGAAATCTTCACAAGCGACGTTTCCGTTGCCACCGGTATCAGCTGCTTCTCGAGCGATTTGCCGAAAAGACTTACTATGCGCTGTTTCAGAGTGCCGGGGAGGAGCTGATGGAGAGTGACCTCATTGTGCACGAGCGTGAAGGTCTTGTCGGGATTCACCAGCGCGAGCCTTTCGAACTCGTGGAGGATGTGTGTGAGTTCTACCGCGTCCTTTTTCAGGAATTTACGTCGGGCCGGAAAGTTGAAGAACAGATTCTTTACCGACAGATTCGTTCCGGCGGCGCAGGCTTCGGCGGTCTGATGCTGGAATTTGGATGCGGCAATCTCCAGATGAGTGCCGATGGTATCGCCCTTGCGCATTGTGCGTAGGTCAATCTGTGCTACCGCGGCGATGGATGGCAGGGCCTCGCCGCGGAACCCCATGGTATGAAGTTCGAAAAGATCGCTTGCCTGCCTGATTTTCGAAGTGGCATGGCGCTCGAAAGCCAGACGCGCGTCGGTGTCCGACATTCCGCAGCCGTTGTCGATTACCTGAATCAGATTCTTGCCGCCGTCGCGGAGAATAATCTGGATGGTGGTCGCGCCGGCGTCGACTGCATTCTCAACCAGCTCCTTGATTACCGAAGCCGGGCGCTGGATAACTTCTCCGGCGGCAATCTGATTGGCCACCGAATCAGGCAGAAGTCGGATAACGTCGCTCATCGTTTGTGTTTATCTCGTTGTTGAGTTTGATTGAGTGGTTGCAGGGCGGCAGGATTCACCCGCAGTGGAAATAGCGGCTTACCAGGCGTCCCATCAGGTCGGGGTCGCGGTGGGCGCGTTCGGAGAGACTGGCGTCGTCGAAGGCCCGCAGACGCGCTACTATGGCATCGATCATCGCCGGAGTGAACACTCCCGACGCTTCAAAAAGGTCGCGCTGCTGTTCAAGCACATCCGCACTCTCGGCGCAGTTGGCCGGGAGCTGTTCGAGCCGTTCAAGCAGAGCGGCATTGGCCTTGTCGTGGATATTGGCGCTCACGTAGGTGCGTTCGGCCACATCGAGAGCGTCGGCCATATCGAAACCGTGGCGAGCGGCAACTGCAAGCCCGGCCAGGAGCATGTATATGTCGGCCGAGCCGTCGGCATTGCGTATCTCGATGGTCTGTTTCTGCGATGCGTCGGTAGGTGCGGGTTTCTGCGCCGGATTCACTACGGCGCTCATATCGGTCGAGGTAGTCCACCCCAGCGGCACGCGGATGAGTACCGAGCGGTTGCGGTCGCCCCAGCATACGTTGGTGGGCGCTTCCTGATGCGGAACCAGGCGGAAGTAGCTTGTGGGATTGGTATTGCCGAAGGCTGTAAGAGCCGGGGCAAGTGTTATTAGTCCGGCAATCAGACGGCGTGCGTCGTCGCTGAGCCGCCGGTTGGCGTCGAGCATCACGTTGCGGCCGTCGCGCATCAGGCGCATGTGTACGTGCAGACCCGAGCCGGCCTTGCCGTTGGTGATTTTCGGGGCGAACGTAACGTTCAGGTTGAGACGTGATGCGAGATTGCGGATCACCCATTTGGCGAGCATGAGCTGGTCGGCGGCCTGGTCGGCCGGAACAGGGAGAAACTCTATCTCGTTCTGTTCGTAGTTCATTCCGTTGAGGGTGAAGTTGCCGACCTCCGAGTGGCCGTATTTGATTTTACCTCCGGTACGCGCTATATACTGCATGCACCGTGTGCGGAAATCGTTGAATTTGGCAAACGGGGCCGATTCATGGTAACCACGCTGGTCGCTTGCGGGAAACATTCCCTCGTCGGGAGAGATGACGTAATACTCCAGTTCGCCCATGGCCTGGAATTCGAGGCCTGTGGCCTTGCGGAATTCAGCGCACGCGCGGCGCAGGGCACGTTCGGGCGAGGACGCCAGCTCGTTGCCGTCTTTGTCGAAGAAGTTACACAGCATGCTCAGCGTGGGAATCTCGGCAAAGGGGTCGAGAAAGGCCGTGGAGTAGCGCGGAATGACGTAGAGGTCGCTGTTTCCGGCCTCGATGAATCCCGGGAACAGACTGGAGCCGTCTACGCGTTCGCCCGAGGTGAGTATGGTGTTCAGATAGTCGAGGTCGTTGATTACGAAGTTGAGCGTTTTCAGGCGCCCGTCGGCGGCGGGATACATGAAGTTGATCATTTCCACGCCGTTGTTTACCACAAAGTCGACGAGGTCCTCGCGGGTGATGTCTTCCGGATTTTTTTCGAGGTATTTCAGCACACGGTTGTTGGTAAGTGTCGTTTCGTTCATGATTGAGATTTAAAGCTTTGGGAAGTTGAAGCGCCCCATGTGCAGGGCACTCGTGTCAGTCGAGAATTATATCTCCGAAGAAGTCCGGCTGATGAAAGTCGGGCTCAGGAGTATCGATGGGTGCCCAGCTCAGGAAATGTGGCTGGGATGTGGCCGAGGCGCATTTGTTGAAGTTGCCGCGCATAGCAATCGGCTTGCCTTCGTACCGGATGCCGAGAAGTCGGAGCGGAATGGCGACCACGACACTCCATATAAACGATCCTTCCACCTCTTCGAACGGTCGCCGGCCAACCGAGGCATATCGTCCGATGGTCTGGAGCTCGTCGGCAGAAAGCGGGCGGCAGTCGGCCCGAGCGACACATTCAGCCGAGTTGAGGATGCCTATGCAGTTGAACTCGAAAGTGAAATAGTGGGGCGACGATGGATTCGGCTGCAGATAGAATTCCACGCACGAATCCTCGCTCACGGGCGAGTTGTCGGTGTAGCTGGCCGCGCGGAGGTAATTGCAGCGCACAAGAAAGTCGATGTAGATGGCCTCGGAAGTGTGGGCCGCCGTTACAACCGTCAGGGGGCGGTAGGGAAATGTCTCCGGCCAGTTGAGCGATTCTACGGAGAAGCGTGCGCCCCCTTCCTCAAGAGCGTTGCCCACGGCGTCGAGACTTATTCCGTCGAGCCCTTCGCGAAAGGGGATATGAAGCAGAGTGTTGGTTTTCATTGTCGGTTGTTTGAGATAGATGTCGGTAGGTGGGAGTGCCGGGGAGTTCAGACGGCCAGATAGCCGGCGATGCCTTTCCACAGCCCCACAATGGCCATAATAAACAGAATGGAAGCAACGATTCTGTTGAATATCCAGAGCGAGCGCACGTTGAAATGTGCACGTGCTTTGTTGACGAAATATGTTATCAGCCACCACCAGAGCAGGGCGCCTCCTACGATGGCGCCGTAGCCGGCTATATAGTGGTAGAAACGGAATTCGGGCAGGAGAAAGTTGAACCGTGCGAACAATCCTATTATAAAGAATACTATAAGCGGATTGGCGAAGGTGAACAGAAAACCGGTCCAGAAGTCTTTCCAGAATCCGTTGGCAACTTCGTCGGGTTTTTTAAGGGTTGCAGTCGGGTTTTTCCTGAAAAGATAGAAGGCGAATCCGATTAGGACCACACTGCCCACAATCTGAAGCAGCATCTGGCGCGACAGCACGAAATCCGTAACAAAGCTCATACACAGTCCCGTAAGCAGGCTGTAGGTCAGGTCGGAGAGGGCGGCCCCGAATCCTGTGTAGAAAGCGGGCCAGCGGCCTTTGTTGAGCGTGCGCTGGATTACGAGCATGCCGATCGGACCCATCGGCGCTGATATCAGAATGCCGATGAGAACTCCCGAGCTCATTATGTTCCAGAAATGCTCCATAGAATAAGGACAAATTTAGCGCTTTTAGTTTGCCTGCGCAACTGCAATAACAAAAAAAGGACCATTCTGACAGCGCCCACACCATCCGGACAAAAATGAGTCGGGGTGTCAAAATTCAGAATTCTGACACCCCGACGTTTTTATATGGGAGCGATGTTCAACAGCGTCCTGCATCCGGACAGTGTCTGAATCAGGGCTTTTGCGCCTGGTTGAGCATACGCGTCGATTCGAGAATGGGAAGGTTGGTCTCGGTAGGTACGTAGATTACGGTCTTGTCGCTGAGGTCCGACTGCTGACGAACCCACAGATACTGGATGTATGTTGGCGTGATGCTGCCGTTTTCAATCCTGATGGCTTCGGCAGCGCCCTTGGCACGTTCTACTTCGGCCTGAGCGTTCAGTTTCTCGGCTTCGAGATTGGCCTTGGCTTCCTCGATTTTGATTTTACGGTTTTGTTCGGCTTTGGCGAATTCTGCCTTGCCTTCCATTTCCTGCGACCAGACGTTGTACCAGGGCATTACGAAGGCCATCGCTACTACGAATACTGCAATGCCGACTACGATGCCGACTATGGCTTTCACGCCGATGGGCTTTGTGTTGGGATAAGACATTGTTTCTGAGATATGGGTGAAATATTATTCCTCCGAAGCGGCGACTTCGGCCTCGGAGCCCGCGTCGTGGGCGGCAACATCGCTTTCTTCGGTGGTGGGTGCAGCTGTGGCGGCTTCGGCGGAGCCGGGTTTCAGCCAGCGGTCGAGCCAGCGGAAGAATACGCGCTGCCAGAGGATGGCGTTCTGAGGCTTGAGAATCCAGTGGTTCTCGTCGGGGAAGATTACCATCTCAGCCGGCACACCGCGCAGACGCGCCGCGTTGAAGGCCATCTCACCCTGCGAGGAGAGGATGCGGTAGTCGTATTCGCCGTGGGTAACGAGGATAGGAGTGTTCCAGCGGTCGACGAACTTATGAGGCGAGTTGGCGAAGGTGCGTTGGGCAACGGCGTTGTCCTTTTCCCAGAATGCCCCTCCGAGATCCCAGTTGGCAAACCACATCTCCTCGGTTTCGAGATACTGCGCCTCGGTGTTGAAGATGCCGGCGTGGGCTATGAGGGCGGCAAAGCGGTTTTCGTGGATGCCTGCCAGCATGTAGACGGAGAAGCCGCCGTAGCTTGCGCCGACAGCGCCGATATGGTCGCCGTCGACATAGGGACGCTGCTTCATATAGTCGACAGCACTCAGGTAATCCTGCATGTTCTGGCCGGGATAATCGCCGGAAATCTGAGCGTTCCATTCAGTGCCGAAACCGGGGAGTCCGCGGCGGTTGGGGGCTATGACGATATATCCGTTGGAGGCCATGAGCATGAGATTCCAGCGGTAGCTCCAGAACTGGCTTACGGCCTGCTGCGGGCCGCCCTGGCAGTAGAGGATGGCAGGATACTTCTTGGCAGGGTCGAAATTCGGGGGGAGAACAACCCATGTGGTCATCTCCTTGCCGTCGGTTGTTGGAACCATCACTTTTTCGAGCGAGGGTGCGTCGATCTGCGAGAGCACGTCGCGGTTCACGTCGGTCAGAGCTGTGGCGTTGCGGTCGGTCACCGAGAAAATCTCATTGGGGTAGAGCATGGAGTGGCGCATCGTCACGATGGTCTTGTCGTCGACCGGAGCCAAAGCGGCGTAGTCGGCGATGTCGGCACCGGAGGTAACCATGCTGACGGCCTTAGTGGCCACGTCGATTGAGAAAATCGGTGTGACACCCAGATAGGGAGCGAGGAAATAGATGGATTTGCCGTTGGGATTCCATGCGATGGCGCCGGCGGTATAATCCCAGTTGGCGGTGAGGTCGGTGCGCTTGCCGGTTGCCATGTCCATCACGAAAATACGGTTTTTATCGCTCTCGTAGCCGTCGTGCTCCATTGAGAGCCATGCCAGCTGAGTGCCGTCGGGTGAGAACGCGGGGGCGGTGTCATAGCCCATCATCCCTTCGGTGAGGTTGCGGGTGGTGGCTTTCTCAAGGTCGTAGAGATACAGATCGCTGTTGGTCGATACGGCATAGTCCATGCCGGTCTTCTTGCGCGACACATAGACAACCTGCTTGCTGTCGGGGCTCCAGGCAAACGACTCGATGCCGCCGAAGGGCTTCATCGGCGATTCGTAAGGTTCGCCGTCCATGATGTCCTTGATGTTCTTTAGGCTGTAGCCGTCGAAATCGGCGATGAAGGGGTGGGGGATTTCTGTAACCCACTCGTCCCAGTGCTTGTACATCAAGTCGTCGATGATGCGTGCGTTGGCTTTGGGAAGATCGGGATATACGTCGGCGGCGGTGCGTCCGTATTTCACGCTGGAGATAACGAGTACTTTCTTTCCGTCGGGCGATACGAGGAATCCGGCCACGCCGTTTTCAAGGCGGCTGACCACGCGGCGGCCGGTGCCGTCGGCGTTCATAACCCACATCTGGGGCTTGCCGTCTTTTTCGGCCACGAAGGCTATCTCCTTGCCGCCGTTGATCCATGCGGCCTGTCCTTCCGACTGAGGTGTGTGCGTAAGGCGTGTGGCATTGCTGCCGTCGATGTTCATCACATAGAGCTCGTTGTTGCTCTTGTTCTGCTCGACGCTCTCATAGCTTACGCCATAGAGCACCTTTTTGCCGTCGGGCGATACGGCCGGACCGCTCACGCGCCCGAGGGCTTCGAGGGCCTCGATGTCGAAAGTGCGGTTGGCCGACTTGAATTCGGGCTTGTCGATCAGCTGCGTGCCTGTGCCTGTGCAGCCTGCGAGTCCCGTCAGTAGCGTAGCTGCCATGGCTAACGGAATTACGGTTTTGTTCATGCTTATGCTGGATTTTGGTTGATGTTGGCGATGATGATTGGCTCGCACATTATTATAATATAGGCAAAGTTAGGTAAATTCCGCAAAAGTTTCGTAATTTTGCACCGCAATTTTCAGGGCGCTCCCGTCGCCGACAGGCGCGGAGCGTATCCTGAAGCCTTAACACCAAACGATTTAACCAGCTAACCACATCATGCTTGCTACGAAATACAATCCCGCCGAGGTGGAGGACAAATGGTATGACTACTGGATGAAGCACCGCCTGTTTCATTCCGAACCGGATGGCCGCGAGCCGTATACCATCGTGATTCCGCCGCCCAACGTCACGGGCGTGCTCCATATGGGCCATATGCTCAACGAGACGATTCAGGACATCCTCGTGCGCCGCGCGCGCATGGAGGGTAAAAATGCCTGCTGGGTTCCCGGCACCGACCACGCCTCCATCGCCACCGAAGCCAAGGTGGTGGCCAAACTCCAGGCCGAGGGAATCAAGAAGACGGACCTCACCCGCGAGGAGTTCCTGCGCCATGCGTGGGACTGGACCGAGCACCACGGCGGCATCATCCTCAAGCAGCTGCGCAAACTCGGCGCCTCGTGCGACTGGGACCGCACCGCATTCACCATGGACGAGCTTCGCTCGCGCAGCGTAATCCGCGTGTTCTGCGAACTATACCGCAAGGGACTGATCTATCGCGGCGTACGCATGGTAAACTGGGACCCCGCCGCGCTCACAGCGCTCTCCGACGAGGAGGTGATCTATCGCGACGAGCATTCCAAGCTTTTCTATCTGAAATATTTTGTCGACGGCGAGGCCGACCGCTATATTGTGGTGGCTACGACGCGTCCGGAGACCATCCTCGGCGATACAGCCGTCTGCGTAAACCCCAACGACCCGCGCTACAGCTGGCTGAAGGGGAAACGCGTGATTGTGCCTATGGTAGGCCGTTCGGTGCCCATCATCATGGACGATTATGTCGAGATGGACTTCGGTACAGGCTGCCTGAAGGTAACTCCGGCTCACGACGTCAACGACTATATGCTCGGCGAGAAATACAATCTTCCCACCATCGACATCTTTAATCCTGACGGCACTATTTCCGAAGCCGGCGGCATGTATGTGGGTCATGACCGCTTCGACGTCCGCCGCGAGATTATAGCCGACCTGCAGGAGCGCGGTCTCGTGGAGAAAGTCGAGGACTACGACAACAAGGTGGGCTACTCGGAGCGTACAAAGGTGGTGATCGAGCCTAAACTTTCCATGCAGTGGTTCCTTAAGATGGGAGAGCTGACCAAACCGGCTCTGAAGGCTGTGATGGATGATGACATCTGTTTCTATCCCTCGAAATTCAAGAACACTTACCGCCATTGGATGACCGATACCAAGGACTGGTGCATCAGCCGTCAGCTCTGGTGGGGTCACCGCATTCCGGCCTATTTCCTCCCCGAAGGTGGATACGTTGTGGCCGAGACGCCCGAGGAGGCTCTGCAGCTCGCCCGCGAGAAAACCGGCAACCCCGCACTGGAGATGACCGATCTGCGTGCCGACGAGGACTGCCTCGACACCTGGTTCTCCTCCTGGCTATGGCCAATCTCGCTTTTCAACGGCATCCTTGATCCCGACAACGAGGAGATCCGCTATTATTATCCTACCTCGGACCTCGTTACCGGTCCGGACATCATTTTCTTCTGGGTAGCCCGTATGATTATCGCCGGATATGAGTTCAAGGGGGAGATGCCTTTCAAGAACGTTTATTTCACCGGCATAGTGCGCGACAGTCTCGGCCGCAAGATGAGCAAATCGCTGGGAAATTCGCCCGATCCGCTCGACCTTATAGCCAACTATGGTGCCGACGGCGTGCGCATGGGCCTGATGCTCGCCGCTCCTGCGGGTAACGACATCCTGTTCGACGACAAGCTTTGCGAGACCGGTCGCAATTTCTGCAACAAGGTCTGGAACGCTTTCCGTCTTGTGAAAGGGTGGGAGAGTGCCGACTTCGAGCAGCCGATGGCCGCGAAGGCCGCCACAAAGTGGTTTGAGGCCCGTCTGGGCGCCACCGCCGCCGAAGTGGCCGACCTTATGGGCAAATTCCGTCTCTCGGAAGCGCTGATGGCCATTTATCGTCTTTTCTGGGATGAATTCTCCGCATGGTATCTCGAGATGGTGAAACCTGCCTTCGGTCAGCCGGTCGACAAGGCTACCTATGAGGCTACACTCGGGTTCTTCGACGCACTCCTTCGCCTGATGCACCCCTTCATGCCGTTCATCACCGAAGAACTATGGCAGAATCTTGCTGCACGCCGCGATGGCGAGAGCATCATGTACGCTCCCGTGCCCGAAGGGATGGGAGCCGACACCGATGTGCTTGCTGCTATGGAAACAGCCAAGGAAATCGTTACGGGTGTGCGCGCCGTGCGTGCCCAGAAAAATATCCCGCAGAAGGATATTCTGGAACTCCGTGTGGTCGGCGCAGCCGCACCAGCCGGCGAGATATCCGCCCTAATCACCAAACTGGCTAATCTTTCGGCTATCGATGGTGATGCCGATAAGGATGCTGCCGCAGCAACTTTCATGGTCGGTACGCAGGAATATGCCGTGCCTCTCGCCGGCAACATCGATGTTGAGGCCGAGAAGACACGCCTGCAGAAAGATATCGCATACTACGAAGGATTCCTCGCTTCGGTGGAGAAGAAGCTTGCCAACGAGAAATTCGTCAGCAAGGCTCCCGCAGCCGTAATCGAGGGCGAGCGCCGCAAACAGGCCGACGCCCAGTCGAAGCTGGCCACGCTTAGTGCCTCCCTCTCGGCACTCTCTGCCGACTGATTGTCCTGACAAACGCTAAATTAACGCGGTGCATCGGATTCGTCCGGTGCACCGCGCCATACTATATACATATTAAATAATAGAATGTCGATTTGATTATTGAGATGGGCTGAAGGTTGTCGTGGAAGGGGTATAAAGAAAAAGGAG
>UREH01000087.1 GCA_900546835.1 uncultured Porphyromonadaceae bacterium
AATCATCTCGAAATTCTTTGCAAATAACCATTAACTAATTTCTTCAAGTCACTTACATCAGGCAGAGAATGCAGTTGGAACATTTGTTTTGGCAAAGGGTGAAAAAATCGCTACCTTTGCCGCTCACATCATGAGTCTGTCAACGAAGTCATTTGAAACTTTTCTTATATGGCTTCACAAGGCGTATTCTTCAACTTCAGAAATGAACAATACATACGACATCTGCTGCATCGGCCACATAACACTCGACAAAATCGTGACACCGCGCCACACCGTCCACATGCCCGGAGGGACTGCCTTTTATTTCGCCCACGGTATGGCACACCTGAATCCCGCAGGATTTCTGCTGGTCACGTCGCTCGCCCCGAGCGAGATTAAAGCCGTAGACGACATCCGCGCCGAAGGCGTCGACGTGGAGGTGCTCCCTTCGCCCACCTCGGTATATTTCGAGAATAAATACGGCGAGGACCAGAACGACCGCACGCAGCGTGTACTCGCCAAAGCCGCGCCTTTCACCGTCGACGGCCTGCGCGACATAAAAGCCCGCTATTTCCACCTCGGCACGCTTTTAGCCGACGATTTTTCGCTCGACGCCATACGCTCCCTGGCCGGCCGCGGCATTGTGTCGGTCGACGCCCAGGGATATCTGCGCGAGGTGCGCGGCGAGGATGTATTCGCCGTCGACTGGCCCGATAAGGTCGAGGCTATGAAATACATCGACATACTCAAAGCCAACGAAAAAGAGATGGAGACCCTTACGGGAAGCTCCTACCCGCGCGAAGCCGCACGCATTCTGGCCGGATGGGGTGTGAAAGAAGTATTGCTGACCCTCGGGAGCTACGGTTCCCTGATATATGCCAGAGGCAATTTTTACGAGATTCCGGCCTATCCGCCGGCCGAAGTGGTCGACGCCACAGGATGCGGCGACACTTATATGACCGGATACCTCTATAAACGCAACCAGGGCGCCGACTATCTCGAGGCCGGAAAATTCGCAGCCGCGATGTGCACCCTCAAGCTCGGCGCTTCCGGCCCCTTCTCGGCCGACGAGGCCGCAGTGAACGCCATTATAGGCTGATCAGAGCGGCCGCCCCCCTCCCCGCATTCCGGATTTCAGTCTTTCCTATCAATTCATTTTTTTGCGCAGCTGCGCCATAGCGTAGAGCATTACCGGCACGTAGCCGGCGCAGGGCACGACGAATGCCGTGGCTATACCCCAGCTGTCGGCAGCCCACCCCATGAGAGTGGTCCCGACTGCGCCACCCAGCGGCGTCATCATCATGAGCGACGACGCCATTTTTGTGTCGCTACCCGCCTTGGGAATTGTCAGAGCGAACACTGTGGGAAACATAATCGCTTCAAAGGCATAGCATACAAACACTCCGCAACGCGACACCATCCCGAAGTCGAGCGCCACGGCGAGCGATCCGGCAACTGTGAGCACCGAGCAGACGGCAAGCACTTTGCGTGCCGGAATCCGGCTCATAATGAAACTGCCGGCCACACGGGCCACCATGAACAGTCCGAGACCGCAGACGGAGAGCACCGTTGCCGCCTGCGCCGGAGTGAGCATGCCGCCGTCGGTGGCATAGTTGATGAAGAAAGTGTTAATCGAGATTTCGGCAATCTCGTAGCAGAAAAGTGCGCCGACCCCTGCCATAAACCCTTTGTTGGCCACCAGGCGGCGCAACGCCGCGCCGGCGCCTCCGCGTGGAGCGTCGGCTGCGGCCGAGGCCACGATTTGCTCGCGACTGTTGATTTCCGGAAGTCTGACGAAGCAGAATACCACAGCCACACCAAGAACAGCCACGCCCATCACCGTGTACGGCAGGGCCACCGAAACCTCCGGGTTGCTGAAAAGGATTCCGCCCACAATAACCGGTGCGAGGATGCATCCGAGTCCGTTGAACGACTGCGCCAGATTCAATCGGCTCGGGGCCGTCGATGAATCGCCAAGTTCTGTAACATAGGGGTTGGCAGCCGTCTCAAGCACTACCAGACCGCAGCCTATCACGAAAAGCGACACAAGGAAGAAATCAAACGACCCCAGCCATTCGCCCGGAATAAACATCAGACTTCCGATGCCGAAAAGCAACAGCCCGAGAACCACACCCGGACGATAGCCACGGCGCGTGATGAACACACCGGCCGGAATGGCCATCAGGAAATACCCTATATACGTTGTGGCCTGAATCATGGCCGAGCGGGTCATGGTGACGTCCATCGACATCTGGAAATGCTTGTTGAGCACGTCGAGAATGGCGCGGGCGAAGCCCCACACGAAAAATAGCGACGTGACCAGCACGAAAGGCACCACAAACTCTTTTTTTACCAGACGGCGGCTCTGCAGCCGTCCCCCATTGGATTCGGGCATCTCGCCCAATGTTTCTTTCATAGTCATGTTGGTTTATCATCCCCCGGAGCGCAAATTTACCTTTTTTCCGCCAAACGAGCAAAACGCGTCCTTATTTACATCCCGTAATCTTTTTGAATAAAATACTGCCGGGGTTAAACCAAGTCGGGGTGGATTTTTGTTTTTGTGAATATAAGTTAGTACATTTGTGGTAAAACCGACCACTGGCATCGAGATTCCCACCTCCATTATCCAACCGAGTTCACACATTATGGGACTTTACAAAAAGAAAAACATTTTCATCGGCGCCATAGGGCGGCTGATGTTTCCCGAAGCCCTCTGGACGCGCCGCTTTCTGGTGGCGTGGATCGGTTGCCTGCTGACGGTCGTAGCATTCGACCTGATGTGGTGCCTTCCGACCAACCCGCGCGCGCTGGCCTACGCAGGCACGTACATCAACGGCATCCTCCTGGCCACGGTGCTGGCCCTGCCGGCCGTGGCCAGCCGCCGTCAGTGGCCGCAGCTGGTAGTACTCCTGCTGGCCGACTGTGTGCTTGCAGCCAACCTGATGTATGGCGCGGCATTCTACAGCTCTATCCCGCTGGGCGCCTACCCCAGCGTAGCGTCGATTCTCGACTTCACCGGCGCCGTGGGCACGCGCTTCTCCTGGTGGTATCTGGTGCTTCCGGCCATAGCCGTGGCTACCTTCCTGCTCATGCAGCCGGCCGACGAGGCCGACGATTCCCGGCCCAACATAATCTTCTACACCCTTACCCTCGGAGCGCTCGCCCTTCTGGCCGGCTTTGTGGCCATGGCCTGCGGAGGAATGGCCCGGCACGTGGCCCGACTGCGCTCGAGCTACAACGGCATTGTGGCGCCAGTGGTCTACACCGTCCCCGGCGTGCTGATTGCCGAAAGTCTCGAAGTGCCGGACTCGATAAGTCCCGAGCAGCAGAAATATGTGGCTTCATGGGGCCGCAACCACGTGGCGATGCGTTCGGCCATGGGCGAACCGGCCGATACGATGGCCAGGCGCGACAATCTGGTAATCATATTCTGGGAGTCGCTCGAATCGTGGCCCATCGGAATGAAGGTGGAAGGCAAGGAACTCACCCCCAACCTCAACCGTATGCTCCGCGACAGCGCCATGCGCAGTTTCTACGCTCCGAGAGTGCTCTCCCAGGCTGCTGCCGGGCGTACAAGCGACGGGCAGCTCCTCGCACTCGCAGGCATGCACCCCACCCGTTCGGGAGCTTTCGCTATGACCCGGAGTGGCAACCGCTTCCACACTCTCCCCGACGCGATGAAGCAGCAGGGGGCCAAAACATACCTCCTCAGCGGCGACCGCCCCTGGCGATGGAACGCCGAGATGATGGCCAAGGCATTCGGAATCGACCACATACATCTGCGCGACAGCTGGAACACCTCCGAACGCATCAACGGCGACACCCCCAGCGACAACGCCGTAATCTCGCAGGCCATAGCAAAAATGCAACGCGGCGAAGTCTGGCCCGACGGCGAGAAAGCCTACGTACAGATCAACACCCTCTCGGGCCACGCACCATTCAAGATTCCGGAGGAACTGCAGACAATATCGCTTGACGGAGGCTATCCGGCCCGACTGCGCGACTACATGACGGCCGTCCACTATACCGACCAGGCCATCGGGCGGCTGCTCGACTATCTGCGCCAGCGCCCCGACTGGAACCGCACTATGGTCGTGGTCACCGGCGACCACGAAGCTCTTTCCCGCTGGCGTTCGGCCCTTCGAAGCGACGTCTCGGGAGCCAGGATGATCAACCCCGAGGAATACGTTCCGCTGATCGTTCTCAACGCCCCGATTGCCGGCCGACGCGCGGCCGTGATGGGGCAGATCGACATCTATCCCACACTGCTCGACCAGATGGGGCTCGACTACGGCTGGCGCGGCATGGGCTTCTCGGCCGTGGCCGAACGCTCCCCGGCATTTGCCGTAAGCCACCGCGGACGCATCGTAGGAGACACCTCAGGCTTCGGCAGCAACGTGGCGCGCCACGTGGAAAACGCCCTCACGGTCTCTGACCTCATCCTGCGCCACGACCTGCTCGAAGAATAATTAAAACCAAAGCCAACCATACAACCTCTGAACTCCCTAACTACCTAAATAACCCTAAAATCTTTAACCCTCCTTGCACTGGCTTGGACAATACATCGGATTCGGATGGCTGTGGTGGAGTGTCGCCACAGTCTACGCGCTGACCATCCTTGGCATAATCGCCGTGGTGGTCAGCGAAAACCGCAACCCCGTGAAATCGCTCGCGTGGGTCACGGTGCTCCTCGTCGTGCCGATGGTCGGACTTATCCTCTACATATTTTTCGGCCGCAACATTCCGAACAAGCGCATAATATCGCGGCGCAACCGCCGCATCCTGCGGCGTCTTACCAACCGCAGCGGCGCCAGTGCCCGTCAGGGGAAGCCCCCGGAGCATATCCGCAACCGCATCAACCTGGCCTCGTCGCTCTGCGGCTCCAACTACTACGAAGGCAACAAAGTTGATATCTTCGACAACGGCGCCGACAAAATCGAAGCTCTGCTGGCCGACATCCGCAACGCGCGCCGCTATATCAACCTCCAGTACTACATACTTATCGACGACAAAGTCGGGCGCCGCGTGATTGAAGCTCTTGAAGAGCGAGCCCGCGCAGGAGTGAAAGTGCGCGTAATCTACGACCATGTGGGCTCCTTCCGCCTTTCGCGCAAGGCCCTCAAGGGGATGCGGCGCGCCGGGGTGGAGGCCTTTCCGTTTTTCAAAGTGGTATTTCCGCCGTTCGGAACCCGTATCAACTGGCGCAACCACCGCAAGATTGTGATAATCGACGGGCGAATAGGCTACATCGGCGGAATGAACATAGCCGACCGCTATATCGACGGCGGCAAGATGTTCGCCATGTGGCGCGACCTCCACCTGCGCATCCAGGGGCCGGCTGTTGCCGCGCTCCAGCAGTCGTTTGCCGTCGACTGGAATTTCATGGGGCAGCCCCTACTGCAGGAGACCGACTTCGCCGCCCCGTCGGCCGACGTCCCAGTGGGGCTTCAGCTCGTCACCGGCGGTCCCACTACCCAGTGGATGAACATGACGCTCGTGTTCCAGCAGGTAATCTCCGAAGCCCGCAAGTGCGTCTACATCCTCACCCCCTATTTCATCCCCACCGAAGGCCTGGTGCAGGCCCTCCAGCTCGCCGCCCTCTCGAAGGTAGACGTAAGGCTGATCGTGCCGCAACGCAGCGACAGCGACATGCTCCGCTGGGCGTCAAATTCCTATATTATGGACTGCCTGCGCGCAGGTATAAAAGTCTATTTCTATCAGAAAGGGATGCTTCACAGCAAGGCCATAATTGTCGACGACGATTTCTGCACCGTCGGCTCCACCAATTTCGATTTCCGCAGCTTCGAACATAATTTCGAGGCCAACATGCTGATATATTCTCCCGAATTCAACGCCCGGCTCAAGGCCATGTTCTTCCGCGACATGCGCGACAGCCGGCGCGTCACCTCGGCCGAATGGCGCAGCCGCCCGCTGCCCCGACGGATGCTCGAATCTTTCATGAGGCTCTTCTCTCCAATTCTCTGACGCATCCGGGACAATAAAACCCTCCGTTGCTACGTAAAGATATATTAACCTGCGTACATATTAACCCGCATTATCCAAACCCGACTTAAAATGCGATACGACGACCATATCCTGAAGATATACCGGAACAGTTTCCGCAACAACTGGGACCTCCCCGCCCTTACCGACTACGGCAGCCAGGAAGTGATGACCTACGCCGACCTCGCCCGCCGTATAGCCCGCCTGCACCTCTTCTACCGGCAGATGGGGCTTAAACCGGGCGACCATGTGGCTCTACTGGGAAAAAACTCCACCTCCTGGGTAGTGATGTTTATCGGGACAATAACCTACGGCGCCACAATCGTTCCGATTCTTGCCGACTTCAATCCTCACGATGCCCAGCATATAGTCAACCACTCCGACGCCCGGGTGCTGTTTGTAAACAGCTCCATATGGGAGACTCTTGAGTTCGAGGAGATGCCTGAGCTTAAGGCCGCCGTCTCGCTCGAGATGCGCCAGATACTCGCCGAGCGTGAAACCGAGGGTCATCAGATGCCTTCGCGCATAATCCGCAACCTCACGCGCAAATTCAAGGCTACCTATCCCAAGGGATTCCGTCGTGAGGATGTGGTCTACCCCGAAATCGATGCCGAAAATACCGCCGTACTAAACTACACTTCCGGCACCACCGGATTCTCCAAAGGAGTGATGCTAACCTACGACAACATCGCGGGCAACGTGAACTACGGCATAGCCAGCCGGCTGCACTACGAGGGGTCGCGCGCGCTTTCATTCCTGCCGCTGGCGCATGCCTACGGATGCGCCTTCGATATGCTCGTGCCCCTGGCCGTAGGCACTTTCATCACCATCTTCGGGAAAGCCCCGACGCCGAAGCTTCTGCTGAAGGCATTCAGCGAAGTGAAACCGAATCTGGTGATATGCGTGCCCCTGATTCTCGAAAAAATCTACCGCAAGCAGATAGTGCCGATGATTACCAAACGCGCCATCCGCTGGGCTCTCGCTGTGCCGTTTATCGACAACGCCATCTACGCCAAAATCCGCAACAAGCTTGTAGAGGCATTCGGAGGCCAGTTCGAGGAGGTGATTATCGGCGGAGCGCCGCTCAACAGCGAAGTGGAGCAATTCCTGTACCGCATCAAATTCCCATTCACCGTAGGCTACGGAATGACCGAATGCGGCCCGCTTATAAGCCACACTCCCTGGCGCTCGTTCGTGCCGTCGTCCTGCGGACGCACTCTCCCCTGCATGGAGTCGAAAATCATGGGGAGCAAAAATCCCGAGACGGAGCCGGGCGAGATATGTGTGCGCGGTCAGGACCGCATGAAAGGATATTACAAGGCTCCCGACATTACCGCCGCCGCCATCGACGAAGAGGGCTGGCTGCACACCGGCGACATGGGCACCCGCGCGGCCGATGGCACTCTATTCATCAAAGGCCGTTACAAAACGATGATTCTCAGCGCCTCCGGCCAGAACATCTATCCCGAGGAAATCGAAGCGAAACTCAACAACATGCCCTACGTGGCCGAAAGCCTCGTGGTGGAGCGCGGAAAAGGGCTGACAGCGATAGTCTATCCCGACTACGAGCGCATGGACGCCGACAAGGTCGATATGCAGGCCCTCCCCGAACTGATGGAGGCCAACCGCAACGAGCTCAACGGCCTTGTCGCACCCTACGAGCGGTTGGACCGCATACAGCTTATTCCCCACGAATTTGAAAAGACTCCCAAAAAGTCGATAAAACGCTATCTCTATAGCTGAGTCCACATATGAACAGCATTGACAGCCTGATTTCCGACCTCGCGTTCATTCTGCTGCTCGGCGCCATCGTAACGCTGCTTTTCAAATGGATAAAGCAGCCGGTGGTGCTCGGCTACATCGTGGCCGGGTTTCTGGCCAGCCCGAACTTCACGCCGCTGCCGTCGGTCACCACCGAAGCCAACATTGAGTTCTGGGCCCAGATAGGCATTATCGTGCTGCTCTTCTCGCTCGGGCTGGAGTTCAGTTTCAAGAAGCTTCTCAACACGGGCGGCTCGGCCGTTGTCACCGCCGTGGTGATTGTGGCGGGAATGATGGCCACAGGGTTCATTATCGGCCATCTGCTGGGATTCACCCACATCAACTCGCTCTTTCTGGGGGGCATGCTGAGCATGTCGTCAACCACTATAATAATCAAGGCGTTCACCGACCTGGGTCTCAGGCAGAAGAAGTTCGCCTCGCTGGTGTTCGCCGTGCTCATCGTGGAGGACCTCTTTGCCGTGGTGATGATGGTTGTGCTGTCGTCGATTGCTGTCAACAAGAGCGTGGAGGGAGGGCAGATGCTTATGAGCGTCAGCAAACTGGCATTCTTCCTCATCATATGGTTTCTGGTGGGAGTGTTCGTGCTTCCGTCGGCCCTCAACCGGTTCCGCCGGTTTCTCAACGAAGAGACCCTCCTGGTAGTTTCGATGGGGCTCTGTCTGGGAATGGCAGTATTCTCGGTGTTCTGCGGCTTCTCGCTTGCCCTCGGCGCCTTCGTAATGGGCTCGATTCTGGCCGGGACGAGCTACGCAGAGCGCATCGGGCACGTAGTCACCCCCGTGAAAGACCTGTTCGGCTCCGTGTTCTTCATCTCGGTGGGTATGATGGTGCAGCCCGCGGTGATTATGGAATACTGGTGGCCGATTCTGCTGCTTTCGGTGGTAGTAGTCGTGGGAATGATCGTATTCGGAACTTTCGGCATGCTCATCACCGGGCAACCCCTTCGAATCGCCATGGAATCAGGATTCTCGCTCACCCAGATAGGCGAGTTCGCATTCATCATCGCCACACTCGGCATGAGTCTGGGCGTCCTGAATCATGAAATATACCCGATAGTAGTGGCCGTATCGGTAATCACCACATTCACAACGCCAGATTTCATCCGCATGGCCGATCCGGCCTACACGGCGCTGGAGCGCCACCTGCCTCGACGCCTGCGCATACTCGTAAACCGCTACCCCGGCCACACCCGCAAGGAAGGCGCCACCGGGCGCGCCTGGGTGGTTCTGCTACGGCGCTACCTCTGGCGTATCATAATGTATTCGATTGTGCTCTTGGCCATTTCGCTGGTATGCCATAATTATATGGTGCCGAAACTGCAGGAGTGGATGCCGTCGTGGTACCGCCTTGTCGGCGCCGCGCTCACACTCGCCCTGATGGCACCATTTCTGCTCGCCCTTTGCCTGCCGCCGGCCATGAACAGCGGCAACGAGCGCGCCCGACTGTCGGCCAACCAGTTGCGCGGCCCGCGCATCGTGATGATGCTGTTCCGCCTGATATTGGCGCTGGGGTTCATCGTCCATGAACTCACATCGTTCTACTCCCTGCGCGTGGGCATCGTGGTAGGTGTCGCACTCATGCTCCTGCTTATCATGCTCTTCTCGCAGAAACTAAACCGGCAGCTCCGGCAGCTCGAAGCGCGATTCCTCGACAACCTCAACGAGCGCGAGCTGCGGCGCACGGGCAAAAACAACAACCTCGTCAACGACCTCCATCTGGCCTACATCCGCGTGGGCTACGGCTGCCCGTTTGTAGGCGAGCGTCTGGTCAACAGCCGCATACGCCAGCAGTACGGCGTCAGCGTCGTGATGATACAGCGCGGAAGCACACTCATCGTAGTGCCCGGCGGCGACACACGCATCTTCCCCGGCGATGTGGTCGGCGTAATCGGCACCGACGAGCAGATTGAGGCCGTAGTTGGCGTAATGGACGTCGACGCGCCGCCGCAGCCCGATGCACCCGGGCTCGACGACTTCCGTCTCACCAGCGTGGAACTCACTTCCACCTCCCC
>UREH01000088.1 GCA_900546835.1 uncultured Porphyromonadaceae bacterium
ATGTGTATAAGAGACAGGCTCTTCACCTCAAACCATAAAAAACACCTCGTTAACACAAATTAACCATGCGGGCGGGTAATTGGTAATAATCAGATCAGGAAAGTATAAAATAATTTTGACCAGTTACTTACTTAAATAATTATAGATAAATGAGCGTAATAGACATCATATTGAGCGTGTTGGTAGGCTTTATATATGCAAAATGGATTGCTCTGATTGTCTTGTTGCCGTTTATGGCTATCGACGGGCATAACCGCAGCAGGTCGACGGGGCTGAAGTTGCTTTCTGCGCCATATCTTATCGTAAACAAGTTGACAAGAGGCGGCTGGATGCGCTACGCTCTATATCAGGTGGGGCTGCTGCCGTCGGTCGGGTTGCGAATGTGGATATACAGCTGTCTCGGAGCGAGAATAGGGAAGTATGCGATCGTTCATTTCCGCACGGAAATCCGCGAGCCGAACCGTCTGACCATCGGGCGCGGAAGTATCATCGGCGACAATGCGCTTCTTGACGCGAGAAATGGGCTGACGCTGGGCAATAACGTAAATCTGTCGAGCAATGTGTCAATCTATACGCTTCAGCACGACCATCGTGATCCGGAGTTCGGGTGCTATGAAAACCAACCCGGGAAAAAACTCTCGGTTGAAGTAGACGACAGAGTATGGATTGGTTCTAACGTAACCGTTTTGCCCGGGGTCCATATAGGGGAAGGGGCGGTATGCTGCGCCGGATGTGTGGTTACCAAGGATGTGGAGCCATATGCAATTGTGGCAGGCATACCGGCCCGGAAGGTAGGCGAGCGAACCCGCGATTTGACATATGAACTCCGCGAGCATTCGTGCGCCTTCTATTGAGTCGCGATAGAACGCGATAGAATTAAAAAAAATCATAATAAAGGGGCTGTTTTTGCGTTATATTGTTGTTCAGGGTGGCTGCACGACTCATGCAGCCATTGTTGCCGTATCACTGCATCCCTGAGCCGCCTGCCATCAGAAATTGCAAAAAAAATACTCGACATCACATGAAAACTACGGCCAAAGCTCTTCTTTTTGCAGCTGTAACTCTTACATTCACTGCCTGTTCGTCAAAGAAGGCCTCACTGACCTATTTCGAGGATCTGAAAGCCACCGACGGGGTTGTCGACGTGCAGCCCTACACTCCGGTAATCCAGCCCGACGACGAACTTTTCATCTCCGTAAGCTCAACGATTCCTGCCGCCACGGCCGCCTACAATCTCAACGTCAGCAATCCCGCCTCGGGCAACGAGATGGGCAAGACGACCTCTCCTCAACACATAACGTATCTGGTAAACTCGGCCGGCGACATCACTATGCCGGTGCTTGGTAAAATCCACGTGGCCGGTCTCACCACCGCACAGCTGACCGACGAGCTGACGCGGATGATCTCGAAGGACGTGACCGACCCCGTAGTGACAGTGCGCCTGCGCAATTTTTCGGTCAACGTGATGGGCGAGGTCAACAGTCCGGGCATCAAGGGCGTGGGCGGCGAGCGTTGCTCGATTCTCGACGCCATAGCTGCCGCGGGCGACTTGACGCCCTACGGCAACCGCAACGACGTGCTCCTGATTCGCGAGAACAACGGCAAGCGCGAGTATCACCGCCTGAACCTCAACGACGCCTCGCTGCTCTCGTCGCCATATTTCTATCTTCAGCAGAACGACGTGGTGTTGGTGACGCCCAACGATATTCGGCAGGACAACGCGAAATACAATCAGTTCAACAGCTACAAGCTTTCGGTGATTTCCACAATAGTAAGCAGCTGCTCAATCATCGCCTCGCTAATAATTGCACTCACCGTAAAATAATACCGACACTGATATGGCTACTGAAAATTCCGCAAAATCTCTCGGCAATCTTGCCGTCAACTGGAAGAAAGTTTTCGCCCAGTGCGTTGCCCACTGGTGGTGGTTCGCCATCTCGGTGTGTGTGTTCGTCGGCCTTGCTTTCACCTACACGAAAATCAGGAACCAGTATTTCCTTACGACCTCAAGTATCCTTGTGGCCGACGATGCGAGCGTAAAGAAATCGGGAGTTCTGTCGCTGGCCAAGAGCTTCGACCTCGGGGGCGCTTTGGGCGGTACGTCGTCGGTCTACAACGAGATGAGCGTGCTGGGCTCCTACAGCGTGATGCGCAGCACTGTAAAAGATCTCGGCCTTAACGAAATATACCAAGGGCGGAAATACCTGATAAAGAAGATACCCTACTCGCCGGAGAGCACTCCTGTAAGAGTCTCGTGCGCCCCTGAAATTCCCGATACGCTTTTCAGCGCCATCGTATTCAAAGTGAAGGTCGGGAAGGACGGCCTTGCCTCGGTAAATGCGAAAGTCGGGAAGAAAAAAATTGCCGATGTGGAGGGGAAACAGCTCCCCGTCAACCTGCATACCTCATGGGGCGATTTCACGCTCGAGCCGACCGCATATCTGCCCAAAGGGAAGAACACCAACCTGACCATAACCTATCTGGGCTACGGAACGGCTGCCGAACTTTATCAGAAGCTCATCCAGACAGCCATGCCCAACCGAAAGTCTGACCTGCTGACGCTCAGCTACGCGACGGCATCGCCGTTTTTCGGCGTAAAGGTGCTCGACGACGTTATCAAGAACTACAACCTCACCGGCATAAACCAGCAGCGCACTACGTCGAACCGCACCCTGCGCTTTCTCAACCAGTCGCTCGACTCGCTGACTGCCAATCTCACCACGCTGGAGATTCAGCTCGAAGGCTATAAGCGCAGCCTGAAGGTGGCCGACGTGGAAGCCTCGGCCAAATTCGCAATCGCCCGTCAGCAGGGGCTGAAAAAAACTCTCATCCAGGCAGAAACGGAAATGGACGTAATGAGGCTCGTAAAAACGTTCATCACCAATCCGGAAAACAACAACTCGCTGATTCCCGCCGTAAGCGGCGGCCCGGAGGCTGACGCGATTGCAGCTTACAACCAGACAGTGCTCGAACGTATGAAACTGGAGTCGACGGCCAAGCAGAGCAACGTCGCCCTGCGTCTGATCGACGAGCAGCTTGCCACGATGCGCGCCCACATCAACTCCTCGGTCGACAAGGCCATGCAGACCGCCCAACTGCGCCTCAACGAACTTCGCCAGCAGGCCGGACAGGCCAACGCCGTAATCGGCGAAATGCCAGCCACGGAACGTGAGTATATTGCCATGAAGCGCCGCCAGGAGGTGGAGGAGCAGCTTTACCTCTATCTGCTCAAGCAGCAGCACGAAACGTCGATGAGCCTTGCCAACGTCCAGCCGCGCGGCGTGGTGATTGACGCCCCCCATGTGATTACCGAGCCGCTTGGCATTTCCAACCGCAATGCCCTGCTCATAGCATTCTTTTTCGGAATGCTTCTTCCCTTCGGGTTCTTTACGATCAAAGACCGCATCCGGAATACTTCCGAAGCAGCGTCTGCCAACGCCTGATTGCTGCCACCCACACGCCTCTGCCGAATGTATTACCTGATATACATATTCGCTTTTTTTGCCGTCGTCGGGTTCTTCAACTATCACCAGATGCTGAGCGATCAGGTCGTAAAAGCAATCTTTTATGCCGTATCGCTCGTTGCGCTGGTGCTTGCCGTGACCGACAACCGCTCGAAGATAGCGAGGACGGGGTATCCGGCCGAAGCCTACTGGACGCTCATGGTGATGATTTGCCTTTCGCCTGTGATGGCGGGCATATTCCACGGGCAGGACCTTGTCAGTTCGGTAATTACGACTCTCCCGATGTTTTTTGCATACAGTTGGTTCTACATTCTTCTGAAGTTCGAACTGCCGGAGAGGAAAATTCTTATGGTAATGGCTGTGGGGTGCGCGCTCGCCATCCCCGTCTACCTGATGAATTTCCGAGCATTCCCGGGAGCGGCATTCGGAGAACTCCCCAACGGCGGCTCGCGCGGCATACCCCGAATCGTCGTTACGTTTATCGAGCTGTTCCCGCTGCTGCTGTTCTACGCCATCAACAAGTGGTCGCTCTCGCGCAAATGGTGGTGGATTTTGGTGATGGCTGTATGTGTTGTAATGATTGTGGCGAGCGTAATCAGGCAGGTTATTTTCGTGTCGGCTCTGCTCGCAGGAATATTTCTGTTCAGGGTGATGAACTGGAAACAGCGCCTCATTTTTCTTCTGCCGATTGCTGTTGCTATAGCCATCATAGCCCCGCGACTTTCGATTTTCCAGGCTATCGACGACCTTAACGAACTTCAGGCGGACAGTAACAGCGAAAGTTCGGAAGACATCCGAATCCAGGCCTGGCGCTTCTATACCTATGAGTACAACCCCAACATCGGCACTATGATTCTGGGCAACGGCATCCCGGCCCTCGACAAGACCCGCTACGGAATAGAATACTCGACTGCCACGGCCGCCTCGAAATGCTATGAGGGCGACGTGGGCTGGGCCGGATTTTTCTTTTACTTCGGGCTTATAGCTACAGTAGCACTCTTCATGCTGATGTGGAAAACTCTCACCCACCGCAAGCCGCCCGAAAGAGAGTATATCAACTACTGGATTCTGTTTATAATGATTACCGCCGTGGCATCAGGCCCGATTCTGTATACGTTTCAGATATTCAATGTCGTCACCGTATTATATCTAGCATATGCCCCGGTCGCTGAAAGCGGCAATCCTCAACCACCCTTCCCGGCATAAAGGCCACTGATTTGCCCATGATACCCAAGATAATACACTATTGCTGGCTGAGCGACGACCCGTTTCCTCCCAAGATACAGCGCTGCATTGATTCCTGGAAAAAAGCACTTCCGGACTATGAACTGCGTCTATGGAATTTCGAGCGTCTGGGCGACAACTGTCCCGACTGGGTCCGCGAGGCGTTCGACAACCGCCAGTATGCCTTCGCGGCCGACTGGGTGCGCGCCTACGCCCTGTATACCGAAGGTGGAATTTATCTGGATTCCGACGTCGAGGTGCTACGCAATTTCGATGAGTTTCTGCATCTGCCTTATTTTTTGTGCCGCGAGTCGGGAGGATGGTCGGTAGAGGCAGCCTGCATGGGCTCACAAAAGGAGACGCTGCTGTTTAAAGAAGTGCTCCGCCACTACGACGGTCGTCATTTCGTACGTCCCGACGGCACATTCGACCGCCTTACAATGCCCGAAATCTTCACTGAGATAATCGACCGCAATTTCCTGCTCGTCGACATTCCCGACATCTCGCAATTCGATCAGGCGTCCGAAAAAATATGCGTGTTGCCCTCCGAATATTTCTCACCCCTTCACACCGTGACGCTACAGCTTAACGTCACTCCACGTACGGTAGCCATCCATCATTTTGCCGGGAGCTGGATGCCGCGCAGCTGGCGCATGAAAAAATCGTTGCAGCGACTGCTGGGAGCCAGAGCCACCCGCACAATTCAGAAGCTGAAAGCCGCGGTTACCGGTGCATGGTAAAAGGGCGCCGATTCTAACAATTCACAAAAACCGGTGCAAAACAAATGAAAAAGCTTTATCTTCTGATATATTATGGATTCGCCACCCACCTTCCGGGATCGTATATGCCCGTGGTCGGCCGCATGTCGAACGCCATAAGGGTGTTTTGCGCAAAACGCATCTTCAAGAAATGCGGCAAAATCACCACCATCGACCGCCATGCATACTTCGGCAACGGCTCGGAGATTGAAATAGGCGACTACAGCGGCATCGGCGAGAATTGCGTCGTTCCTCACAACACCCGCATAGGCCGCTACGTCATGATGGCTCCCGAAGTCCATATAGTTGCCAACAACCACAAATTCGCAGATACAAGCATCCCGATGTGTTTCCAGAAGGCGGAGCAGACCCATCTGCCCACAACCATCGGCGACGACTGCTGGATAGGCGTCCGCAGCATACTTACCCCGGGCCACACCATTGGCCAGGGAAGTATCATCGCCGCCGGATCGGTTGTGACACACGATGTGCAACCCTATACTATAGTAGGGGGCAACCCGGCAAAACCCATACGAAGCCGCTTTGGCCGTTAGAAAGTATTTTGCTACCTTTGTAAACCATGAAACACATCGCATTTGTCACACAATCCTACAAAACTGATTTCGACGAGTGCCGGCTGCTATGCGAAAGCATCGACAGATTTGCCCCTGATATCGATCACTTCATTTTCGTGAACGACGAAGACGAGGCTATGTTCGCACGGCTTTGCTACGGCCGTCACCGCGTGGCCCGCAAAGGTACGCTTCTGCCGCGCGGTTTTGTGCGTGTGCCATGGAAAATCGCCGGCCACCACTTCCACATCAGCCCGTTTACACTTCCGGTGCGCGAATGGATTGTGCAGCAGATCTGCAAGCTTGCCGTATTCGAGCATATCGGGCCGGACTACGATGCCGTGTTTCATATCGATTCTGAGATAGCGTTCATGCGCCCGTTTGACATCCGCCGATGGGTGAACTCCGACGGCCGCTACATGATGTATCGCGTAGACAATACCGGCGAGCCGAGCCACGACGAATATTGCGATGCCGCGGAGAAACTGCTCCCGATAGAAAAAGGCGCCGCGGAAACAAGGCGCTACAACTATATGTGTCAGCCTACATGTTTTGAGCGCGAAAACCTCACGGCCATGCTTACCGACATCTCCCGTCGCGCGCCTTTTGGCAACTGGAAACTTGCGCTGGCCAACACATACCGCTTCAGCGAATACTACCTTTACGACATCTACACCGACCGGGTGCTGGGTGGCCGCAACCACTTCCACATCGCAAAGCGTCCGTTTCCGGTTGTCGACATCTCGCTTTTCAGCGATTCGGCAAGTCTCGGGCAGGCAATCGGCAGGGCGACGGAGCAGCCTGAGGTGGAAGGCATATGTCTGCAGAAACGCGACCGCAAGAATCTTTCCGACACCTATCTCCAGTTCTCCGAAATAGAAGCTACCGTAAAGCGACTCTGGAATGGCCAAACTGATTGACAGGCACATCGCCTCCCAGGTGCTGTTCCTTGGAGTATCCCAAAAGACCAAGGGCGGCATGACGTCGGTACTGGTGAGCTACGACCGCCATATCGACGGCATGCGGTTTATCCCGACATGGCGTCTCGGGCCGAAGGCAGTAAAGGCCTTCTATATGCTTCAGGCTATGGTGCGCACGGCGCTGCTACTGCTCCTGGACCGGCGTATAAGAATCGTACACATCCATGGCGCGGCCAACGCGTCGTTCAGCCGTTGCCGCATTTTCATCGGTATGGCCAGGCGTTTCGGTAAGAAGGTAATCCTTCATGAGCATGCCGCGGATTTCAAGGAATTCTACGAAGCATCCGCCGATAAACAGTCAATAATATCAGTCCTCCGAAGTGTCGACCTGCTTATAGCCCTTTCGGAATCATGGAAACAGTTTTATATTTCCATCGGTATGCCTGCCGGAAAAATCGAGGTGCTGAAAAATCCTGTGACGCCAGGGCAAAGCGAAAACGCAAAGACAGCCCACCACCCTCTGAGGGCGCTTTATCTCGGAGAAATTAGCCGGCGAAAGGGAGCCACTGATTTGCTGACCGCCCTCTCATCCGGCAAAGAGTTTTTCGACGGCAAGATCGAGGTGCGTTTCGGAGGCAATGAAGTCGATGGCGACATACGCTCAGAAATCGAGGCCAAAGGTCTGCAGAACACCGCTTTATATATGGGATGGGTATCGGGCAGCGCCAAGACCGAGGCTCTGGAATGGGCCGACATCTATATACTCCCATCCTACAACGAAGGGCTTCCCATAGCCATCCTCGAGGCGATGGCAAGCGGCATGCCGGTGATTACGACGCCCGTGGGCGGCATACCCGAGCTCGTGCGCGACGGTAACAACGGAACGCTCATCCCTCCGGGACGCTCCGACTGCATCGCGGCCGCCCTCAGGTGGTACATATCAAACCCGCAGCAAGTGGAAATCCGCGGGCGCAAGGCGCTCTCCGACGTTCGGCAATACTTCCCCCCGCAGGTCTTCGGCCATCTTGCCAGGATATACGCCACATTGCTTCCCGAACCGGCCACACACTCCGACGGCCGGCACCCGAATACCAAGGCAGACACTTGAAATGGAAAAGATACGGATTCTGAATATTGATGTGCTCGACACCACTCGCGACGAACTCCTTGCTTCGCTTCACGACGGAGTGCTCGTCACTCCCAATATCGACCATCTCGTAAAACTGCAGACTGACCGAAGTTTCTACGACGCCTATCGCGAAGCCGAGTGGGCTGTGTGCGATTCGCGGGTGCTCCAGCTTTGTTCACATCTGACCGACAGGCCATTCCGCGAAGCCATTCCGGGAAGCAGTTTCTTTACATCCTATTATGAATACCACCGCGACGATCCGGACTGCCGCATTTTCCTGCTCGGTGCAGCCGAAGGCGTCGCTCAGGAGGCCATGCGTCGGATCAACGCCCGAATGAAGCGCAACATAGTGGTCGGCGCGCTCTCGCCGAGCTATGGCTTTGAAAACAATGAGGAAGAGAACCGCCACATAGCCCGCTCAATAAATGAAAGCGGAGCTACAGTCGTCCTCGTAGGCGTTGGTGCGCCCAAACAGGAAAAATGGATAATGGCCCATCGGCACGAAATGCCGTCGGTACGTCTGTGGATGGCTCTCGGCGCCACCATCGATTTCGAGGCAGGCAACATAAAGCGCGCGCCGATATGGATGCGGCGTCTGGCGCTGGAATGGCTATACAGAATAATTCAGGAGCCGAAGCGCATGGCACGCAGGTATCTGGTCGACGATCCGGTATTTTTAAGGCACTTCCTGCGGCAGCTCAGAGGAAAATACAGCGATCCTTTTGCCGGCGGGTTATGATTTGACTTCAGCCAGCGGCTTCGGGGGAGTCGATGGCGGCGGAGATGCGGTTGAAGATGGTGTCTACGTCGCCCTGACCGTCGATGCGGCGGTATTTCCCCTCCTTCATGTAGTAGTCGCGCAGAGGGGTGGTCGCCTCGTGGTAAACTTTCAGTCGGTTTTTGATGGTTTCGGGATTGTCGTCGGCACGGCCTGTCTGCTCGCCGCGGCGAATCATGCGCACTATCAGTTCGTCCTCGGGCACCTCAAGTCCGATTACGTGATGCAGTTTCTGGCCGCGGCGCTCGAAGAAGCGCTTCAGCGCATCGGCCTGAGGCACCGTGCGCGGGAAGCCGTCGAGAATCACGCCGTCCTTTGCCTTGGGCTCGTTGTCGAGAATTTCCTCGAGGATGCGGATCATCAGCGAGTCGGGAATGAGCTGGCCCTGCTTGATGTAGGTGTTGGCAATCTGTCCGATGGGGGTCTTGCGGGCAATATGGTCGCGGAGCACTTCGCCGGTCGAGATATGGTGAAGCCCGTATTTTTTTATCAGTTTTTCGCTTTGGGTGCCCTTCCCGCTACCGGGGGCACCGAATATCACAACGTTCATTCTATTAGCTGTCAGTTTGTTGGTTGTCGCAGAGCATACCGGAATCCCCCGGTCGTATCGCTCGCGCGCCGTCGGGGGGATGTCAAATGGTGGCTGTCAGGTCCGGTAGGCTTTGCCGTCGGAATGAGAGATGTGCCTGTCAGTCGGCAGTCTCCTTCAGAACGTATATATCCTTCAGATTGCGTGCCAGACCGTCGAGGTCGAGACCGAATCCGATGATGAATTTAGGCGGAATGGCGAACCCGACATAATCGGGCTTCACGTCGCACTGCAGGCTCTCCGGTTTGAAAAGCAGCGTGGCGATTTTCACCTCCGAAGGGTTCTTGGCCGAAATTGTCTCCACGAGCC
>UREH01000089.1 GCA_900546835.1 uncultured Porphyromonadaceae bacterium
CGTCGGCAGCGTCAGATGTGTATAAGAGACAGCGAGGCCGTGGAGGCCGGACGCGAAATCGACAAGGTTTTCGTAGCCAACACCCTGCAGGGCGACCTTGCCCGCGAACTTATGAGTGTGCTCAAGGCCAATAAAATCCTCCTCCAGAAAGTGCCGATTGAGAAAATCAACCGGCTTACGCGCCGCAACCACCAGGGTGTGGTGGCTATGCTGTCGGCCGTGAGCTACGCGCGACTTGACACTGTGGTGCCGTCGCTTTTCGAGGAAGGACGTGTGCCGCTCATAGTGGTGCTCGACGGAATAACCGACGTACGCAACTTCGGCGCGATAGCACGCACCTGCGAGTGTGCCGGCGTCGACGCCATTGTAATCCCGCGCCGTGGAGGCGTAAGCGTAGGCGCCGACGCCATGAAGACATCGGCAGGAGCGCTGAGCTATCTGCCCGTGTGCCGTGAAGGTAGCACCGTCAACTCTGTTAAATATCTGCTCGACTGCGGGTTTCGCATCATAGGCGCTACTGAAAAGGGATCGGTCGACTATACTCAGGCAGACTACACCCAGCCTACAGCCATTGTAATGGGCGCCGAGGATGTTGGAATTTCTCCCGACGTGTTGCGTCTGGCCACCACACGCGTTGCCATCCCGCAACTGGGCCATGTGTCCTCACTCAACGTGTCGGTTGCCGCCGGAGTGATAATATACCGGGCAGTCAGCCAACGCATGGCAGCCGGGCGCATACGCTGACTCATTCAAGATAAGACCACTCTATGATTGTGCTGATTGCAGAATCGAAATCCATGTCGGCAAAGCAGGTTGCCGTAACGCCGGAATCGCCCTGCTACAGCCCCAGGGTGGGAGAAGGTGGGTTTCCGTGCTACGAATTCGAAGCGGACGCAATTATGGCCGGGTTGCGCGGACTTACGGCGTCAGAACTGTCAGACCGCCTCAAGGTAGGGCCGAAATCTACCGCAGCAATGGTGAAGATGGTTTATGATTTTCCCGACAAAAGCCACGGCTACCGCGCCATCGATGCATTCGCAGGCGTAGTATTCAAGGCCCTCGACGCTGCCTCACTTTCGCCTGAGGCCATGGAGCGGACACGCAGAGGTCTGCGCATAGTATCGTCGGCCTACGGATGGCTCACTCCCGACAACATCATCAAACCTTACCGCCTTGACTATTCCGACCGCGTCGCTCCCGACGGAAGGGCTCTCAGCGCATTCTGGCGTAGTCGCCTTACGGTTTCACTTGTAAATCTGGTTAAAACTTCCGGATGTCGCGAGATATTGAATCTTCTTCCGGCCGACGCATCGAAGTGCATCGACTGGAAGGCAGTGAAGGCCTTTGCGTCGGTTTATGTGGCAAATTTCCAACAGGAAGGGGCAAATGGGCTTTCTACTCCCGGGAGCGGACGCCTCAAAACACTCCGAGGACTTCTCCTGCGCCATATTCTTGAAACCGGCATATCGTCGGGCGATATGCTACGCTCACTTGATACGGATTTCTGCTATTATGATACCGATGCCCCTTATCCGGGCCATCTGCAGCTTATCACCGACTGAAAAGACTTTACACAAATACCCACAGCACCTATCTCATTGAATATAAAAAAGGCGGTGTGTCAAAATTCCATAATTTGACACATCGCCCTATTTTTTACCCGAATGGTGAGGGCGCTGTCAGAATGGTCCAGATGGTAGGAGCTTGAGGGTGAGGGCGAAGGGAGTTGACTAAGGTCAATGACCGAACCCGAACCCCTCAGGCGACGACCCAGATGGGCTATTATGACACGCCCTCTTTTGCTTTTGAGAGAAGTCTGAGGATAGAATTGTATCTAATCATCAATAGTTGCGGGCGAAAATCACACGCTGGGCCGACGGGCGGCCGGTAACCATGCATTTGCCGGGAGTCTTGTCGCCATCGAGGGGAATACAGCGGATGGTTGCCTTTGTCTCGGCCTTCACTTTCTCCTCGGTCTCTGGTGTACCGTCCCAGTGGGCAAGGATGAAGCCACCCTTCTCGATTTCGACCTTGAACTCGTCGTAGGTCTCCACAGTGCGGGTCATCTTCTCGCGGTGTGCAAGCGCCTTGGCGTAGATGTTGGTCTGAATCTCCTCGAGCAGGTCCTTGCAGTATTTGGCGATACCTTCGAGCGGAGCCACATGCTTCTCGAGCGTGTCGCGACGCATTACCTCAACAGTGCCGTTCTCGATATCGCGGGCACCGATGGCCAGGCGTACAGGGACGCCCTTGAGCTCGTAGTCGGCGAACTTGAAGCCGGGACGCTTATTCTCGGCGTCGTCGTATTTCACGCTTACATCCATACCGCGGAGTTCGTTGACGATTGGCTCGACCACACGGCTGATTTCGGGAAGTTGCTCGGCGTTCTTGTAGATGGGCACGATTACAACTTGGATGGGAGCGAGATGCGGAGGGAGCACCAGACCGTTGTCGTCGGAGTGTGTCATGATTAGGGCCCCCATAAGGCGTGTGGAAACGCCCCAGGAGTTAGCCCATACATATTCAGGTTTGTTGTCCTTATTGACGAAAGTTACGTCGAATGCCTTGGCAAAATTCTGGCCGAGGTTGTGGGATGTACCCGACTGAAGAGCCTTACCGTCCTGCATCATGGCTTCGATTGTGTATGTGTTGAGGGCACCGGCGAAGCGCTCGTTGGCACTCTTCACACCCTTGATCACAGGCATTGCCATATATTTCTCGGCGAATTCGGCGTAGAGATCAATCATCTGCACCGTACGTGCCTCCGACTCTTCAGCTGTGGCATGAGCGCAATGGCCCTCCTGCCAGAGGAATTCGGCGGTGCGGAGGAACATTCGGGTACGCATTTCCCAGCGCATCACGTTGGCCCACTGATTGCATAGCACAGGAAGGTCGCGGTAGGAATGAATCCAGTTCTTGTAGGTACCCCAGATTATAGTCTCGGATGTGGGGCGGATTATAAGTTCCTCCTCGAGGCGAGCCTCCGGGTCGACGATTACACCTGTGCCATTAGGATCGTTCTTGAGGCGGTAGTGGGTAACGACGGCACATTCCTTGGCAAAACCTTCCACGTGCTCGGCCTCGCGGCAGAGATACGATTTGGGAATAAGCAGAGGGAAGTAGGCGTTCTGGACGCCTGTTTTCTTGAACATTTCGTCGAGGGTGTGCTGCATCTTCTCCCATATGGCGTAGCCATAGGGTTTGATGACCATGCAGCCACGCACAGCCGACTGCTCGGCCAGATCGGCTTTCACTACGAGGTCGTTATACCATTGGGAGTAGTTTTCACTACGTTTCGTAAGGTCTTTAAGTTCCTTTGCCATTGCAAGATGGGATTGAAAAGTCGGAATTTGTGTATTTCAGAGTGCAAAAATACGCAAAATACGAGAACCAGCCAAAAAAAGCCTCCATGCCGCAACCGCTTCTACACCCCGGCGGCCTAATTGGCCGAACGATCGAAGTGCGAAAGGAATCACTCCTCCCAAGCTTCAGGATTTTTCCCAATTTTTCGAGATTAATCGGGATTTAACTCGATTTACCCCGAGGGAATCCGATTATTGGGTTTGGACAAGGCGTGAGCGCCAGAAAGCGTAGGCGTCGAGATAGGGAGTGCGGTCAGCAGCAGGGGCTACGCGGCCGAGCTGGTGGAGGTTGGCGAAGGCTTCGGAGGTGGAAGCGTAAATGCCGGCGCCCACCCCGGCTCCGAGGGCAGCCCCCACGGCTCCATCGGTCTCGTAAAGCTGGATGGTAGCTCCCGAGGTGGAGGCAAGCGTATCGCGGAATACCGGACTGAGGAAAAGATTGGCATGTGCGGCATGAATACGGTCTACCTTCAGACCCATCTCCTCCATAATTTCCATGCCGTAGACGAAGGCGAAAGCTATCCCCTCCTGAGAGGCACGCAACAGGTGGTTGCGACCATGGCGAGTGAACTCAAGGCCACAGACCGAGGCGCCGGGGGTGCGGTTATCCAGCAGGCGCTCGGCGCCGTTGCCAAAGGGGAGGATGCTTAGACCGTCGGAGCCTACGGGCACCGTCGCGGCCAGGCCGTTGAGGTCCTCGTAGCTGAGTTCTGGCAGCGCCACATTGCGCTTCATCCAGGAATTAAGGATGCCGCAACCGTTGATGCAGGCAAGGATGCCCAGACGCGGGGCCGCAGAGGTATGGTTTACATGAACGAATGTGTTGACACGCGACTTCGGATCTGGCTTGACGCTGTCTGTCACGCCGTAGATCACTCCGCTCGTACCTCCAGTCGAGGCGATTTCGCCTGGATTGAACACGTTGAGCGAGAGCGCGTTGTTGGGTTGATCGCCGGCGCGGTAGCTTACGGGTGTCCCCTGACGGAGTCCCAGTTCGAGAGCCGCTTCGGCTGTCAGGTGGCCCTGATCGGAGAAAGTGGAACGTACCTCGCCGAAGAGGGCCGGCGAGAAGTCGAAGTAGTCCATCAGCATCACGGAGGGAGCGTTGTCGCGGAAATCCCATAAAATCTGTTCTGAGAGTCCTTCGGGAGTAGTTACTACCTCGCCGGTGAGACGCATTGCAATATATTCGCCGGGAAGCATTACCTTATATATACGGGCGAAGAGTTCCGGTTCGTTGCGTTTCACCCATGCCAGCTTAGCGGCAGTGAAGTTCCCTGGAGAATTGAGAAGATGACTCATGATTCGGTCTGGCCCAAGCCTCTCGAAAGCCTCCTCGCCGATGGACACGGCACGGGAGTCGCACCAGATGATGGCGTCGCGCAGGGGACATCCTTTGGTATCAACGACCACGAGTCCGTGCATCTGATAGCTAATCCCGATAGCACGGATGTCGGATGCGTCAACTCCCGAGTCGAGAAGCACCCGGGCTGTACCATCCTTGAGATACCTCCACCAGGAGTCGGGATTCTGTTCGGCCCACCCGGGGCGCACGGCCTTGATGGGGGCTTCTTTCTCAGGGAAGAAGCAAGATGCCACGCAGCGTCCGGTGGTCGCATCCACGAGAGCGGTCTTCACCGACGAGCTGCCAATATCATATCCGAGAAGGTACATAAGGACTAAATTAGTACATTGAAAATTAAAAGTTTAGGCCCGATAGGAGGTACTGGAGATTATTCAGATAAATCAGGCCTGACTCAGCCAATAAATTGGCCATTACATACGTATCAACTCCCCTTCTCAATTGATACGTACAGATGGTGCATAACGCCCAACACAACCATTAAAAAGCCGAGGCGACGGCGGCCGATATTTGTTTCGGCCGCACATCGCCTGGCTGTAGAAATCCAATATATTTGAAGAGAGGAATCAGATTACGCCCTGTTCCATCATGGCGTTGGCCACCTTCATGAAGCCGGCGATATTGGCGCCCTTCATGTAGTTCAGATAGCCGTCCGGCTCCATACCGTAGGCAACGCACTGCTCGTGGATGGAGGCCATGATCTGGTGGAGTTTGGCATCGACTTCGTCGGCACTCCACTGAAGGTGTTCGGCATCCTGAGTCATCTCAAGGCCAGAGCAGGCTACGCCGCCGGCGTTCACGGCCTTGCCGGGAGCATAGACGGTGCGCGAATTGATGAAGGTATCGATGGCTTCGGGAGTGCAGCCCATGTTGGAGACTTCAGCCACGAGTTTCACGCCATTGGCCACGAGCTGAGCGGCGTCGGTGCCTGATACCTCATTCTGGGTGGCGCAGGGAAGTGCGATATCGACTTTCTGCTCCCAGGGCTTGCGACCGGGATAGAACGTAGCACCGGGGAACTTTTTAGCGTAAGGAGCCACGATGTCGTCACCAGAGGCGCGGAGCTCAAGCATGTAGTTGATTTTCTCGCCCGACACGCCGTCAGGATCGTAGATATAGCCGTCGGGGCCGGAGATGGTAACGACCTTGGCTCCGAGCTCGTTGGCCTTTATGGTGGCGCCCCATGCGACGTTGCCGAAACCGGATACAGCCACAGTCTTGCCCTTGATGGAATCGTTGAGGCGTGCGAGCATGTTCTCCACGAAGTAGAGAGCGCCGAAGCCTGTTGCCTCGGGACGCAGACGCGAGCCGCCGAAGTCGAAGCCCTTGCCGGTGAATGTGCCGGTATGCTCGTCGACGAGTTTCTTATACATTCCGTACATGTAGCCAACCTCGCGGCCGCCAACACCGATATCGCCCGCGGGCACGTCGCGGTCGGGACCGAGGTTCTTCCACAAGCCAAGGATGAAGGCCTGGCAGAAGCGCATTATCTCGCGGTCGCTCTTGCCGCGCGGCGAGAAATCGGAGCCGCCTTTGGCACCGCCCATGGGGAGGGTGGTCAGCGCGTTCTTGAAGGTCTGCTCGAAACCGAGGAATTTAAGGATGGAAAGGTTGACGGAAGCGTGGAAGCGGATGCCACCCTTATACGGGCCTATGGCATTGTTGAACTGAACGCGGTAGCCGATATTGTTCTGCACCTCGCCGGCATCGTCGATCCAGGTGACGCGGAACGTTACGATGCGGTCGGGCTCTACCATGCGCTCGATGATTTTATTTTTTTCAAACTCGGGATGACGGTTGTAGACGTCGGCTACGGATAGAAGCACCTCGCGCACAGCCTGCAGATACTCCTTTTCGCCCGGATGCTTTGCCTCCAGGGCGCTCATGATATTATTAATGTCCATAACTCTTAAGGTTTTGGTTGTTTGATTTCCGGCTGTAGTCGGGAAAAATCGGGATTAAGCGAGATAAATCTGGATTAATCGGGAATTAGCCCGGTGGTTTTGGATGTACGATGGCAAATATAGTTTAAAAATCGCAATGACGGATGAAAATAACCGATTATTTTTTATGCTGTAAAGCAGGGTTAAATAACATCTGAAAGCATTTCGACGCATAAAAGACATCCATGTCCGACAACTTGCGCGTAGCCGCCATGGCAACAATTCAAAATGCCGCCAAACAATCCAAAACAGTAGAAAAATGGAATCAGGGATGAAAAATCAATCGGGTTAATTTGCGATTAATCGAGATAGCCACGATTTAGCGCGATGAATCCCGCTGGGGCCTGGGCATGTGCGGTGCGAACAGGCGCCGGATGAGATCGGGGCAATGCAGGCGCCGCAGGGAAGCCTCGATGCCATGCCGGTAGGCGCGGTCGTACCAGAAGAAGTACTGCCGCTGGGCGAGCTTCTGCTCGGGGCGCGTGGCGGTGAAGAGATGTTCGCCTGTGTAAGGGTGGATTCCGGAGTAGTAGATTTCGGTAGCCACAGTCATGGGCGTCGGAGTAAAGTCCTGCACCTGCTCAAGATGGAAGTCAAGATCGCGGGTCTTAATGGCCAGCTGAGCCATATCGAGCTCCGTACATCCGGGATGCGAGGAAATGAAGTACGGTATGAGCTGCTGGCGAAGATTATGACGAGCGTTGACACGGTCGAACACCTCCTTGAAGCGATAGAAAAGATCGAACGAAGGCTTGCGCATCACATCGAGCACAGCATCTTCCGTATGCTCAGGAGCGACTTTTAGACGACCGCTGACATGGCTGGTGATAAGCTCCTCGTTGTAGCGGCGGTTGACGGCATCTATCTTAGAATCGCCGGTAGGATGCATCGAAAGGTCGTAGCGCACGCCGCTGCCTATGAAGGATTTCTTCACCTGCGGGAGGGCATCGACGGCATGGTAAACCGAAAGCAATGCGGAGTGATCGGTATTGAGATTCGGGCACACCTTGGGATGGAGGCAGCTGGGCCGCATACACCGCCGGCACACATCGGGGCGCTTGCCTCCAAGGGCATACATGTTGGCCGAAGGACCTCCGAGATCGGAGATGTAGCCTTTGAAATCCGGCATTGCAGCGACGGCCCTGACCTCTCGCAGAATCGACTCCTTTGAGCGCGAGGCAATGAACTTGCCCTGATGGGCGGAGATAGTGCAGAAAGCGCACCCGCCGAAGCATCCGCGGTGAAGGCAGACCGAGAAACGAATCATGTCGAAGGCCGGGATGCGCTTGCCCTTGTAGCGCGGATGAGGAAGACGGGTGTAGGCCATATCGAAAGTCCTGTCTACCTCTTCGGTAGTCATAGGCGGATACATGGGGTTGACTTTTACCATGCGCTGCCCGTGGCGCTGCCATAACGTGGCGCCCTGCCAGCGGTTGCTCTGCTGCTCTATGTGGCGGAAGTTCTCGCTCTGCAGGCGCGGCGATCGCAGGCATTCCTCGAAGCTGTGAAGGATAATGTGTTCACCTACGGATTTCTCCCCGTCAATAGTTTCAGCACTTTCGGCTTCGCCTTTCGGAGCCGCACCAAGCGGCTGCCACACCACGGTCTGGGGCACGTCGGTGATGTCGCTGATCTTCTCACCGGCATCAAGACGTCGGGCAATCTCGAGAATCGGGCGCTCCCCCATTCCGTAGACTATCATGTCTACAGGAGCGTCGGCAAGGATGGATGGGCGTAGTCGGTCCTGCCAGTAGTCGTAGTGTGAGTTGCGGCGCAGCGACGCCTCGATACCTCCGGCAATTATGGGAACGTCGGGATAAAGCCGCCGCAGTATTTCCGAATATACGATTGTCGGATAGTCAGGTCGGGCGCCGTGGCGCCCTCCGGGAGTGTAGGCATCGTCGGAGCGACGGCGGCGTGCGGCGGTATAGTGATTTACCATGGAATCCATCGCTCCGGCGGAAACACCGAAAAAGAGCCGCGGACGGCCGAATTTGCGGAAATCGCGCAAGTCGTCCTGCCAGTTGGGCTGAGGCACGATAACCACACGATAGCCCCCGATTTCAAGAAGTGTGCGTCCTATTACGGCCGCGCCAAACGATGGATGGTCGACATAGGCATCGCCCGAGAAGAGAATAATGTCGACGCCTTTGCCGTCATCCCAGCCGTGAAGAGCAGCCTCCTTGACCGACGTGGGAAGCCAGCGGCGCAAGTCGGAAAGAGGGTCTACCTGACGGTGCGGACGCTGCGTCGGGTATTTCTCATCCTTATTATGGGTGATTTCATGCTGCTTCATTCCGTTTTCGCCAGGAGCGCCTCCATTTTGATTATCTCATCGCGCAGACGGGCTGCCTCCATGAACTCCATACGCTTGGCGGCATCGACCATCTCGGAGCGCATTCGCTGCACGGAGCGGCGCAACTCGGCGGGAGTCATATAGGGAATCACCGGATCGGCGGCGAGATCGACCATGGCGGTGTATTCGTTTTCGTATGGAAGCGGAGTCGCCGCCATCGGAGCCGCCTTGCGATTCTTCCGCCCCATAGCGGGGCCGGCGGCCTCCTCGGAGTCGATTCCGATAATACGGTTACGCGCCTTGACGATGGCCTTCGGCTCAATATGGTGGGCCTCGTTGTAGGCCAACTGTTTGGCGCGCCGGCGTTCGGTCTCCTCGATAGTAAGACGCATCGAGTCGGTAATCTTATCGGCATACATGATTACGGTGCCGTTGAGGTTTCGGGCAGCGCGGCCCACAGTTTGCGTGAGCGAGCGGTGGGAGCGCAGGAACCCCTCCTTGTCGGCGTCTATAATGGCCACAAGCGACACCTCGGGGAGGTCCAGTCCTTCACGGAGCAGGTTAACACCGATAAGGACGTCGAACACTCCGGCGCGGAGGTCGTCGAGAATCTTAATCCGGTCAAGAGTATCGACGTCGGACTGGATGTAGGCCGAACGGATGCCGTTGCGCCGCAGGAAGTCGTCGAGCCCCCCGGCCATTCGCTTGGTAAGAGTGGTGACGAGGACGCGCTCGCCGCGGTCCTTTCGGAGGGCAATCT
>UREH01000090.1 GCA_900546835.1 uncultured Porphyromonadaceae bacterium
ACACTGCCGCTCCAAGACGCCGCAGCTTTGCAGCCGCCTCGCCTGCTTTTCTCAGAGCGCCTGCCATCCGGACGGAAACGACAGCAGGGGGATTCCGAGGAGGTGGGATGGGATGCGCCATTGACCGATAGGGACCTGGCAACAGCCCGCAGTCGGTCAATTGAGGGGGATAGAATAGACTCAGAAAATATATAAAAATTTTTTTCGGGTGACATACGATTTATGCGGATTTTTTAAAACGGGGGGAATTTTGTAATTTTGCGGATTAAATGCCGAAAAAGGCGCATCCCTGCGCCTTCGGCACACTGACTTGATTTATAATTTGCAGACTGATATGACGAAGAACTTCAAACGTACGCTCGTTACGACCGCCCTCCCCTATGCAAACGGCCCTGTTCACATCGGCCATCTGGCCGGCGTATATGTGCCCGCCGACATCTATACCCGCTTTCTGCGCCTGCGCGGCGAGGATGTGGTGATGATCGGAGGCTCCGACGAGCATGGTGTGCCCATCACGATCAAGGCTAAAAAAGAGGGGGTGACACCCCAGGATATCGTTGACCGCTATCACAAAATCATCAAGGATTCGTTTGAAGGTCTCGGCATCAGTTTCGACATCTATTCGCGCACCACTTCCTCCATCCACGAGGCCACGGCGTCGGAGTTCTTCCGCCGGCTGTACGACAACGGGCAGTTCGTGGAGAAGACGTCGATGCAGCTTTTCGACGAGAAGGCCAACCAGTTTCTGGCAGACCGCTACGTGACGGGCGAATGCCCCCACTGCCACAATCTGAACGCCTACGGCGACCAGTGTGAGGCGTGCGGCTCGTCGCTCAACGCCACCGACCTGATCAACCCCAAGAGCGCCATCACGGGCAACACGCCGGTGCTGAAGGAGACGAAGCACTGGTATCTGCCGCTCGACCGCTGGGAGGGCGCGCTGAGCCGCTGGATTCTCGAAGGACACAAGGAATGGAAAACGAACGTCTACGGCCAGTGCAAGTCGTGGATCGACCTGGGGCTACAGCCCCGCGCCGTGAGCCGTGACCTCGACTGGGGCGTACCCGTTCCGGTGGAAGGGGCCGACGGCAAGGTGCTCTACGTATGGTTCGACGCCCCGATCGGCTATATCTCCAACACCAAGGAGCTGCTGCCCGACTCGTGGGAGAAATACTGGAAGAACCCCGAGACCCGCATCATAAACTTCATCGGCAAGGACAACATAGTGTTCCACTGCATCATCTTCCCGGCGATGCTCATGGCCTACGGCGACGGCTTCCAACTGCCCGACAACGTGCCGGCGATGGAGTTTCTCAACCTCGAGGGCGACAAAATCTCTACCTCGCGCAACTGGGCCATCTGGCTCCACGAGTATCTGCAGGATTTCCCCGGCAAGCAAGACGTATTGCGCTACGTGCTGACGGCCAACGCCCCCGAGACGAAAGACAACGATTTCACCTGGCGCGACTTCCAGAACCGCAACAATTCGGAGCTTGTGGCCATATTCGGCAACTTCGTGAACCGCGCCGTGGTTCTCACCCACAAATATTTTGACGGCACGGTGCCGGCCGCCGGCACCCTCGAGGAGGCCGACAAGGCCGCACTGGCTGAAATCGCCGATACCTGCGGCCGCCTGACCGAAAACCTCGAGAACTTCCACTTCCGCGAGGCTCTGAAGGAGGCGATGAACATTGCCCGCACAGGCAACCGCTACCTGCAGGAGACCGAGCCATGGAAGGTGGCCAAGACCGACATGGCCCGCACGGCCACCATACTCAACACGGCCCTGCAGATCTGCGCCAACCTGGCTATCGCCTTCGAGCCGTTCCTCCCCTTCACGGCCGAAAAACTGAGCCGGATGCTCGGTCTGACCGGCCTGAAATGGGCCGACCTTGGCCGCGCCGGCCTCATCGCCGCCGGGAGCACCATCGGACAGCCCGAACTGCTCTTCGAAAAGATTGAGGACGACACCATCCAGGCGCAGCTCGACCGCCTGGCCCGCATAAAAGAGGAGAACAAGCTCAACAGCTGGAAACCCGCGCCGCAGCTCCCCGACGTGGCTTTCGACGATTTCCTCAAGACCGATATCCGCGTAGGCACCGTGAAGGAATGCAAACGCGTGCCCAAGGCCGACAAACTCCTTCAGTTCCTCATCGACGACGGAATGGGCGACCGCACCATAGTGAGCGGAATCGCCAAATACTACAAGCCGGAGGATCTGGTAGGCAAGCAGGTATGCTTCGTGGCCAATTTCGCTCCGCGCAAGCTCAAGGGTGTCGAGAGCCAGGGAATGATTCTCTCGGCCGAGAACCCCGACGGCTCGCTGACTGTGATTGGCCCGACAGGCGCCGTTCAGCCCGGAGCGCAGGTAAAATAGCGCCTCCAAAGGATATGAGACCCGTAGGCCGTATAAGTCTATAAGATAAGCCCTATAGGGCCTATAGTTCCCATATAATTCACGGATTCAAGTTTCTGATTTTTTGTAGTATTGGAAATGAGCGAAAAACGTCCGCGCATCCTTATAATCTATACCGGCGGTACAATAGGAATGATCGAGGACCCGGCCACGGGCACCCTCAAGCCATTCGATTTCAACCACCTTATAGACAACGTGCCCAAAATCCGCATGCTCGACTACGACATTGAACACATACAGTTCAAGCATCCCATCGACTCATCCGACATCAATCCGGCTCACTGGGAGCAGATCGCGAGGCATATCGGGCAGAACTACGAGAAGTTCGACGGATTCGTGGTACTCCACGGCACAGACACCATGGCCTTCACGGCCTCGGCGCTCAGCTTCATGCTCGAAAATCTCAGCAAGCCCGTGATAATCACCGGCTCGCAGCTCCCCATCGGCGAGGTGCGCACCGACGGCGAGGAAAACCTCATCACAGCCCTCCAGATAGCCGCCGAGCGCGACCCGGTCAACGGCCAACCGATGGTGCAGGAGGTTGCCATACTTTTCGAGAATTATCTGTGGCGCGGCAACCGGTCGACCAAGATGAGCGCCGACAATTTCAATGCCTTCAAGAGCAACAACTACCCCTCTCTGGCAAAAATCGGTCTGTCGATCCACTACAATCACGACGCGCTCTGGCGCGTGCGCGACAAGCGTCCGCTTATTCTCCACACGGGGATGAAATCTACCGTAATAGTAGTGTATGTGCATCCGGGCATCACTGAGGCATCGCTGCGCCAGCAGCTGGCCACGCCGGGCACACAGGGTGTGATTCTCCTGACCTACGGCGCCGGCAACGCTCCTACGGAGGATTGGTTCCAGCAGGCGGTGAAAGATGCGGTGGAAAGCGGCAAAGTGGTAATCAACGTGACGCAGTGCCCCAACGGAAGCGTGCATCAGAAGCGCTACTATACAGGCAATATCCTGGAGCGCGCAGGGGTGATTTCAGGCCACGACCTCACCACCGAGGCCGCCCTCACAAAGCTTATGTTTCTTTTCGGCACGGGGATTTCCGCCGGCCAGGTGGCCCGCAGCATGAAGCATCCGCTCTGCGGCGAGATGACAATCTGACCCGACTGCCGCGACACCGGCACCCTCTTAATCGAGGCCCCGGCGCTTTGGATTGGCGGGAAACCATCCCTTGGCCACTCGCTCGCGTTGCTCGAAAATCTCCTTGATGGTCCAGAACGACGAGAAAGCAAGCACTCCAAGAAGAGTCTGCCATATAATTGCCTCGACAAACAGCGACGCCACCACCGCCGCAACGCCCAGAACGAGGAACCACCACCAGCAGCGGGTGCCGAACCAATAATAGAATTTCACTACCACAGGGTGAAAAATGCCGATTATCAGGAATGTGGCCATGCCAAGGAGCAGGCCGGTGAAATGCAGTCCGGAGAAATCCATCGGATATTACTTTAATTTACAACAAGGAGGAGCGCTATCTGCGCGCCTCCTGATTTTTATATTTGCGGTAGGCCGAAGCCAGACGTGTATGATAGCCTCGCGCCTTGGCCTTGGGCCCGTTGTAGCGCAGTGCAAACTTAAGCCACTGATGCTGCCGTATAGGTTCGACCAGACCGTTGCTCTCAATGAAGCGGGCGAACAGTTCAAGCTGGTCGCGCTCGGAGCGGCCCATGAGAGCGACGAATTCCTCTATATTGTCGCACCCGCATTTACGCCAGTTGAACCCTCCGATCTGAAACATCCCCCAGAAACAACTCTCCACGCCAAGGGGCTTGCAGATTTTCGCGGCGGCCTCCAGACGCGCATACTGTGCACCCTGATAGGAGCCATATTTGGCCCGGTCGGGTTTGCGGAAAATCACCGGGGAGCTCTTGCGGGCCTTTTCGAGCGACACTCCGCGCCTGCGTGCAAACTGCTGGAACATCGAGAGGTCGAAGTTGATAAGCGGTTTGCCGGGCTTCCAGAAACCCTTGTGGGAGGGTCCCGCCTCGATATCGACTACGGCCTTGATGGCGGCGGTCTCCACGCCGAGCTCCTCGGCTACGGTGCGGTAGTCGTCGTCGGTGAGACGGAGATATCGACTGTCGGTGGCGGTATTGTGGAAATGGAACAATGCTGTATCCGCCCACGCCACAGGGTCGACATCGGGCACTTCCTCAACAATCGTGCGGAAAGGTAGCTCGACCTCCTCGAGGTCGGTGGTGTCGACGTCGGCTGCCAGCAGGGAGATTGCCGACCGGGCGGGGAGAGCGGCCTGCCGGGATTCCATGGTATCGGCCGGAGCGGCCGAAGGAGCGGGATGCGCGGATGCGCGGCGCGTGTCGGCATAAGAAGTGAAAATGCTCCCGGCCAGCAGAAGTGAGGCCGGGAACATTATGGATAGCGCAGCGCTGATTTTGTGGGAATTACCCATAGGCATCAGTGGTTAGGTTTAAGGTGGAGAAAGAAAGGAGAAGGTTGGCGACCGCTTATTTGCGGAGGTCGGCCACCTTCTCGATAGTGCGGCGGAGCTGACCCCAGAAGCGCTCTACGGCGGGAATATGCATGCGTTCGGAGGGAGAATGCACGTCGCGCAGCGTCGGACCGAACGACACCATGTCGAGGCCGGGATAGTTCTGCTGGAAGAGCGAGCACTCCAGGCCGGCGTGGATTGCCTTGATGGCGGGACGCTTGCCGTAAAGCTCCTCGTAAGCATCGGAAGCCAGACGCATCACGGTGGAATCGAGGTTGGGCGTCCATGCGGGGTAGCCTTCGCCATGCTCTACGGTAGCGCCGGCGAGAGTGAATACGGCCTCTACCTGGTCGGCGATGTCGAATTTACGCGAATCGACGCTGGAGCGCTGGGAAGTGGTGACGAGGATGCGACCGCCGTCGGCCATCTTGACGGATGCGAGGTTGGTGGAGGTCTCTACGAGGCCTTCGATGTCGCGGCTCATGGAAATCACTCCGTGGGGGGCGCAGTAGAGCGCGAGGATGAGATTGCGCGAGGTGGCGCTGTCGACGGTGAAATCGGGCTTGTCGACGCTGTCGAGCGAAAGTTTGAGGGTCGTCTCCAGCCCCTTGTATTCCTTCTCTATGTCGGCCACATACTGATTGAAGGCGATGCGGACATCCTCCTTCTTAGAGGTGTGGACACCGAAAACCACGTGGGCCGCACGCGGAATGGCGTTGCGGAGGTTGCCGCCGTCGATTTCGCAGATCTCGACTTCGCCTTTCTTCATGAGGTTGAAGAGGAAGCGGGCCACGAGCTTGTTGGCATTGGCGCGTCCGAGATGGATGTCGCCTCCGGAGTGGCCTCCGAGGCCGTCGCGCACGTCGAACTTGAAATAGTGGAAGTCGGCCGGGGCGAAAGAGCGGCTGTAGTGGAACGTAGCCACGGTGTCGATGCCGCCGGCGCAGCCTACGAACACCTCGGCGTCGTCTTCGGAGTCGAGGTTGATGAGCATGGTGCCCGTAAGCTCGCCTTTCTCAAGATTGTTGGCGCCGGTCATGCCGGTCTCCTCGTCCATGGTGATGAGCACTTCGAGCGGACCATGAACCAGGTCGGGATCGGTAAGAGCGGCCAGAGCGGCAGCCACGCCGATGCCGTTGTCGGCGCCGAGGGTAGTTCCGTCGGCCCGCACCCACTCGCCGTCGACGATGGTATGGATTGGAGTGGTGGTGAAGTCGAAACTCTTGTCGTTGCTCTCGCATACCATATCCATGTGGCCCTGGAGGATGAGCGTGGGAGCGTTCTCATGGCCGGGAGTGGCGGGTTTGCGGAGAATCACGTTGCCGATGCGGTCGGCATGGGCGTCGATGCCGTGGGTTTTGGCATAGTCGAGAATGAACTGACGTATTTTCTCCTCCTTCTTGGAGGGGCGGGGGATTTTGGTGATTTCATCGAAAATCCCGAAGACAGCCTTGGGCTGAAGGTCTTTTACTTGCATGTTCGGGTGGTGTTATAATGTTTCTGATGTTGCGGATGTAACCGATGTGGTTTATGCAATGGGTTGGAGAGCGTTTAAAATAAGTTTGAGAATGGAAAAATCTGTTAAAAGATATGGTTTCTCACCCCCTAAGTTACAAAATAAAATTTACTTATGGCGAAAAATCAAGCTATGTTTCCTATATTTGCGCAGTCAACGCGGCGGAGAGCCTGCCTTTTCCTCCGCATAAGGAAGAAAACAGACCATACAATTATCCCTCGTTCCGAGCCCCGTGCATATGAAGCTCATAGCAATATCAATCGGATTGATAGCCCTGGCCGTACTGCTGCTCGGTGTGAAGGCGCTCTTCGTAAGAGGCGGGAAGTTTCCGGAGGGTCATTCCCACGACCTGAAGGAGATAGCAAGGAAAAAGAAATAAAAAAACAACACCATAAAAACGCATGAAAAAAACAGCCTACGCTGCAGCCGCACTTGCAGCCGTAATGATTTCCGCATGCTCAGGCAACGAAAAGAAAGCCGATGCAGAAAAGACGGAAAAGAAAACGGTGAAGGTGGAATCCGAGTCGTTTGAACCCACCACCAATATCCGCTACTACAATATGGACTCGGTGATGGCCAACTACGAGCTTGTGAAGACCTTCAACGAAGCCAATCTGCGCACCATGACCGAGCTTCAGAACGCCCAGCGCTCGCGCGAAGGCGAACTCAACCGCCTTGCGGCCTCGATCCAGCAGAAGATGCAGAACAACGGCTACCTCTCGGAGGCATCGTACAACGCCGACGTGGCCGAGCTCAACAAAAAACAGCAGGCCGCCCAGAACTACCTCGGTTCGCTCCAGCAGCGTGCTCAGGAGGACGCCCTGCGCCAGCAGGAGGAGTTTATCGACTCGCTCAACAATTTCCTTGCAGAATATAACAAGACCCGCCACTACGACGCCATCCTTCTCTACGCTCCTGGCGAGCTCTTCAACCCTGCGCTCGACATCACCAACGACATAATCGAGGGTCTGAACGCAAAATATAAGAAAGCGAATCCCGCCAAGGCCGAGGAAACGGCCGACGACGCCAAGAAAAAGTAAGCCGACCTGAAGGCCGCTGCTGATGCACCTTCACAGAGCGGCCGCCAGAGGCCGGATGAGGCCTTAAAGGCCACAGAAAGCCCTTGAAAGGCGGCTTCGGAAAGAAAATCCACGGATTTTTGAAAAAATTTCAGAAAATATTTTGCGGAATCGAAAAAGGTTGCTAACTTTGCATCCGCAAACGGGAAGAAAGCCAAACCCCAACCGAGCCGAGCGAGGCCGGCGGCTTACAAAAATCTCCCGTCAAGCATCAAAATTCTTCTGGTGCGGTAGTTCAGTCGGTTAGAATACCGGCCTGTCACGCCGGGGGTCGCGAGTTCGAGTCTCGTCCGCACCGCAGGAGAGAGAGGAGAATGAGTAATTTATAAACTTCGGTTTATGGTTACTCATTCTTTTTTTTGTATCCATACCGGAGCCGAGCGGGATAAAGCAGAAGGACTCTCAGGCACGGCCGGAGGGAATGAGCCGGGATAAAGCCCGGAGCACAAACAAATCAGAGCCATCCGCAAAGAAGGCTCTTAAAACAGAAGAATGTTAAACAGAGGGATGGTTGCTGAGAGAACAGGGGGGTGCGCTGAGAGATTGGAAGCGGGGCTTCGGTCGAGAGATTGGAAGAGAGATTTGTTAATGCTTTTGGTTAAACATGGTTAAACTCGCGGCAAATATGACAAAAATCATATTTCGTGATTTGAAAAGTGAGTAATTTTGCAATCGTTTAGATTGGGGGATGTTAGGCGCGTGCGGATGCAGGTTGCCCGATGGAAATTTTCGGACAACGGCGGATGCCCCAGGGTGCATCCCTACAAGATGACGCCTTCCAGCGGGGAGGGATTGAAAGCGCTGGAGCATCTGACCGACTGGACAACTGAAAAACAAGCATCAAGTTGACCGACCAACTGAGAAATAAACTTCAAGTTGACTGACCAGTGAGAAACAGGTATGAAGTTGACTGACTAACCGAGAAAATAAACTACAATAGGTAAAATAAATTAAACAAGCAGAAAATGATGAATTGCAAATTGCATTCGCTGGCCGCTTTCGCAGTGGTTTCCGCGACTTTCCTCACTTTCACATCGTGCGGCAAAAAAGACGCCCAGCAGATGGCCGGGGCCGGTGCGGCTCCCCAAATCGGCGTAATGACCGTAGAGCAGGGCGCTTCCGACCTCAACAGCGCCTATTCGGCCACCATCAAGGGTAAGACAGACATCGAGGTACGCCCGCTGGTATCGGGTTTCATCACAAAAGTACATGTTGACGAGGGTCAGCGCGTGAGCAAGGGTCAGACACTCTTCACGCTCGACCAGGTGCAGTATCAGGCTGCAGTGGAGCAGGCCCAGGCGGCCGTTGCCTCTGCAAAGACCGCTCTTGAAAGCGCCAAGCTGACGGCTGCCAACAAGCAGCGCCTTTTCGACAAAAATATAATCAGCGAATATGAGAACCAGCTGGCCAAGAACCAGCTCGCGCAGGCCGAGGCCTCGCTGAGCCAGGCTCAGGCGGCTCTCGTAACAGCCCGCAAGAATCTGAGCTACACGGTTGTTACCGCTCCCTCCGACGGCTTCGTAGGCTCGATTCCCAACCGCGAGGGCTCGCTCGCATCGCCCTCGATGGTAACGCCTCTCACCACCGTGAGCGACAACAGCGACGTGTACGCCTACTTCTCGCTTAACGAAAAGGACATTCTGGAAATGACCGACGGCGGCAAGATCGCGCTTAACACTGCCATCGCCCAGATGCCCGCAGTGCAGCTCCAGCTTTCCGACGGCACGATTTATCCCGAGGCCGGCAAAGTAGCCACCGTAAGCGGCGTAATCGACAACTCGACCGGCGCCGCCAACGTGCGTGCCCGCTTCAAGAACATCAACGGAATGCTCCGCAGCGGCTCCACGGGCATGATTCTGATTCCCAATCATAAGGAAAACGTAATCCTCGTGCCTCAGAAGGCTACGTTCGAGGTTCAGGACCGTCGGTTCGTATATGTGGTCAACGATTCGAACAAAACCGTCAGCACGGCCATCACCATTGCTCCAGAGAACGACGGCAAGCAGTTTATCGTTACCGGCGGCCTCGAGCCGGGTCAGCGCGTGGTTGTAGAGCTGTCTCTTATACACATCTCCGAGCCCACGAGACACTGAGC
>UREH01000091.1 GCA_900546835.1 uncultured Porphyromonadaceae bacterium
GTGCGCCGCAATCTCGAACTGCGTCCCCGCATGACCATGGAGGTGCGCCGCTATCTCGATTCGAAGGGTTTCCTTGAAATCGAGACTCCGATGCTTGTCGGCTCTACTCCGGAGGGAGCCCGCGACTTCGTGGTTCCCTCGCGTATGAATCCCGGTTGCTTCTATGCTCTGCCACAGTCGCCTCAGACTCTCAAGCAGTTGCTGATGGTGTCGGGTATGGACCGCTATTTCCAGATTGTGAAATGCTTCCGCGACGAAGACCTCCGCGCCGACCGTCAGCCGGAGTTCACCCAGATCGACTGCGAGATGAGTTTCGTGGAGCAGAACGACATCATCGAGCTTTTCGAGGGGATGGCCAAACATCTTTTCAAGGAGCTTCGCGGCGTAGAACTTACCGAACCGTTCCAGCGTATGCCCTGGGTCGACGCGATGAAATACTACGGTTCCGACAAGCCAGACCTCCGTTTCGGCATGGAGTTCGTCGAACTGATGGATATCCTCAAGGGCTCAGGTTTCAGTGTGTTCGACAACGCCGCATATATTGGCGGCATCTGCGCCAAGGGGGCTGCAAACTATACCCGCAAGCAGATTGATCAGCTCACTGAGTTCGTGAAGCGTCCGCAGATCGGCGCCAAGGGGATGGTCTACGCCCGCATCGAGCCCGACGGAACAGTCAAGTCGTCGGTCGACAAATTCTACACTCAGGAAACGCTCCAGAAAATGAAGGAGGCCTTCGGCGCCGAGCAGGGCGACCTCATTCTCATTCTCAGTGGCGACGATGCCATGAAGACGCGCAAGCAGCTCTGCGAACTGCGTCTCGAAATGGGCAACCGCCTTGGCCTGCGCGACAAGAACAAGTTCGCATGCCTCTGGGTAGTCGACTTCCCGATGTTCGAGTGGAGCGACGAAGAGCAGCGCCTTATGGCTATGCATCATCCGTTCACTCATCCTAAGGAAGAGGATATTCCCCTGCTCGATAGCCGTCCGGAGGATGTCCGCGCCGATGCTTACGATATGGTTGTCAACGGCGTAGAGGTCGGTGGCGGCTCAATCCGTATCCACGATGCCGCGCTTCAGGCAAAGATGTTCGAGATTCTCGGTTTCACCCCCGAAAAGGCCCAGGAGCAGTTCGGCTTCCTTATGAACGCCTTCAAGTATGGCGCGCCCCCTCACGGAGGTCTCGCCTATGGTCTCGACCGCTGGGTTTCGCTCTTCGCCGGTCTCGACAGCATCCGCGACTGCATCGCTTTCCCGAAGAATAACTCCGGTCGCGACGTGATGCTCGAAGCGCCTGCCGCGCTCGACCAGAAGCAGCTCGACGAGCTCCAGCTCGCCCTCGCTCCCAAGGAAGAAAAATAATACGATATGCCGAAGATAAAAGAAGTTATCGAGGCAATAGAATGCGTAGCTCCCCTGCATCTGCAGGAGAGCTACGACAATTCCGGCCTGCAGGTTGGCGATGTCGGTGCCGAGGCCTCCGGAGCGCTGCTCTGCGTCGATGCAACCGCCGATGTGATCGACGAGGCTATTGCCCGTGGCTGTAATCTCGTCATTACTCACCATCCGCTGCTGTTTCACGGAGTGAAGTGCGTGGCCGGCCGCAATCGTCCGGAGGTGGTCCTCGCCAAGGCCATTCAATCCGGCATCTGCATCTATTCTTCGCATACTGCTTTGGATGCTGCCGTAGGCGGTATCTCGCGCCGTATGGCCCGTATGCTCGGCCTCACCGACGTGAAGGTGCTCGTGCCCTCCCGCCCGGGTGCGCAGGAGGGGCTGGGCGCGGTAGGCAATCTCCCCCAGCCGATGGAGCCGATGCGATTCCTTCAGTTCGTCAAGGCGGTTTTCGGATCTGTTGCCCTCCGCTACAGCCTGCCGGTGCCCGACGTGGCCATCAGTCGCGTGGCTCTTTGCGGAGGTGCCGCCGGTGAGTTTGTGCCCGAGGCTATCGCCGCCGGTGCGCAGGTCTACCTCACAGCCGACTGCAAGCACAATCAGATGCTCGACCATGCCGACCGCATTCTGCTTGTCGATGCCGGTCATTATGAGACGGAGCAATGCGCTACGCAGATTTTTTTGGAAATTTTAACAGAAAAATTCCCTAACTTTGCAGTCGCAAAATCGCAGGCCTGCCACAACCCCGTGGCTTGTCTGTGATTGACTCCTCCGGCATCGGCCGGAATATTGTCCCCACGAACATTTCAGTTTTTTTATTTAAATAATGGCTACCGAAAACACCAAAACCGAAGCACTCTCGGTTGAGAGCCGCCTGAAATCGCTCTACGAGCTTCAGACAATCCTTACCGAAATCGACCGCATCAAAACCATCCGTGGTGAGCTGCCCCTCGAAGTGAAGGACCTTGAAGACAATCTGGCCGGCCTGCACACCCGTATCGAAAACTACAAGGCCGAAATCGCCGCCCTCAACGACAAACTCGTGAAGGAGCGCCAGAAAATCGCTGATTCGCAGAGCAAAATCGCCACCTATAAGGAGCAGCTCGACAACGTGCGCAATAACCGCGAGTTCGACCTTCTCACCAAGGAAGTGGAGTTCCAGACCCTCGAAATCGAGCTTGGCGAGAAACACGTCAACGACTATTCACGCCAGATCGAGAACAAGACGGCTGAAATCAAGGCGACCGAAGAGAGCATTCAGGACACCGAGCACGTGCTCGCCGAAAAGCGTGCCGAACTCGAGGAGATTGTTTCCGAAACCCGTCAGGACGAGGAGCGCCTCCGTCAGCAGGCCAAGGAGCTCGAGCCGAAAATCGACGCCTATACGCTCAATGCCTTCAAGCGCATCCGCAAAAATGCCCGCAACGGTCTGGGTGTGGTTTACATCCAGCGCAACGCCTGCGGCGGATGCTTCAACCGTATCCCCCCGCAGAAGCAGCTCGAAATCAAGATGCACAAGAAGATTATCGTCTGCGAATACTGCGGCCGCATCCTCATTGATCCGGAAATCGCCGGCGTTGAGGCTCCCGAGAGCAAGTAAGTTTTGCCAGACTGAAAATATAATGGTCCGGAAGGCCATTACCGGTGGCGCCAGCGCCCCGACGTTGCCCTTCCCCGACTGAATGCTGATAGGGCGGTGGGTCAGAATCCCGATTCTCGACCCACCTCTTTATTCTTGTGTATCTTCCTATGGTATTATTCCTGCACCCGTTGTCTATGGTTACGATATACGTGTCGGTATCCCTACACTCTGACGGCCAACCATTTAGTCAAAACCCGTAGACAACAAGTAGATTATAGCCTTATCTATTTGTCTTCGTCCGGTTCTATTTCGGGTGGTCTGCGCTTTACACGCCCCTGCTTCAGTTCTCGTTGAGGCGATGCCGCTCGAAGAATTTGCCGGTGGCGAGGATGAAGAGCAGCGCGCCGGCACCCTGCATGAACGCCACGGTATGGAAGGCCGCTGAAAATCCGATATTTTCGGCTATCACGCCTCCGAGCAGTATGCCGATGCCCATCCCCAGGTCCCACGAAATCAGTATCGAGGAGTTGGCCGTGCCGCGCTGGTTGTGGTGCGCTACCTTGACAAACATATTCAGGAATGCAGGATACATCTGCCCGTTGCCGAGGCCTACAAGTAGTGCGGAGAGATAGAAGCTCCACTCGGTAGCAACAAATGCGAAAAGCGAATAGCCTGCCAGCGAGAGAAGTACGCCTACAGTGGCGTTGCGCGTCATTTTTCCGGCCCTGAGGCTCTTCGAGCCGAAGAGGCGCGAGGTGATCAGTCCGGCCGAGAGCAGCATGAAGAATATTCCGGTGCCGTCGGTGATGCCGAGCTGCGTCTTGCCGTAGATGGCCACATAGTTGCTCATTACTCCCCAGCAAAGACCAAAGAAGCTGATATTTACGGCAAGCAGCCACGCACGTCCAAGGAAAAAGTGGTCGAGGCTCAGCACCGGCTTGGTCTGCACTTTCTCGCGTGCCGGAAGCTTCACTTTGGTGGCGCAGTAGAATCCGCCGAACGCCAGTATCAGCGAAAGCCAGAAGAGCAGCATGAAGTTGTCGGTAGCGTGATAGATGTAGATTCCGGCGCTCGGCGCCACAGCCATGGCGATATTGTTGCTCAGTCCGTAAAAGCCTAACCCTTCGTTGCGGCGCGAGGAGGGAAGCACGTCGATGGCTACGGTGCTGTTTACCACCGTGGTGGCGCCGAAGGGGATGCCGTGTAGAGTGCGCACGATGGCGAACATCAGCAGAGTGCCTGCTCCGACGTAGCCGGTGAAACAGATAAAGAATGCGAAGAAACAGATGGTCAGCACCGTCTTGCGGTCGAAAGAGTCGACCACAAATCCGCTGAATGGCCTTACAAGCAGTGTGGCTACCACATAGCCCGAGAGCACAAGGCCTATCATACTCTTGTCGGCGTTGAACTGCTTGTCGAGATACAGCGGAAGCAGGGGCGTCAGCAGATAGAATGCGAAGAATAGCAGAAAGTTGCATATCATAACCTTGATATACTCCCTGTTCCACAACTTTCGGGAAGCTTCACCGTTCGTCTTTTGCCCATTCCCATTCAAGTTCTTGTTCCTTTCCTCGCTTCCATTCAAGTTCTCATGTCTTTCCACTTTCCCGTTCCCATACTCTTTCCCTTTTGCAGCTTCTGTGGTTTCCCCTTCCTTTATTGTAATCTCTTTACCTTCATTCTGAGCGTCCATAATCTACACTGCGTTTTATCGACTGCAAAATTACGCATTTCTTTCGGACTATCTCCATTCCAAATTATAAATGCTATAAAACGCAAGAAGACAAGAATTGCCCGATAAATTATTACGGAAGAAGGAGTGTTCTAAAGGGATTGCAGGCTGATTCCACGTCGCCCTCTATCAATCTTCCAGTCATACCGGTCTTCCGCGACATCGTCACCCCTTTCTGTGGCGATGTTTGATTTCATCAAAGGAGTGTCGGTGTTCCGCATAGTTCCAGAACCATGCGCCGACCGCTTTCTGCGCTATGGGAATCAGCGGTAGGTGCGGAGGGGGGCGCGGAAGGCGTCCTCCATGTAGAGAAGTTCGAAGTCGTGTGGGTCGCCCGAGATGGCGGCTACATCGAAGCGCACGTTGAGGTCAACACGATGGGCGCGGAGATATACGTTGGCCGCACGCACCATATTGCTGATTTTGCGGGCGTTGATTGCGTCTTCCGGGCGACTTCCTTTCTCGCGGCGCGTCTTTACCTCCACGAATACGATATCTCGCCCTTTCGACGCAATGATGTCGATTTCAAGATGGTTCATACGCCAGTTGTGTTCCACAATGGCATACCCGTTTTTCACCAGGTGGGCGATTACCTCTTCCTCTCCCCATTTACCGAGTCGATTGTGTTCAGCCATAATTGCATGCAGATGAGTCGGAGTTGCCGAGGTGTCGGCCGGGAGCGCGGGGTTATTTATATTCGTCCCAGCTCTTGATGTTGATGTCGTCGAGGCTGAGATGGGTAAATGCGTGGATGAACGTAGAGGCCAGACGGGCGTTGGTGAGCAGGGGGATGTTGAGGTCGATGGCGGCACGACGGATTTTATAGCCGTTGGAAAGTTCGGCCGACGAGAGATTCTTCGGCAGGTTGACAACCATGTCGATCAGCTTGTCGTGCATGAGGTCGAGCGCCTGCGGCTGACCTTCGGGCTCGGAAGGCCAGTAGACGCGCACGGCCGGTACGCCGTTCTCCGTAAGGAAGCGGTATGTACCTTCGGTAGCGTAGATTTTCAGTCCGTAGGCATGGAGCATGCGCGCGGCTTCGAGCATGTCGGCTTTCTGGCGCGGGGTGCCGGTGGAGAGCAGCACAGAGCGGCGCGGGATGCGGTGTCCGACCGAGAGCATCGATTTGAGCAGCGCCTCGTCGGTATCGTCGCCGATGCAGCCTACCTCGCCGGTCGACGCCATGTCGACGCCCAGCACGGGATCGGCACCTTGCAGGCGCGAGAAGCTGAACTGGGAGGCCTTGATGCCGACGTAGTCGAGGTCGAACAGCGATTTAGAGGGCTTCTCGACTTCCTCGCCGAGAATTACACGTGTAGCAAGCTCGATAAAGTTGAGCTTCAGCACTTTGGAGACGAACGGGAAACTGCGCGAGGCGCGCAGGTTGCATTCTATCACCTTGATATCGTTGTTCTTGGCAAGGAACTGGATGTTGAAGGGTCCGGAAATGTTGAGCGCGCGGGCTATCTGCGCCGAAACTTTCTTGATGCGGCGCAAGGTCTCCACATAGAGTTTCTGTGGCGGAAACTGGATTGTGGCGTCGCCGGAGTGCACGCCGGCGAATTCGATATGCTCCGAGATGGCGTAAAGTTTGATCTCGCCGTTCTGAGCTACGGCATCCATCTCTATCTCCTTGGCATTCTGGATAAATTCCGACACTACCACCGGATGCTGCTTGCTCACGTTGGCTGCAAGGCGCAGGAAGCGATGAAGCTCCTCCTCGTTGCTGCATACGTTCATTGCAGCGCCGGAAAGCACATAGCTGGGGCGTACGAGCACCGGGAACCCGACCTCGCGTATGAAGTCGTCGATGTCGGCGAAGCTCGTCAGCTCGCGCCAGCGCGGCTGGTCGATGCCGAGGCGGTCGAGCATAGCCGAGAATTTGTGGCGGTCCTCGGCGTTGTCGATGCTCTCGGCCGAGGTGCCGAGGATGTTCACTCCGGCATCGTCGAGGCGTGTGGCCAGGTTGTTCGGTATCTGGCCGCCTACCGAGAGGATTACGCCGTGGGGCTGCTCAAGTTCGAGGATATCCATCACACGCTCGTAGGTAAGTTCGTCGAAATACAGGCGGTCGCACATGTCGTAGTCGGTCGACACGGTCTCGGGGTTGTAGTTGATCATCACCGAGCGCCATCCGCGCTCTTTCACGGTGAGCAGGGCGTTGACCGAACACCAGTCGAATTCCACCGACGAGCCGATGCGGTAGGCGCCGGACCCGAGCACCACCACCGAGCGGTGGTCGTGCAGGTATTCCACGTCGTTGGTCAAACCGTTGTAGGTGAGGTAGAGGTAGTTGGTCATCGCGGGATATTCGGCCGCGAGGGTATCGATCTGTTTTACCACGGGCACGATGCCGAACTGCTTGCGCAGGGCGCGCACGGCCAGGCCGTCGGCTATGGAGTCGAAGGCGTTCTTGCGGATGGCACGGGCCACCTGGAAGTCGCTGAAGCCCTGCTGCTTGGCGGTACGCAGCAGCGCCTCGGTAAGGGCGTCGAAACTGTCGACTGCCTCGAGCTCGCGCTCGGTGGCGATTATGTGGTGGAGTTTTTCGAGAAACCAGCGGTCGATTTTCGTCAGTTCGTGGATGCGCTCCACGGTATACCCCTCGCGCATGGCCTTGGCCACCACGAAGATGCGCTTGTCGGTGGGCTCGCGCAGGGCTTCGTCCATGTCGGCCACTTCGAAGTCGCGGTTGCCGACGAAGCCGTGCATACCCTGACCGATCATGCGCAGGCCTTTCTGGATTACCTCCTCGAAGGTGCGTCCGATGGCCATAACCTCGCCGACGGATTTCATCGACGAACCGATCTGGCGCCTTACGCCATGGAATTTGCCGAGGTCCCAGCGAGGAATCTTGCAGACGATATAGTCGAGTGCCGGCTCGAAGAAAGCGGTGGTATCTTTCGTCACGGAGTTCTTCAGCTCGAACAGTCCGTAGCCGAGTCCGAGTTTTGCGGCCACGAAAGCCAGGGGATAGCCTGTAGCTTTCGATGCCAGAGCCGACGAGCGGCTGAGTCGGGCGTTTACCTCGATTACGCGGTAGTCCATCGAGTCGGGGTCGTAGGCATACTGCACGTTGCATTCGCCCACGATGCCTATATGACGGATAATCTTTATGGCGAGTTCGCGCAGGAAGTGGTAGTCGTCGTTGGAGAGTGTCTGCGAGGGTGCCACTACTATCGATTCGCCGGTGTGGATGCCCAGCGGATCGAAGTTTTCCATGTTGCAGACGGTGATGCAGTTGTCGTAGCGGTCGCGCACCACCTCGTATTCCACCTCTTTCCACCCTTTGAGCGATTTCTCCACGAGCACCTGTGGCGAAAACGAGAATGCTTTCTCAGTGAGCGCGGTAAGCTCCTCGGCGTTGTCGCAGAAGCCGCTACCGAGGCCTCCGAGGGCATAGGCGGCGCGCACGATCACCCGGTAGCCGAGGCGTTCGGCTGCCTCGAGAGCCTGCGCGGTAGTGCTCACGGCCTCGCTCTTTATGGTTTTTACGTCGATTTCGTCAAGTTTGCGCACGAAGAGTTCCCGGTCCTCCGTGTCCTTGATGGCCTGTACGGGGGTGCCGAGCACGCTTACACCATAGCGTTCCAGTACGCCCGACTCATAAAGCTCAACACCGCAGTTGAGCGCGGTCTGCCCTCCGAAGGCCAGAAGAATGCCGTCGGGGCGCTCTTTTTCTATCACGCGCTCCACGAAGTAGGGCGTTACCGGCAGGAAGTATATTTTGTCGGCAAACCCGCTGGAGGTCTGCACGGTGGCGATGTTCGGATTGATGAGCACCGTGGCGATGCCCTCCTCTTTCATGGCTTTGAGAGCCTGGGAGCCGGAATAGTCGAACTCGCCGGCTTCGCCGATTTTCAGGGCGCCGCTGCCCAGCAGTATTACTTTGCTGATTTTCTTTTCCATGCCGCTGTGTGGTGTAGGGAAGTGAGTGTGGGTTGTGGGAGTCTTATTTGTTCTTATGGTCGCGCACCATCTGGAGGAACTTGTCGAAGATGAATTCCGTGTCGCGCGGACCCGACGATGCCTCGGGGTGGAACTGGGCAGAGAACCAGGGCATCGTGCGGTGGCGGATACCCTCGTTGGTCCCGTCGTTCATGTTGACGAAGAGCGGTTCCCAGTCGGAGGGGAGTGTAGTGTCGTCGACGGCGAATCCGTGGTTCTGCGAAGTTACGTAGCAGGTGTTTGTCCCGGCCATGCGCACGGGCTGGTTGTGGCTGCGGTGGCCGTACTTAAGTTTGTAGGTAGTGGCTCCGGCGGCTTTGGCCAGCAGCTGGTTGCCCATGCAGATACCGCAGATTGGCTTGCCGGTGGCCATCGCCTTGCGGATATTGGCCACAGTGGCCTCGGCGAAGTCGGGGTTGCCCGGACCGTTGGATATGAATAGCCCGTCGTAGGGGATGTTGGTGAAATCATAGTCCCAGGGGACGCGTATCACCTTCACTCCGCGACGGGTGAGGCATCGGATAATATTGAATTTCGTGCCGCAGTCCACCAGCACGATGGTTTCCCCCCCTTCGCCGTGGATTTCCGGCTCGGTGCAGCTTACGGCGGCTATGAGGTTCTCGGCGTTGGGGTCGGAGAATTCAACTTCGTCGGGGCTCTCGAAATAAATCTTGCCGAGCATCGACCCTTTCTCGCGCAGATGATTTGTCAGGGCGCGGGCGTCGATGC
>UREH01000092.1 GCA_900546835.1 uncultured Porphyromonadaceae bacterium
GCGTCAGATGTGTATAAGAGACAGGCGCGGGCCTCGTCGGAGGTCATTGCCGCCTGCATGGTCTGCAGGGAGGCGAGAATACCGCCGTCGTAGTCGTCCTCGCGGAAGCGCGGGGCCATCTCATTGCGGATAATGCGGCCGCAGACCACGTCGGGCAATATACCCTCGGTGCCGTAACCGGTGCGAATCACCGCCTTCCGGTCGCCGATGGAGATTAGCATCAGCACGCCGTTATCGCGGTCGTCCTTGCCGATTCCCCAGTCGGAGAATAACTCAGTGGCGAAGTCGTCGATATCCTCGCCGTCGAGCGAGGGGACGATTACCACAACCGGCTCGGCCGAGGTCTGGCGCCATATCGACTGGAGCAGGGAGTCGGCCCGGGCGCGCGCAGGCGCGCTCATGGCGCCGGCCATATCGCTTACGAAGCGCGTGCGGTCGGCAACGTGTACGTTGTCTATATCTTTGGTTGTGAGGGCCGCGGCGGGAAGCCAGATCAGAAAGAGCAGGTATGAGAGAAGGCGATGCATATTGGATATATTTAACCCGGACGCAAGCGCCCGGCACGAAAACAAAATAGAGGGAAACGCCTGAAAAAGAGCGCTTGGGGATTGATTATACGGCCGGAAGGCTCAGGCCGTTGAGGCGGCGGTAGAGGTCGAGGGCGTAGACGTCGGTCATGCCCGAGATGTGGTCGAGCACGGCCTGGATTTTTGTGAAAAGGTCGTCGGCGTGAACGTCGTATTGCTGGGGCACTTGCGAGAGCAGCAGGCGCGAGTAGTTGAGCTGAGGGTTGCGCACGGCGTGAATCAGTTTCTCCATCAGGAAGGTGATGATGCGGTTGCCTGCCAGCTCGATGTCGACCACGTCGGGGGCGCGGTATATCCGCTCCCACGACAGGGCGTTGCAGGCTTCGTAGGCGCGGCGCACGCGCTCGGGCACGTGCTTGAGCAGCTGCCCCTGGAAGCGTCCGCGAAGAATCTCCTGTTCATGCTCCACGAAGGCATTCGCGCAGCTCTCCACGAGCAGCCCGATTACGCCCGAACGGAGATAGCCTATCTGTTCGTTGGGGTCGGAAATCATCGCCATCACCTCCAGGCAGCGGCGCTGACGCTCCTGGTCGAAGAAATCGAGCAGCAGCTGCTTCACCTCGGCAGTGGGAAGAATCTTGAGCTTGTGGGCGTCCTCGATGTCCATTACCTCGTAGCAGATGTCGTCGGCGGCCTCGACAATGTAGACCAGCGGATGGCGGGCGTAGCGCACTCCGAGTGGCGTTTGTTCCGACTGCAGTAGCCCGAGATGCGCGGCGATGCGGCCGAACGCCTCGCGCTCGGTGGTGAAAAATCCGAATTTATTGCGTGTGCCGGCCATGGTGGAACTGAAGGGGTATTTCACGATGGAGGCCAGCATGCTGTAGGTCATGGCGAAACCTCCCTTGCGTCGGCCGTTGAACTGGTGGGTCAGCAGCCTCAGGGCGTTGGCGTTGCCTTCGAAATGGATCAGGTCGGCCCATTGCTCGGGGATAAGCTCGGCCTGGAGGTCGGCACCGGCGCCTTCGGAAAAGAAGGTGGAGATGGCCGTCTCGCCCGAATGGCCGAAGGGAGGGTTGCCGAGGTCGTGGGCCAGACAGGCCGCGCCGACAATTTCGCCGATGGAGTCGAGAGCCACGGCGTCGGGCGTGTCGGCGTAGCGCGGGCGCAGGGCGCCGGCTATCACGTTGGCCATCGACCGGCCCACCGACGATACTTCCATGCTGTGGGTAAGGCGGTTGTGGACGAATATACTGCCCGGAAGGGGGAATACCTGCGTCTTGTTCTGCAGCCGGCGGAAGGGTGAGGAGAACACCAGCCGGTCGAAATCGCGCTGGAAATCAGAGCGCGTGCCGCTGCCGCCGTCGGTGCGGTGGTAGTCCTCCATGCCGAAGCGGCGGTCGCTGATCAGCCGACGCCACTGCATGGCGTCGCCATTGGCGGCGTATTTGGTTGATTCTGATTCCATTGGCGATAATGAGCGGGAGGGAGATGGGTTATTGTGGTGTTTCTGATGTGTCGGATGTGGCTGAAGTTTCCGGAGCGGGGAGTTCGAGGTCGTCGTATTTCTGGTAGAGGAAATCGTTGTAGGGGAAGCGCTGGGAGTGGATTTCGCGCGCCTTGGCGTAGATGGCGTCCTTCAATTCGTCGATATTGATACCTTTTTTTGCCGAGACAAATACACAGTTGCCCTGCTCGAGGCGGTTCATCCAGGTGGTTTTCAGTTCTTCGAGCGGAATGTTCGCGCGGGTGCGCGGCGTGAGGTCGTCGTCATCCTTGGGAACGTGGGTATACGCGTCTATCTTGTTGAAAACCACAATCATCGGTTTGTCGGCGGAGCCGCAGACCTCGGCGAGGGTCTTGTTGACAACCTCGATCTGCTCCTCGAATTGCGGATGGCTTATGTCGACCACATGGACGAGCAGGTCGGCGTCGCGCACCTCGTCGAGGGTCGACTTGAACGACTCTACCAGATGGGTGGGGAGCTTGCGGATGAAGCCGACGGTATCGGTGAGCAGGAAGGGGAGGTTTTCGATCGTGACCTTGCGCACGGTGGTGTCGAGCGTGGCGAAAAGCTTGTTTTCGGCGAATACATCGCTCTTGCTCAGCAAGTTCATCAGCGTGGATTTGCCCACGTTGGTGTAACCCACGAGGGCTACACGGGTGAGCTTGCCACGGTTTTTGCGCTGGAGCGTCTTCTGGCGGTCGATGTCGCGCAGCTCCTCCTTGAGCAGCGAGATGCGGCGCAGGATTATGCGTCGGTCGGTCTCGATCTGCGTTTCGCCGGGACCGCGCATGCCGATACCGCCGCGCTGGCGCTCAAGGTGGGTCCACATACGCGTCAGGCGTGGGAGAAGATACTGGTACTGTGCAAGTTCGACCTGCGTCTTGGCCGTGGCGGTCTGCGCGCGCTTGGCGAAAATGTCGAGAATCAGGCTGGAGCGGTCGAGAATCTTGATCTGCAGCTCCTGTTCGATATTGGCCACCTGCTTCGACGAGAGATCGTCGTCGAAAATGGCCATTCCTATTTCGTTTTTCTCTACGAATTCCTTGATTTCAGCCAGTTTGCCCTGACCGACAAACGTGCGAGGATTGGGGTTCTCCACCTTCTGGGTGAAGCGTGCCACAACCTGCGCGCCGGCCGTGTCGGCGAGAAATTCAAGTTCGTCGAGATATTCCTTCACCTTTTGTTCGCTCTGCTGCTGGGTAATGAGGCCCACGAGCACTGCGCGTTCGGTGGTTTCTTTGCTGATTACTAATTCTTTCATTCAATTTTTGGGCTGGCGGTCGATTACCGTGAGGCGGATGAGCTCCAGGCGGTTGGCCGATTTCTCGACAACCTCGAGGCGGAAACTGTCGAGTTCCACTATGGCTCCGACGGCAGGAATCTGGCCGGTCTTGCATAGAATGTAGCCCGCAAGGGTCTGGTATTCGTCGTCCTCGGGTATGTCGAGGTGGTATTTGTCGTTGAGATATTCGATTTCTATACGGCCGGAAAATTCGTAGGTGTCGGGAGCTATGGTGCGCTCTACAAGGCGTGTGGTGTCGTGTTCGTCCTGTATGTCGCCGAAAATCTCCTCCACGAGGTCCTCGAGGGTGACCATACCGGCGGTTCCTCCGAACTCGTCGACGATGATGGCGATGGAACGCTTTTCGGCCAGAAGCCGGCGCATCATCTTATTGGCCATGAGGGTCTCCGGGGCGTAGACCACGGGCTTGAGATGTTCGCGCCAGTCGCATTCGGGCTGGAATAGCTCGCTGACGTGGATGTAGCCGAGCACGTTGTCGATATCCTCGCGGTATACTATGATTTTTGAACGGCCGGAGCTGGTGAAAAGTTCGCTGAGCTGCTGGCGGGAGGTTTCGTCGATGTCGACGGCCACTATTTCGTTGCGCGGAATCATGCAGTCGCGCAGATGTGTCTCGGAGAAGTCGAGAGCGTTGTGGAAAATCTTCACCTCGTTTTCGACTTCGGTCTGCTCGGCTGCGGTCTCGTCGATGGTCTGCTCGAGGTATTCGTTGAGGTCGCCGATGGATATGGCGCCGAGCTTGACGTTTTCACTGCGTATGCCGAAAATCTTCATCAGGGCCTTGGAGAGCCAGGTGGTGAAGAGCGAGATGGGATAGAGGATGAAATAGAACGAGGCCGAGAGCGGTGCCACCACGCGCATCGAGCGGTTGGGGTTGATGCGGAATATGGATTTGGGGAGGAACTCGCCGGTGAGCAGGATGATGCCGGTGGAGATGAGCGTCTGGCAGATGAGCACGAAGGCCTGGTTGGGGTAGATACCTTCGAGCCACGGCTCGATCATCTTGGCGGCGCCCATGCCGTAGATCACGAGCATGATGTTGTTGCCCACCAGGATGGTGGAGATGAAGAATTCCGACCGGGAGTAGAATATGTTAAATACTCGGCCGATGAAGCCTCCCTTCTGGATGTCGAGCTCCACGCGCACGCGGTCGGAGGTGACGAAGGCTATCTCGATGCCCGAGAAGAGGGCGGAGAATGCCAGGGAGATGATTGTGATTATGAGCCAGGAAGTGTCGATCACTGCTGATGGGGTGTGTTGTTGTCGTTGTTGGTGTTGTCGGGAGCCGGGGGTGTGGCGGCGTCCGGCGATGAGTTCTTGTCGCGCCCGTCGCCGCCCATGAAAGCATTGGTGGGGAAAATGCCCGAGGGCCGGCGGATGGTGTAGTCGGTCATGCTCTCGTTGGAGATGAAGCCGTAGCCCTCGATGGTGCGGTCGGCGCGCTCTATGTGTATGAACGAATCGGAGTAGACTTTTCTCGTGTTCTGGTCCCAGAAGAGCTGCTGGGTGCGGAAGCGGTCGCCGTCGATGTTCTTCATGCGCACGTTGCGGTCGAAACGCCATATCTTCTTGAGGCTGAAGTATGTGGCGGTGTCGGCGGTGAATATGCCGCTTTCCTGCATGGAATCGTTGAACTGCACGATGAAGAGGCCTCCGGGAAAGTTCCAGTGGGGCTCGGCGGCTTCCTCATACATCAGCCAGAGCGGGGTGGTGATGTGGTAGCGTGTGTAGCCCGAGTCGCTGATGAGGGTAGAGACGTTGACGGTACGCATGGTCGGGAATGTCTCCGGGTCGGCCGAGATGGAGATTGTTTCGCGCTTATCGTCGGAACATGCAGATGTGACGGCTGCGGCGGCAGCCGCCATCATGGCGATCAGCGGCAGAAGCCGCATGTGCATTTTGTGTCCGGAAGCCATCTTGACGGTTGGGAACGTGGGATTGTGGTACCGGGGCTTAGCGCAGCTTGTTGCGGAAGAACCAGAGCTCGTTGAAGTTCACGCCGAGGGTCACCACGAAGTAGTTTTCCTTCACCAGCGGGGCGGGGTGGGCCTGGCGGTGGCGGTATTCGAAACTGAGGTTCACCATGGTTTTCGACGATGGCGCGGGCAGTCCGAAGCCGAGCGACAGTCCGTATTCGCGCACGCCGTTGTCGCCCACCTTGATGTAGTCGTTGCTGTAGTAGCCGCCGAGGCGGTAGTTTACGCGCTGTAGCCAGCTGCCGCGCTGTCGCGTCACCCACTGCAGGCCGAGGCCGAGTTTCCAGCGGTCGTTGAATTTGTCGGGATTGTCGAAGCCGTCGATTGCGGCGAACTTCACCTTTTTCCAGGGCTGGTAGGTGAAGTCGACTTCGGCCATGAGGCGTCCGCCCCACTGGTAGTTGAGGCCCACGCCCCAGGTCTCGGCCATCTGGGCGTTGCCGTTCAGGCGGATGTCGGCGATGGTGTCGGGCGCCTGGTCGGCGTTGACGTCGTATTTCACTCCGTAGGTCTTGCCGCGGAAGGATTTCTTGGGGGAGTAGACGGCGCCTACGGTGAGGTAGTGGCCCGGTGCAATGGAGTGGCCGTATTGGGCGCCGAAGCGGAGGTTGTAGTCGCGCACCTCGATCACGCGCTCGAAGAGCGAGGTTGTGGAGCCGCTGTAGACGTAGGTGTCGTTGATGAGCGTACCGAAGAGGTAGCTGACGTTGACACCGACCGAGAGGCCTTTCACGGGGCGTGCGCCCAGGCCGAAATACAGCTGGTTGAGAGCTCCGGAGCCGGTGCGCGAGTCGGTGCCGTTGACGATTTCGTCGCCGAAACTGTAGCCTACCTGCGAGAAGGGGATGAGGCCGGCCGAGGCTCCGAGCCATTTGGTGAGGGGCACCTGCATGGTGATGTAGTTGAGGCCGCCCGTGAAGTTCTTTCCGCTCTCGTTGCCCTCGGTAGTGCGGAGGGTCTTGATGTCGAGGCCCATGTCGAACAGGAAGGTGAGCGAGTCCATGCCGGCGTAGCTGGCCGGGTTCATGAAGTTGATCTGGCGGCCGGAGCGCATGGCGATGCCCACGCCGCCCATCGATTTCTGCACGGTGTTGGCCTGGTCGGAGAGCAGACCGTAGCCGAAACGCGAATAGGGGCTAATGGTGTTGTTCTGGGCGATTGCGCCTGAGGCGGCGGCGAGCAGGCCGACAGCGGCCGCGATTAGTCTGGATATTTTCATTTTTCAACAATTCAGAAGAATGCTAAGCAGTCCCTTGGTGACCAGGCATTTGTCGATTGTGGCCTCGAAGGGAAGGAACGATGCCACATGCTTTGCCCATCCGCCGGTGAGCACCACTTCGGTGCCTTCCGGGAGTTGGGAGCGGTAGTAGCAGATTTCGGCGACCACGCCGCGTACGGCTCCGGCGCGCATGGCCGAGGCGGTGTCGACTCCGAGCAGGGGGATATCGCCGTAGCCGTTCACCTCGGGGAGGCGTGCGGTGTAGTTGTGGAGCGAGCGCAGGCGCATGCCGATTCCCGGTGCGATGTTGCCTCCTTTGAAGCGGCCTTCGGCGCTGACGAAATCGTAGGTCACGGCTGTACCCATGTCGACCACGAGCATATTGCGGCCGGGCATCAGGCTCCAGGCGCCTGCGGCCGCGGCGATGCGGTCGGCGCCGAGCGTCGAGGGGGTGGCGTAGTCGAACTGCAGGGGCAGGGGCATGGCCAGACTCACTTCGGCGGCGTCGACGCCTGCGGCGTTGAGCCACTGCACGTAGCGGCGTCCGTTGCCCGTCACGGAGCAGCAGAGGGCGCGCCCGGGGCGGAAACGGTCGACGATCCGGGCCAGCTGCTGGCGTGTGAGCTCCTTGAGGTTTTCTTCCTCAACGAGATGCGTGCCATCCCAGATGGCTACTTTTACCGAGCTGTTGCCTTGGTCGATTGTTATGTTCAATCCCATTTCGGGGCTGTGGTTTTCGGATTATTACGCAAAATTACAAAATCCTACAAAATAATCGCTTACCGGTTTTTATAAATTTTTATAAATCGGTGGGATAGGCGAGGTTGGCCGTGGTGGGGCAGGCGAGGACTTCGTCGAGATAGGTGCGTGCGGCCTTGCGGGCGCCGTCGAGGTCCATGAAGGAGTAGTTGCCGCAGTCGCGCGGAGTGGCGCCGGGGATGTCGCCATCGAATGTTGCCACGAATTCCATGGTCTCGCGCACGAGCGGGAGTATGTCGGCGGATTCGAGGGCGCCCTGCACGATAAGGTAGTTGCCCGTGCAGCAACCCATCGGGCCCCAGTAGACGATTTTCGGGCCCCACACGGGGTGGTTGCGCAGGAACGTGGCGGCCAGATGCTCCATGGCGTGGAGAGCGCGGGGTTCGAGAGCCGGCTGCCGGTTGGGTTCGGTGAGGCGCACGTCGAAAGTGGTGACGACGTCGCCCGACGGGGTAGTGTCGCGGCGGCTCACATATATGCCGCGCAACAGGCGCGTATGGTCGATACGGAAGCTTGCTATCTTTTCCATAGGGTGCGGTTTCAGCCGATCAGACGGCGAAGAACGGAAAATGTGGATTTCGGGGCGAGCGACCAGAAGTCGGTGTATTGCTCGAAATGGTTGCCGACGCCGGGGGTGTCGCTTACCACGCGGATGGCGAGAAACGGGATGTCGCGCAGGTAGCATACCTGAGCTATGGCGCCGCTCTCCATGTCGACGGCGAGTGCTTCGGGGCGCACGGCGAGCACTTGCGCGAGGTCGTCGGGAGTGGAAATGAAGCGGTCGCCCGAAGCGATGAGGCCTGTGAGCACGTGGGGGTCTACCTCTGTTCCGGCGTCGCAGAGGTCGGTGGCGCAGGGAAAGAGGTCGGGCATTCCCTGCACCTGCCCCACGGGGTTGCCCGGGCCGCACCATATGTCGTAGTAGCCCACGCGGTCGGCGATTACCACGTCGAGAATGCCTGCGCCGCGGCCTGTGCCTCCGGCGATGCCGGTGTTGATCACCGCATCGGGGCGGAAGGTGTCGATAAGAGTCTGGGCGCCTATGGCGGCGTTTACTTTGCCGATGCCGCACTGCATGGCCGTTACCGTCGAGCCGCCGATGCGGCCGGTATAGAATTTCATGCCGTGTTCGGCGGTCTCTTCGACCTCGGTCATCTCGTTCATGAGCATTTCCAGCTCTGAGGTCATGGCCACTATTATTCCGTAGATCATTTTCTGGTTTTTTGGGGTGTGAAAGGTGCTTGGGAAGATATAACCCGCCAAGCTGATGCAAAGTTAAATAATAAGCGGTAGAAAGTGGCGGTTGGACTCAACAATTTAGTAAATTTGTACATTCTAACTTAGGGAGACTTCAACGCCCCCCGGTACTTTAACCACATTAGCGACTTTAGAGCTTAAGGTTATTGGTCCCGAATGTAAGAATCCAGATCAGGATAGTATAAAATAATTTTGAACAGTTACTTATGACTAACAAAGGCAATTGCTTCGTTTCAATCGTTATTCTGCTGCTTGGCGCAGTATTCTGCTGGTTTTCAGGCCACGACCATTTTACGCAGTGGATAGTGCTGCTCTGCGGGCTGGCGTTTGTGGTGCCGGCGGCGGTGTCGATTTTCGGGATGTTCGTATCCGGCAAGGCTCAGCGCATGTCGGCTCTGATGCGTGTGGTACAGATTATCTGCGGTGTGGGCGGCCTGGTGCTGGGTCTGTGTATTATTTTTATGCCCGACGTGTTCCGCTCGCTGCTGTTTTATCCTTTCGGGGCGCTCCTTGTGGGGGGCGGACTCTTTCAGGAGTTTCAGGTGTCGCACCGGAACCGTCCGGTCGACTATCCGGGATGGCTTCATGTGGTACCGGTGCTTCTGATAGCCGCCGGGG
>UREH01000093.1 GCA_900546835.1 uncultured Porphyromonadaceae bacterium
ATCCCCGACTGTCGGTTTTTCCGATAGCGTGGCCGGAACTGCCAAATACCGACGCACTCGGCAACGGAACGCGCGTAGCCGAGTCGGCGACTACGATACCCTTCCGGTCAACCCCTCCGGCAAATAACCAACATATGGCGAAAGCGGCCACAAACAAATAGCGAAACATATCAGTCGATTTGCCGCAAATATATAACCGCAAGTCCGTCCGCCAGCTATTTCAACCCTTATTTAATCTTAAATGCATCAACTTTTAACGGCACTTAACCTATTGAACGACTGATTAACAGACCGTGGCGAAAGTCCAAACGTCCGCGTGACGACTATAGCGTCACTCCGGATTTAAAAATAGCAATCTCCTTGGCGCCGGTAAGTTCGTGTTTCAGACGCGAACCATTGGCGGTCTCCACAATTTTGGCCATCAGGCTGTCGGCAATACCTTCCATATCGCCATTTTCAAGAAGGATTCCGGCGTCGAAATCCACCCAGTTACTCTTTCGGGAGGCCAGCTGGCTATTGGTTGAGATTTTCATCGTGGGTACGCAAGTGCCGAACGGAGTGCCACGGCCGGTAGTGAACAGCACCATATGGCAACCCGACAAGGCGAGCGCCGTAGCGGCCACGAGGTCGTTGCCGGGAGCTGTAAGCAGATTAAGTCCGGGTTTTGTAGCCTTGCAGGCATAATCGAGCACATCGACAACGGCCGACGTACCACCCTTCTGCACACACCCGAGCGACTTTTCCTCCAGCGTGGTGATTCCTCCGGCTTTGTTGCCGGGCGAAGGATTCTCGTAGACGGGCATTCCGAACGAGCGAAAATAATCCTTGAAATCCGTTATCATACCGACAATGCGGTCGAAAACATCCCGCGACTCCGCGCGGTCCATAAGGATAGTCTCGGCGCCGAACATCTCCGGCACCTCCGTAAGCACGGTCGTGGCACCCATTGAGACAAGCCGGTCGGAAATGCGGCCAACAAGCGGATTGGCCGTAATGCCGGAAAAGCCGTCGGAGCCTCCACATTTCAGTCCTATCTTCAGTCTGGAAATCGGCAGCGGCTCCCTGCGGTCGGCGCGCATTTGTTTTACAATTTCGCAGCAGAGCCTGAACCCGGTCTCCACCTCATCCTCCACATCCTGTGCCACAAGGAATTTCACCCTGTCGAAGTCCACTTCGCCAATCTCTTCGCGGAAGCGGTTCATCTGATTGTTCTCGCATCCCAGTCCGAGCACGAGCACCCCTCCTGCGTTAGGATGCCGCACGAGGGCTGCAAGCGCCGCACGCGTGTTGGCATGGTCCAGACCGAGCTGCGAGCAACCGTAATTGTGGGTAAAAGCTCTTATATCGTCTATTCCGGTAAGGTCTGCCTCCTGCCGCAGCCGCTCTATTATTGCATTCGCCTGGCCATTGACACACCCTACGGTCGGAACAATCCACAGCTCATTGCGTATACCAATCTCGCCGTTTGAGCGCAGATACCCGTTAATGGTCAGAGGCTCGGTTTTGGCGGCCGGGGTATTTCGCGAAGGATTATATGTATACTCTTCGTTGGCGCCCAAAGCTGTCGCAAGGTTGTGGGAATGGACCCATTCCCCTTCGGCAATATCCTGCGTGGCGCGCCCTATCGGAAATCCGTATTTCATGACAGGCTCACCTTCAGCAATGCTGCGCAGGGCAATTTTATGTCCGCGGGGAGCTACAGGGTTATTATCCGTGAGGATTACGGCCACATTGTCGGCCGGATGTATCTTAAGTATCTGTTTCATAAGAGCATTTGCAATGCTATCTCCATCCCGTCCTTACGGATGTCGCGCAGACGGGCGGCTGCCATCGCCGCGAAACCCGGAGCCAACACCTCGAAATCCTCGTTGAAGATTCCGGCGGCGAGGATTTTGCACACGGTGGTTTCGTAATCGTCCTCACGCCATGCCTTTCTGATGGCCGAAATGTGCTCGTGATTGTCATCCGGCTCGAAACCTGAACCGGGTCCGTAGAGGCTGAGCAGCGCAGCGAAAGTAAAAACCTCGCGCTCGGGGAGAGCTTTCCGGCAGGCAAAGTAGTCCCTGACGGTCGGCCAGTTGCGTGCCTCCCACTTGGAGAGCGAGTTTAAGGCGATGCTCTTGAGATAATGTTTGATATAGGGATTGTAGAACCGCTCGAGAATCCCGGAGGCGAAGGCGTTGAGTTCATCGCGGTCGCCAGCAATCATCGGGAGCACCTCCTCCGCTACCATATCATGGAGGAAACGGCTGATAGCCTCATTGCCGACGGCATCGCCGACGCTCTGGCATCCCATCTGAAGCGCCACAGGCACCACTGCGGTATGCGAGCCATTGAGAATCCGTACCTTCTTGTCGCGGAAGGTCTTGATTTCCGGCATAAAAAGCACATTGAGACCGGCCTTGTCGAGCGGGAACTCCTCGCGAATCCGTTTCCATTGCGCGCCACCTATTGCCCAGAGATGATACAGCTCCCCCTTCACAACGCAATTGTCGTCAAACTGCAGTTCAGCCTTCACCTCGTCAATACTGTCGGCCGGGAATCCCGGTACTATCCGGTCGACAAGCGTATCGGCAAACATACAGGAGCCGTTCACCCAGTCGATGAACTCCTGAGGAAGCCCGGCCACGACAGCGTGGCGGTTGATGAATTCGCGCAGCGTCGTGGAATTGTCCTCGATCAGTTCGCAGCAGAGAAAGACGAGGCCCTTGTCGGCGTCGCCGTTAAAATGCTTCCATCTGCGCCAGAGCAGTCCGGTTATCTTCCCCGGGAAAGTAGCCGGAATATCCGATAGAACATCGTCCTTCTCATACCGGATTCCGGCTTCCGTGGTATTGGATATGATGAACCGGAGGTCGGGGGAGGTAATGATGGCTTCGTATCTTTCAGGCTGAGTCTCGGGCACAATAACCTCGGAAATACACTCAATCAATCGTGTGGTCCGTTCAGGGCGCCCATTTCTGATACCCTCGAGAACCACATGATAAAGCCCGTCCTGCGCACGAAGACGTCCGGTCGAGGCGTTCTCCCTGAAGCGCGGTGGCACCACGGCCACCGACGTATTCATCACGGCGCGCTCGTTGGCGATGTCGACCATCCAGTCGACAAACGCGCGTAGAAAGTTCCCCTCGCCGAACTGGAGGATGCGCACCGGGCGCGAAGCCCGTTCCACTGTCGTGTCATTCAATACTTTCATACTTCCTGTTTTTCAGCCTTCAAATTTAACGATTTTTCGGTGAATACGTCCTCTGCCGGCGGTCAATCATAAAGCCTGAACATACGCTCCATCATTGTCCACTTCCGGTCAGAAGTCTCCTCGGGCGAACATCCCTGGAACTGCGATACAAATTCCTCCCATTCGGCCTGACGGGGCAGACCGGCCAGACGCTCCATGGCGGTGCCCCAGTCGAAGTCGAGCGGTGTCTCCACTATCATAACAACCCGGTTGTCGACAATATACAACTCCATCTCGAGGATGCCGACCTCGCGGATGCCGTCGCGAATCTCCTTCCAGTGTTTCGCCTCGCTGTGGCATTCACGATAAAGGCGGATGAGTTCGGGATTGTTCTCTATCTCAAGTATCTGGCAGTAACGTTTCACCGGACCGTCGTAGCGGCGCACGGCGTAGCCTTCAGTCTTCACCTCTTCTTCGATTTAAAATTTTACGAGTATGCGGAATACCTTTCCGGGATTCTCCGACCATTCGCGCAGGGCTTCGTCGCCCTCGGAGGGAACCACTATCCGACTGATAAGGTCGTCGACCGGGCAGCCCCCACGGCGGAGGTAACGTATCACGGCGCTGAAATCGGCAGGCATAGCGTTGCGCGAGCCGCGTATGTCGAGTTCCTTCTGCACAAACAGGCGCGTATGGAACGACACATCAGCTTTCGAATAACCGATGCAGACCACACGTCCGGCGAAGGCCACCTCGTCGACTGCCATTACGTATGTAGCCGGAGAGCCAACGGCTTCCACGACTACATCCGGGCCACATCCGCCGGTGATCTCAGCAAGACGCTCGTGTACATTCTCCGTACGCGAATTGATGGTATGAGATGCCCCGAGTCGGCGTGCAAGCCGGAGTTTGTCGTCGTCGAGATCTACGGCTACTACCGTTGCGCCGCGCAGCGATGCTCGCACTACGGCACCGAGTCCTATCATTCCGCATCCAATCACCATCACGGTATCGATGTCGGTCACGGCGCCGCGGTCTACGGCGTGGAAGCCGACGCTCATCGGCTCGATCAGCGCGCAGTCGCGCGGAGAAATGCCTTGCGCGGGAATTACCTTCTGCCAGGGCACGGCGATGTAGTCGCACATTGCGCCGTGACGCTGTACACCGAAGGTCTCGTTGTGCTCGCAGGCATTAGGACGCCCTTTGCGGCACGAGGAGCACTTGCCGCACGAGGTATAGGGATTAACCGTCACACTCATCCCCTCGGAGAAGAGTCCGTGGGGAACGTCGGCTCCCACAGCGGCGACGGTGCCCCCGATTTCATGGCCAGGTATCACCGGAGATATGGCAAGCAGGTTGCGTCCGAGGAATGTGTTGAGGTCGGAGCCGCAGAAACCCACATACTCGATTTTCACAAGCACCTTGCCGGCGGAAAGTTCAGGAGTCGGGAGTTCCACTGTCTCAACCTTTCCGGGTGCAGTTATCTGTATAGCTTTCATTTCTTTATATTGATTCTGTCAGTTAATTATCAGTCAACAACTTTATAGCCGCGCCAGCCGTAGTAAGCGCAGACGGCGAAGCAGAACAAAGGTATGATATATGCTCCGTAATACCACGCGGGGTTGTGGGTCATCATGAAGGCCGTGAGCTGCGGCAGGCAGGCGTTGCCCACGATTGCCATCACCAGGAAAGCTGAACCGCTCTTGGTGTCCTGGCCAAGGTCGCGGATGGCAAGCGAGAACTGCGTAGGATACATTATCGACATGAAGAACGATATACCCAGCATGGCGTATAGGCCGGTTACATCGCCGCAACATACCATAACCACACAGAGAATTATATTGGCCAGGGCGTAAAACGTCAGCATATTCTGCGGGCGAAAGCGCCCCATCAGTAGGGTGCCGATCCAGCGCCCCAGCAGGAATGCGAGCATGTAGAGGCCGAAGAATGTAGTGGCAGTAGATTCGCTGATTCCCACATATGTGCAACAGTATACGAGAAAGAGGCTGTTGATGGCGGTCTGACCGCCGTTGTAAAAGAACTGGGCCACCACGCCGAGGCGGAGATGTCGGCGGCGCAGTACGTCGAAATTAATCAGTTTCCCGGCCGATGATTCCTCGTCGGCTATGCGCGGCAGACGCGAGAAGATAAACACCACCGCTATTACAATCAGCAATATGGCCAGCGCCGCATAAGGTGCTTTCATCAGCTCAGTCTCGGCATTGACGTATGCCTGCCATCCCCCGGCATAGTTGGCGGGAAGCGTCTCGCGAGTATAAGTCTGTCCGCTGAGTATCAGCTTACTGAGGAACATCGCGGCCACGAATGCGCCCAGTCCGTTGAACGATTGCGCGAGGTTCAGTCGGCGCGAGGACGTCGCCGGGTCGCCGAGCGCCGTAACATAAGGGTTGGCGGCCGTCTCGAGAAAGCACATCCCCGTGGCTATCACGAAGAACACACAGAGATAGAACCAGTACTGCTGAATCACTGCCGCAGGGAAAAAGAGCAGTGCGCCCGCAGCCGCCGTCAGCAGCCCGAACACGATGCCACCCTTGTAGGTATAACGCTTCATGAACATGGCTATCGGAATCGGGCAGATAAAGTAGGCAAGCCAGTAGGCCGATTCGGTGAAGGAGGCCTCGAAGGGTGTAAGCTCGCACGTCTTCATCAGCTGCCGTATCATCGTGGGCAGCAGGTTGGCGCTTACCGCCCATAGGAAAAACAGGCAGAACACGAGCGCCAGCGGCATTAAATATCGGTTATGAGTTTTCATGGCAGTTTATTCCGACATATTTTTAATATAGGGTAACTTTTTCAGTTCGCCGAATCCATAGAAACCTTTGGCGTTGCCGCCGAGGAAAGCGGCCTTGAACTCCGGCGTCAGCTCGTCGGATTTCGACACGAAGTCGTACGACATTCGATAGGTTATAGCCGTGATGGTGCGAGGATAGTCCCACCCCCACATCAGTTTGTCGGCGCCGACTGTGTCGGAAGCAGTGCGGATAGCCTCCACGGCACCTTTGAAGGGGTAAAATTCCGAGTTGAACAGCCATGTTATGCCGCCCGATTCTATCATCACGTTGGGATTTCGCGCAAGTTTTATTTGCTCGAGCCAGCCGTCGGTCGTCACCATCCCGAAATGCGCGATGGCAATCTTCAGGCGCGGACATTCGGAAATCACCTCTTTCATCTCGGCCACCTGGGTGTCGCCGTCGGCAAGAGCTATTGAAAGTATCATATCCTCACGCTCCATGAAGCGGAAAAGCTCCATCATCTCGTCGGAGGTAAGCCATACTCGCCCCTCGGGGAGGAAAAGCCGATGGCCAGGCACGGCGATTGCCCTGAAGCCCCGCTCCCGCAGGCTGCGCGCCTGAGCAAGAAATCCGGGGCGACGCACGTCGCAGAATCCGCAGACGAAAAATCTGTCCGTGTACTGCCGCGCCACCTTCTCAAGGTATTCGTTCTGGTCGCCGTCAATAAACTCCTGCGTTATCACAGCCGCCGACACCTGTGCGTAGTCCATATTGGAGAGGAAAACCTCGGCGGTGTTCTTTCCGTCGATCATAAACGGAGGAAGCATCTGCCGCTCCTCGTCCATAAACCACGACCGGCCGTTGGAAAGCGTGCGGATGGGTTTGCCGTTGACCATCGTATCCTGCCGCAGCCAGAGATGGGCATGGGCGTCGATAATAGTGTAATCTCCCATGGCGTCAGGAATTTGCCCAGCTCACGCGCTGCTGGTCGCCGATTATGCGTTTCACCTCGCCGATGAGTTCCCAATCTGGCTGTTCGCTCACGAAGACAATATTTTTCGCCACATTTTCAGAGTTCGCCGAACTGAAGAGTGTGGTGGCGATGCGCGGTTCGGATACGGAATACTGCATTGCGAGTTTCTCAATCGGATAGCCCTTTGCGTCGCAATATTCCACGGCGCGACGGCAAGCATCGACGAGGCTCTTCGGGGCCGGATGCCATGCCGGCACTCCGCGCCGCGAAAGAAGACCCATCGACAGCGGGGAAGCGTTGATTACCCCGATGCCGCGCTGTTCGAAGTAGTCGAGATAGTCAAGCAATTTGTCGTCGTTGAGGGTGAAGTGGCAGAAGTTCAGGATGCTCTCAACGGTGCCGGGGGCCACGTGGTCGATTACCCACTGAAGGTTCTCGAGCTGCAGGTCTGTGATGCCCACATGGCCCACCACTCCCTTTTCGCGCAGCGCCACGAGCGCCGGGAGCGTTTCGTCGACCACCTGATGCAGGTCGGCAAACTCAATATCGTGAACGTTGATAAGGTCGATGTGGTCCACGCCGAGGCGCTCCATGCTTTCGTAGACGCTCTCGGTGGCGCGGCGTGCGGAATAATCCCAGGTGTTCACACCGTCCTGACCGTAGCGGCCCACCTTGGTGGAGAGATAATATTTGTCGCGCTGAATCTCGCGGAGCGCCTTTCCGAGCACGGTCTCCGCCTTGTAATGTCCATAGTAGGGCGATACGTCGATAAAGTTCATGCCACCCTCAACGGCGGTATGCACCGCGGCAACTGCCTCGCTCTCTTTTGTTTCGCGGAACACGCTGCCGAGCGACGACGCTCCGAAACTCAATGCCGACACTTTCATGCCCGTCCGGCCTATTTTTCTATACTCCATAATTGTATCTACAGTTTTTCAGGTATTTCTAATTTGCTGCAAATATCGGGGTTATCTTCTGAAATCATTGTCAGAATTTCGCGTTTCGATAGGACAATATCGACATCGACTATCTCAAGCGCTTGTATATTTCGCGGGTTTGCGCTAACTTGCACGATACAACATACCGAGCCATGCACCATTTCACACGACTACCGCAACTGCTTACGCTTAATGTGGGCCACGCCTCGCACAATGCCGACTGGAATTTCCGGGATGTCAGCAGCCCGTTCACACGTCTATACTTCGTCACAGCCGGTTCGGCCACCGTTCAGCTCCCATCCGGCTGCCATAAGCTGACCCAGGGCCACATGTATTTAATTCCGGCCTTCATGCAGCATACCGACTGTTGCACCGGTCGTTTCGATCATTATTATATACATATTTATGAGGATTCGGATGGGCCGGGCGTCCTCGCCGACCTTGATTTTCCCGTGGAACTCAACGGCACCGACCACGACCTACACCTTTTCCGCACAATATGCGAACACAACGAAACCATGCGGCTGCATACCCCCGACCCGCGGATTTACGACAACCGCCACTCGCTGATTGAGTGCGTACGTCTGAACCGCGAACGCCCGATTCATGAGCGCATGGAATCGCTCGGCATAGTCTACCAGTTGCTGTCGAGGTTCGTTCGACTGGCTCACCCGCGCTATGAATCCTCCGACGCGCGGATCCGCAACGCCTTGCGCTTCATCGACAGGAATCCTGGAGAAACCATCGCGCTCAGCCAGTTGGCCGACGCGGCACATATGTCGCGCGACCATTTCATCCGCATGTTCTACCATGAAGTCGGCGTAACACCCATACGATACATTACGGAACGTAAAATGCTCAGAGCGCGCCTCCAGCTTGCCTCCACCTCCCTTCCGGTGAAAGACATCGCCGCTTCGCTTGGCTACAGCGACTTCTCCTACTTCTCGCGCATCTTCCGGAAGGAAACCCTCCTAACCCCTCTCCAGTACCGCGCCTCCTTCAACCGCGTCCCCACTCCCGGCAAGCCCCTATCGAACTCCTGACCGAAACCTTGCCATAGAAACAGATATTGACAAAAAAAACGATTACCGCCTCCGGCTGAAAGGATATTACCTTCCGATGAAACGCAAGCGCTCAAGAATACTATTTGCCTGTGCCAAAACGCGAGGTGTCACTATCAGTGTCTTCGGGCTTGAATCAGACAGCTTTGTGCTGAATACCGTGCGCTCGCCATTGACGGTAATTCTCACCATTATGACGCATGTGCCGTCCTTGTTGACGTGATTTGTGCGCAGGTAAAAGCGGATGTTAAGATTGC
>UREH01000094.1 GCA_900546835.1 uncultured Porphyromonadaceae bacterium
TTTTAATTGTATTGTTGACAATTGTAATAAATATTTTCCACAACTTATTTGTTATCTAAAGAACCTAACCAATCACGAAGTTCATTTTCGCTCTTTTGCCACGATGTTGTTAATTCTTCAAATAAACTATTTATGACAATAATTTCGTCATTTGACAGCATTTCATTATGCTCAACATAGTGATTCTTGTCTAATAATGTAAATCTGGATAGAAATACATTGTCGTATGGCATATTATAGTCTTCAGATGAATTTTTGAATATGTCCTCATAATATGAGATTCCCATCACAAGACTACCTACACGATTGCTTTTAACATCAGACCAGTACCAAAAAGCCCCTTCAAGAAAGACTTGCGAAATTTTAATTGAGCACATGAACAGTCCTACCGCTACTCTGTCATAAAACGAACACAAGTGTAACTGCGAAGTAAGTTCTGAAAATTCATTCCTATGAAAGCCTTGATAATGTATGAGTAGAAAGGTTGTGGAATTCTGTTTTTCATTTGACAATAACCATGACTCAATATCTATATATGCTTGAGTCGTTTTTAATTTATTAACAACATTATTTCCAATATATTCTTTTATAAAATTAATCGAATAAGGTTGAGTAATAAAATCACCGGATCTCATGAATAAATCCTCATCGGCTAAAGCTAATGGCAATGGGTCTATAATGAAACGATATATAGCTACTGCTCCAATGCACTCTTTCAAAGATTTCTCAAAAAATTTCAACAATTCTTGTTTTTTCTGTATAAGGCGATCTCCATATGCTCTCTGAAAACTTAAATGGAAAGATTTATATCCTTGTTTATGAACGTACTTATCAATTTGCTTTTTGAGATCGTGTAAATTATCAAAATAGTCTGTCAGTTTATCTCGTACTTCTTTGAATGATGGTTCATTATTTGCTAAATAATGTGCCATATACCCAGATTCAAAACCTTTTTCAAGTTTGTTCCAATCCTTATATTTATCGGGATTTGCGTTTAGAAATATTGTGCCAATGGATAATTCTATTGACTGTCTTAATGAATATAATGCACAATCAAAATATCCATTTTGATACAAATGAATTGCATTGACTATCATCTGACACGCTTCCGCAAAGAACTTGTTGGTTTCCATTGCGTTAATAAAGCCAGTGTCCGCTAACTGGATATTATTTATTGCAGTTATATACTCATCTGCTTTTGGAAGCTCAAACTTATGTAGTTGATTCATGGAAATATCATCTAAATTTTCCATAGCACATTTATATTAGATCCCGAATTATAAGATTGTCCTATCTATTATTTGGAGCTTGGCTTGCGACGGCTCTTCGTAGGCGTTGCAGGCGGCGAGATAGTTTTTCAGTTCGGTGAAGTCTGTACCATAGAGGTTATCGCTGAACTGGTGGAGTTTGGTCATTACGTTGATATACGCCATCGGGTCTTTATGACGGGTAAGTTTACGCAGTGCGAGAATGTAATCCTCGCGGAACACAGTCGGCACGATTATTCTTGACTGGTCGGCACGGACAAACTCGGCATTCATCATCACGCGGGCGATTCTTCCGTTGCCATCGTTAAACGGATGCACCTCGCTAATCATAAACATCATGAAAATTGCACGGGCAAACGGATCGGTCAGCGCCGAATAGTATTTGAAGCCTTGCGAGAGTGTGCCTTTTACCAGTTGATAGTCCACAAACTCGGTCTGACCTGCACGGTTATTTCTAATTTTGAAAACACCGGGATTCATGTGCGGTCGCCCTTCAAGCAATATTGTATGGCGATGGCTTAGAATTGTGAACAATTCATCCGGGGAGGTAGGAACACGCATCATCTCGGCGCGGTTGGAAAGTATTTTGAATGTGCCAAGAATATCGTGTGAGTCCTCATCACGCCTCGGAATGGGAATTCCGGTATCAACGATTTCTTTCGCTTCCTCAATGTCAAACTCCGTACCTTCTATGTAGTTGGAAAAATAGCTTTCAAAGAATGAAAACAATCGGAAGGAGTCCTCATCGGTATTGCGGTTATTTCGTATTACAAAATAACGGTCTTTTATCGTATCAAATAAAATTTCAAATAGTTCAACACGGTTCGCGTCAAACGGATTGCCGACAGCACGGGCTTTTGCCGAGTCGGTGGACAACACTTTGGCATCGTGGGTGGACAGCAACGCAGATATGATGTTGTTGATTTTGGAAAACTCATCAGTCATGCCTAATTCGTTGGCAACTTCTCGCAACTCATCGCGGTACTGATTCAACCGTTCTTCGCCGCCGGTTAACAACAACTGTTCCAGTTTGTTTTCAATTACTGCGATAGGCAACACTCTCGATCCATCTCCTGATTTTCGAGACAATTGCATATTTTCAAGCATATAACGGTGTTCTCCCGAGATGTGCAGACCCATAAAGGGGATGTCATTTGCCGTCGCTTTCGGTCCTTTGACAAAATTGAGTATGATACCCGGCAAGTCGGCGACACGCCGTGTTGTCGAGTTTGTAAGGAAGAACTCACCGGTGGATGTAGGGCGCATCTCCTTTGCACTGCGATGGCTGATCAAGGCGTTTGGATAACGATACGCTAAAATCTCGATAAGATTGCGGCGCACTATATTTGCAGGGCTGTCAATCAAGTTTGTCGTGTATATACGGGGAGCCAGCTTGCGCAACTCTCCGTCTTTCTCCTTTTTAGAAATCACACGGGAAATATTCGGGTCTGACGAACCGAATATAATCTCTTTTTGGGTGTCAACTTTAACTGCCATACAAAAAAACACGATTAAGAGAATACAAAGGTACAAATTTTTGCGATTATAACCTCGCATTTTACAAAAAACTGCGATTATAAAGACTTAGAATTTGGAATTATCCCGATTTTGTTCAATAAAAACGCTGTATTGGATAAAATCGGACTTTTTTTTTTCATTATCGTTCAAAATAATCTGCATTGTTTCCCGTATTCCTCGCTGGGAGGCGTTGCGTAGCACCTAAGGTTAGCTTAATTTCGGCAATAAATCAAGTTTATTGCCGAAATTAAGTATTGGAATATGGAGATGAATTAAATGCATTGAATGATATTTCATCTTGCAGGTGATACAAAAATTTGAGAGTAAAACCGGTGCAAGGTATAAATTTATGCGATTATAACGGTGATTTTTACAAAAAACTGAGTTTATGGCAGATTGTTGCACCTCGGAAACGGATAGAGGCGTGGCGGCTCACGGTGTCTGCGTCGGTTGTGCCGTCAGATGGTGACGGTGATCCGGTGGGTCACTGACACCATCCGACCGCACACAGACTATGGGAGAAGGCTACACACCGATTTGCCTCAACGCCTTGCGAGGATGCGACGGGGACGTCGCTTCCCTCCCAAGACTCCAATCGGCCAATCCGTGTGCTTTACGCCTTCTCATTATAATGAATTTGAGCCGTCACGCCACAATCCGTTTGTTAGGCCCACGGGAGCAAGAATGCGTATGCCGCCGATCATTCCGCACGCTCCATGTACGGCGACACCCGCATACTCGCTCTTTCCGGGGTATTGCATAGCCGTTTCTTTCAGAAATAACGCATAGAAAATGCCGACAGGGATAAAGCCCTGTGTTGCCGGATACACTTCGGCTTCTTTCACCGATTACCATTTTCAGTATGTCTGCCGTTCAGTGTCACCACTGCGGGGCTGCGCCAGCTCTATGTTTCATGCAGGGTATAATCACCGTTCAAAGTTTATTCGCTCGGAATTGATGAACACGCCGGGACGGGGTATTCTCTGGCATTCGCGCAAAAAAATCTCCAGACCTCGCTTCCCTGCGGTCGCTCACCTCGTATTTTTTTGAGCGGATGCCGAACACCCCTTTGCTCCCGTCGTGCAGTAGTGTCAACGAGCGAACAAACTTCAAACAGCGATTATACGCATTAAAAAAACATCGCCTTATGACACTGAACGACAGACATATTAAAAATACGAGCTTCACACCTTCTCCAGCTCATACCGCATTAAAAAAGGCGGCTATGGTGGTAGGGATAGCGATAGCAACGATTGTCGGGATTATTCTCTGGGCGATACTCAAACCGATATTCCGAGGTGTCGGGTGGCTAATATCTATCCTCACCGCAATAGGAATAATATATTGGATTTTAACCCTATAAAAAGATACGACTATGGCAACGAAAAGATATTCAAAGACTTGGATACAACAAGCCAAATACTACGAGGTCAAAAACATTGCTGACTATATGATAGAAACCTATCTCAACGGCAACATATCATTCTTCCGTCAGCTGTACTATGAACTCAAACCCGCAGGGCGAAAACTATTCATAAGTTGGATTTTCCACTCCGAACTCAACGCCACCGAGATAGAAAAAATGATACTCGCAACACTCTAAAACATTTACGACTATGGCGACCACGAAAGAAAACAAAGGCACACGAGCCTTCAACGACACCATCAAGGCTTATCTTGAAGAAAGAGCCGAGAATGACGCACTATTTGCAGTCAAGTTCGCAAATCCCTTAAAGTCAGTGGAGGAATGTGTAACATTCATTCTCAATGAGGTAAAGAAAAGCGGTTGTTGCGGATTTACAGACGCAGAGGTGTACGGCATGGCAACCCACTACTATGACGAGGAAGAAATTGAGGTTGGCAAGCCTATCAACTGCCAAGTAGTGGTCAACCATACGGTTGAACTCACCGCAGAAGAAAAGGAACAGGCACGGCAAGACGCCATCAACAAACTCCGTGATGAGGAAATGGCGAAAATGCGCAAGCCCACCCAACCGAGAAAGACCGCCGAGAAGAAAAATCAAGTTTAACAACCCAGTCTATTTGACTTCTAATATATTACGACTATGAAACCCAAGACAGCGATACAGAAGAAAGTGGCTCAACTCTCAACCACCCTGCGACCCATAACCGAAACACAAAAGCGTTGGGCATACTCGCAATGCTTTGAACACATCGCCTATCGTGGCAGAAACAACACTATGGTATGTTCGGAATGTGCATACGAATGGACAGCCGGGGGCAAGCGTGAGGATAAATGCCGTTGCCCCAAATGCGGAACACGGCTCACCATAAGCCACTCGCTCAAACGCAAGTCAACGCAGAAGATACATTTTGCCGTTGTCACAACAAGGGACAATTTCCAAGTCGTGAGAGTGATACACGTTGAATGTCACAGCCGGAAAGGTGAAAAGGCTGAATACGATGTGAACGAGGCTTTACAGCGTTGGATTGATACCGAGGGTAACGAGGTGAACATCGCAAGGAAAAAATGCTTTATGCCCCGATACTGCGATGTGTGGGATTTCAGCAGCGGAATGGAGGTTAGGAGCAAAAACGCCAACTATGACTATGTTCCCATATACGCCACATATCCTAAATGCCGTGTACTGCCAATCATCAGGCGCAACGGGTTCAACGGCTTCCACGACATAGACCCCTACGACTTGTTAAAGGGTCTTATGAACGACAACAAGGTGGAAACCGGAGCAGGAGGATTTTATACAAAAGCTGATGATATTCGCCAAGACCGGCGACGCCACCGTGCTGGGCAGACTGCCGTTGACCGAGAGCGAGGACAAGGCGCGTATGCTCATCGCAACCGACTATGCCCGAAAGATGTCGCTTGATATGCGTATGATTGATCCGGAATATGGCGACAATCCCGGCAACAAGGCGAGCATCTGCGCCGCCAAAATAGCGGAATACTACCACAGCTTTGACGCACAGAAAGGCACGCAGTTCGTTTTCAGCGATTTAGGCACATACAAGCCGGGCGAGTGGAGCGTGTATGCCGAGATAAAACGCAAACTTGTTGAAGACCACGGCATACCCGCGCAGGAAATTCGCTTCATACAGGAGTGTGGTACCCAGCGGTCGAAAGACCGCATGATTGCCGACATGAACGCCGGGAGAGTCAGGATTTTGTTCGGCTCGACCTCGATGTTAGGTACAGGCGTGAACGCCCAGCAACGAGCCGTGGCGGTGCATCACCTTGATTGCCCGTGGCGACCGTCGGATCTGGAGCAGCGCGAGGGTCGTGCCATACGCAAGGGCAACGAGGTTGCCAAACTCTATAACGACAACAAGGTGGATGTTATCATATACGCCGTTGAACGCTCACTCGATGCCTACAAGTTCAACCTTCTGCACTGCAAGCAGACCTTCATATCCCAGCTAAAACGCGGGGCTATGGGGCTGCGCACCATCGACGAGGGCAGCTCTGATGAAAAATCAGGCATGAACTACTCGGAATATGTCGCCATACTCTCCGGCAATACCGACCTGTTGGAAAAGGCGAAACTTGAAAAGCGCATAGCCGCATTGGAGAGCGAACACCGCTCATTCAACAAGGGATTGGGCGACAGCCGTGCCAGACTCCGTGACATCACCGACGAGGTTGAGAAGATAGAGATCATCATCGGCAAGATGGAAACAGACCATGCCAGATATGCCGCTGCGGTTCAGCGTGACGGCGAGGGCAACCCGGTTAACGCTCTCAAACTCGACAATTGCCAATTCACCGATGAGGAACGCATGGGCAAATATCTTCAGGCGTTGGTGAAGAACACCAACACCCACAACGAGTATGTCCGTGTCGGTGAGATATACGGCTTCCCCGTCTGTATTGTGTCGGAGAAAGCCATCGTTGACGGGGTTGAGGCAATCCGCAACCGCTTTGTGGTGGAGGGCCAATACAAATACACCTATAATAATGGACAAATCGCCATGTCGGATACCCATGCCGCCTGCATGAACTTTGTAAACGCATTGGAGAAACTGCCGGACACAATCCGCCAGCACCGGGAGCGTGCCGAGAAAAAGCGTGTCGATGTGCCGACCCTTGAAGCCATCGTTTCGCGCACATGGGGCAAGGAAGATGAACTTAAAGCCCTAAAATCCGAACTTGCCGCCCTCGACCGCAAGATCACCGCCGACCTTGCCCCAACCCACGAAGTGCCGAGCGACCACATGGGAGCCAACCATGAGGATACCACCGACGGCGAAGAAATCAAACCGACCACTCCGCAACAGCAATCGGCCAACATCACGGCACCCCAATCCTCAAAACAGCAAGAGGATAAATCTTCTCTCGTTGCCGAACCTCGTTACCGTTATATGAAAATATTGAAAAATCGACAATATTCATATAAATAAAATTTTAGGCGTTGCGTCAAAATAAACGTAACCCCTAAAATATATTTATGAATATGAGAATTTCAAATCCTGATCTTAAAGCATCGATTAATTGAAACGCCAGAAATTGAAACGATATAAATTCCTCCTGCAATATGTTGCGCAACAATACCAGCAGTTATTTTTTCTTTATTCGCAATCATATTACCTGCTATATCAACAATACAAATATCTACAACTTCAGGTGCTTTAAGCAATTCTATACTGTTATTGCAACATGAAAGTTGAATATCACCTGCGGTCACATTATTGATGCCTGCATTTAAATCACTATGAGTGACCGTTGATTTAGATGATAAAAATTCAGTTGTTATAGTTTCGTATTTTGTATTCACAGTTATTTTATAGTGACCATCCTTTTGAATACGCCATTTTGTATCATCACCGTCGGTTGTCCTAATCGGGTTGGTATTTTCTGCGTAAGAATCAGCAATATAAGGATGATATGTTTCTGCCATCCAATCCTGAGCAGTGAGAATCTTAAATTTGTCAGGTTCAGTATCGCCGTCCCAACCAATTCGGAGTTCTCCTTCCCAAATCAATTCTTCTGAATTATCTGGATTAGGGATAAAACGATTGTTGCTATTATCCCAATAATTCCATGATAATTCACAACACCCTCCTACAAGATATAACTGTTTGCGAGGAGCATATTTCCGCCCTTGATATCTATGAGTATCGCAAGACACATAAAGTGTGTAATCTCCCGGAACAGAAACGCTCCAGCCTCTCGCATCCGCAGCGGTGGTTACTTCTAATATAGAGTGATAGCCTTTGCCAAATGTCAAATCGACATCCTCAAACATAGGAATGAAATAACGGGTATCTCTATTTTGCGTAGGGGTATCCATCAGTATAATATTTCCTACTCCGCAATGAATAACCTTCTTAAACTCAAATCCTTCAATATTTGTAAGTTCAACCACCTCATCATTCAGGGCGGAACCGGTAATATAATACTTATCTGGATACTCACTCTTGGGAGATGCTTTCTTCAAGCATACGCTCATGCTCATAAGATCTACCGTCAAAACATATTCTCCTGTTTCTGATACTTTGAATTTATTATCCAGTTCGTTTGGAAGCTGCCAGTTGGCATAGAAGTCAAGATGATGAATTTCGCCTTCGTTTAGGACTTCATCCTGTGTTGTTGCAACTATATGTTTATGCCAACCGTCAGTAGAGTTCATGAATTTGAACGGTTCTCCGCCTTTTATCATACCGGTCCAAGAAAATACGCCATGACTGATTTTAGACATGGGGGTTGCTGTATAATCCCAGCCACCTTTTACTGCTGACCCTACAATATTTACCTGAGAGTATTCTATAGAGTTTGACATACCGGCAAAGGCAGACAAACAACATAGGATTGCGGCAAATAGCATTATTAGCTTTTTCATGACTAAAATTTATTGATTTTATCAGTGATTACTTGTTCGTCAGCCTTGATTCTACAAAGATAAATCTGTGGAGACAGAGTCGTTAATTTTTCAGAAAAGCATGAAATATTATGGTATCTCCGATTTAAACATTCTGCTCCGGAAAGATTAAACATTGATAACTCGACATTCTCTCTTTCTTGTCCTAATTCAGCTATAAGCAAATCAGAGATTTTATCATAATAGACATTTGTTGAAGTCGCAGTGGTTTCAACCAATCCTGATGTCGATTCTTCAATCTCTACGGTGGTCATTGATGAACAAGTGCAAGAAGGAATGTCAATGACTGTGCATTTACTTTCGGGAAGATAACTAAATTGGGAATGGCTTATGCCGTTAATCTTTACAGTTTCAGGTTTATTTGAATTATAAATCTTGAGAGTGTATGATCTGGTTGAAGGTATATCATCAGCTTGACCTTCTCGCGGATTGATTACTAACGACTTAATATTGCCATTATGGGACAGGG
>UREH01000095.1 GCA_900546835.1 uncultured Porphyromonadaceae bacterium
TATCGTCGGCAGCGTCAGATGTGTATAAGAGACAGGCCTACGCCGATGGCCATTTCAGGGCATTCGGTGGCGGCGAATTTTACCACCTGCTCGAATACTTCGTGGGCAAAGTCGCCGCGGTTGGTGAACTCGAAGGCGCGGATGCCGCCTTCGTAGCAGGCTTTCACCACGGCACAGGCCGTGGCGGCGTCCTTGTGGTAGAATACGGGCACCACGGGCGCCTCTTTCATCTTGGCCAGTACGGCCAGTTTATCGAATTTTGCCATTTTACTTGTCTGTAGTGGAATATATCATCGTGAAAAATCAACGCTGCACGCGACCGTTGGCGTTTCCGCCCGCGAGTGCCTCGACTTCAGCCGCGCTCACGAGGTTGAAGTCGCCGGGAATAGTCTGCTTCAGGGCCGATGCAGCTACGGCGAATTCGAGTGCCTCGCCCTGCGTGCCCATAGTGAGCATACCGTGAATCAGGCCGCCCGAGAAGCTGTCGCCCCCACCTACGCGGTCGATGATTGGATTGATGTCGTAGCGCTTGCTCTCGTAGAATTCCGAACCGTTGAAAATCATGGCTTTCCAGCCGTTGTGGCTTGCCGAGAAGCTCTCGCGGAGTGTCGATACCACATATTTGAAGCCGAATTCCTTGGCCATGGCGCGGAAAATACCTTTGTAGCCTTCGGCATTGGTGTCGCCGCCTTCCACGTCGGCGTCGGGCTTGAAGCCGAGGCAGAGTTCGGCGTCCTCCTCGTTGCCGATACATACGTCGACATACTTCATTAGCGGACGCATCACGCTCTGGGCTTTTTCGCTTGTCCAGAGTTTTTTGCGGAAATTGAGGTCGACGCTAACGGTTACCCCGTGGCGCTTGGCGGCCTCGCAGGCAAGTCGGGTAAGCTCGGCGGCCTTGTCGGAGATGGCAGGGGTGATTCCGCTCCAGTGGAACCAGTCGGCACCTTCCATGATTGCGTCGAAATCGAAATCGGCGGGGTCGGCTTCGGCGATGGCGCTGCCGGCACGGTCGTAGATTACTTTCGAAGGACGCATCGATGCACCGGTCTCGCAATAGTAGATGCCCACACGATTGCCTCCGCGGGCAATGAAGCGGGTGTCGACGCCGTAGCGGCGCAGAGCGTTTACGGCAGCCTGGCCGATTTCGTGGGTCGGAAGTTTGGTCACGAAGCAGGCCTCATGGCCGTAGTTGGCGCAGCTTACGGCCACATTGGCTTCGCCGCCGCCCCATATCACATCGAAATTGTCGACCTGCACGAAGCGCGAGTGGCCGGCAGGCGAAAGGCGAAGCATGATTTCGCCGAGGGTTACGATTTTGCTCATATTCTGGTTATTCCGGAGTTTGTATTTCGGTTGAGTTTTTCTCGATCATTGCGCGTTGGTTGCGGATTATGTGGACGCGGTTCCACCACATCATGGCCATCGTGACGGCCACAAGGATGCCCGAACCGATCCATTTAAGGTTCTCGACGCACTGGAAGATTACCCACGCAAGCGGCGAGGAGGCGAAGTCGAGGCTGCCCCCGTCGAATCCGGCGGGGATGGCTACGGCAGCGTCGCCGGTCACGGCATATACATCCTTTGCAGCCAGGGTGAACCACTGCGCGAGGTTGGTGACCATATATAGTCCCATCACCATAACGACGATTCCGACTATGAGAGTCTTGACCACGTTGCCCTTGGTGAAGGGGAGCACCAGCGGGAACACGTAGAACATTCCCGCGAGCGATGCCAGCGGCAGGAACTCGTTGCCGGGGAGCTCTACGGCCAGAAGAAGTGTAACGGGGATGAGCAGAAGCGATACCACCAGTGTGGTGGGATGGCCGATTACCAGCGCGGGGCTCATGCCGATGTTGAGCCCGTCGGCACCCTTGAATTTGCGTGCTATCAGCTGGCGTGTGGCGTCGCTGATGGGTTTCAGGCCTTCGATGAAGAGCACCGTGACGCGCGGAATGAGTTCCATCACCGCGCCCATCTTGATGCCCAGGCCGAGGATGTAGGGGATTTTGTCGACAATTTCATTCCAGGTGCGGCAGGTGAGGCATCCGATGCCCACGCCGACTATAACACCGAGAAACAGCGGCTCGCCGAGCACGCCGAATTTGCGTTTCAGTCCCTCGGCGTCGATTTCCAGACGGTCCATGCCGGGAATCTTGTCGAGACCCTTGTTTATGGCCCATGCAAAGGGCACAAAACCTGCGCAGAAAGGCTGTGGAATCGAGATTCCGTCCATGCCGTCGTAGAATCGCTGGAATTTCTTGGCCGTGATATCGGCCAGGATAAGCGTGATGACATAGCAGATTACGGCACCGAAGAATCCCCACGCGAGCGAGTCGCTGGCGAAGTAGATTACGGCGCCGATGAAGGCGAAGTGCCAGTAGTTCCAGAGGTCGATGTTGACGGTGCGCGTGGTCTTGGTGAGGAGCATCAGAAGGTTGACGCCCAGACACACGGGGATGATGAACGCGCCCACGGCAGTGTTGTAGGCCACCGAGGCGGCTGCGGGCCATCCCATGTCGAACACCTTGAGCTGTAGGTCGTAGATTTCGACCACCTCGTTGAGCGCCGGGCCGAGTGCCGAGGTGAGCAGGGCGGTCACGATGCTCAGGCCGATGAAGCCCACACCCACTTTAAGGCCCGACTTGAGGGCGTTGCCGAAGCGGATGCCGATGCATACGCCGAGCACGGTGAAAATCGCCGGCATCATCACGGCTGCGCCCAATCCGATTATATATTTGAAAACTTCTTCCATTGTGTTAGGTTTGTTTTGGCGGATTGCTCATTTCACTGTCGCTTTCAGCGGCGTGGCTGCCAGCGCCGAGCGCGTTGCCAGGATATTCTTCCATGCGTCCATGTCGGTCACGCCACCTTTGCTCCATCCGGAGCCCCACCAGTAGGTATAGCTTTCGCCGGGAGTATAGGTTGATGGCGCAAGTATGTGGCCTATGGCTGCTCCGGCCGGTTCGGGAAGTGCCTGATAGCGCATCGCTCCGCTCATCGGGGCCACTATGCCGACATAGATTGTTCCGTTGCCGTTGGCGGGGTCCTCTGTGAGGTCGGCATACGCCATTGCATGTTCGGCTTCCATAAGTTCGTAGCCATCAGGATTCGAGTCGTGGACTACTATGCCCGGGGCAAGCTGTCGGGGCGTGGAAAGGCCGTCGTAGCTTACGGTGGTGCGGTTGAGCCATGAGCCGCGGTCGAGCGAAATCAGACGGTGCTCCACTACTGCCGAGTCGCCGTCGATGGCCATCGGGCGGTAGTCGAGGCGTACGGTAAAGCGCAGCGGGCCGCGGTCGAGAATCTCGTAGTCGGCGTAGCAGTAGGGAAATACTATTGAGCCGAGGCTGTCGAGCAGCGCGGCTGTACCTCCCCCGAGGGTCGGGCCGACACCGTATACATCCATTCCGTTGCCGTGGTCGACGTGGAAGGAGATGCCGCGCTCGATGTCGTCGGCGAAACGCTGTTCAAGTATTGGCGTGGCGACGCTTTTGGTCCATATGTCGTAGCCGAAGGCACGTTCGCCCGACTCCTGGAGCGCGGGGCCGTAGGCCCGGTAGGCCGAGCGGTCGTTTTCCCAGGCCATGTCGTCCTTGCGCTCGGGGAACTGGCGCCCGTAGACTATAGTGTCGACTTTCTGCGGTGTCCCCTTCACGAGGCGGTATGCTACCGTTGTGCCGGCGGGAACGTCGGCGGGAAATACCACCAGACTGTCGTAGGTAATCTGGTAAGGCACCTCAGCCCCCTCCGGGTCGGAAATCACGAATTCCTCTCCGATGGCGGCGAGTATATCGGCCAGGGGCACTTCGGCCATTTCGCCGGCGGCATTGGCATTCGAGGCGTTGGTCACCTCGATGGTGTGTTGCTGAGTGCAGCCTGCGGCGAGAGCCAGCAATGCGGCTGCGGCAAATATGGTTTTCATCTGCTTTCAGTGAAAAGTCGTAGCGGCGAAGTATCAGGGCTGCTTGCCGATGTAGGCGAGGATGCCGCCGTCGACGTAGAGGATATGGCCGTTGACGAAATTCGATGCGTCGGAAGCGAGGAATACAGCCGGACCCTTGAGGTCGTCGGGGGTGCCCCACCGGCTTGCGGGAGTCTTGGAGATGATGAACTGGTCGAATGGGTGGCGCGAGCCGTCGGCCTGGATTTCGCGCAGGGGAGCGGTCTGCTCGGTGGCGATATAGCCCGGGCCGATGCCGTTGCACTGAATGTTAGCGCCTCCGAATTCCGAGCAGATATTGCGGGTGAGCATCTTCAGGCCGCCTTTTGCTGCCGCATAGGCGCTAACGGTCTCGCGACCGAGCTCGCTCATCATCGAGCAGATGTTGATAATCTTGCCGTGACCTTTCTTGATCATGCCGGGAATCACGGCCTTGGCCACGATGAACGGGGCTACAAGGTCTACATCGACCACGCGACGGAAATCATCTACAGCCATTTCCTCCATAGGGATGCGTTTGATTATTCCGGCGTTGTTCACGAGGATGTCGATTGTGCCGACGGTTGCCTCGATGTCGGCCACCATGGCTTTTACGGCCTCCTCGTCGGTTACGTCGCAGATATACCCCTTGGCGTCGATTCCGAGAGCCTTGTAGGCTTCAAGACCGCGGTCGACGGTCGACTGGCGCGAGCAGTTGAAAACTATTTTTGCACCTGCGGCTGCGAATGCTTCCGCTATGGCCAGGCCGATGCCATAGGCCGCCCCGGTTACGAGCGCTACTTTCCCTTCGAGAGAAAACTGATTCATCATGGTTAGAAACGTGTATTTTAAGTGTTACAAATATAAGAAGAATATTCGACGAAACATAATAGCGAATGTCGGCCGCAGGCCGGTTCGCGATGCCGTAGGCAATTATGTAAGTCAAATTTACAAATAATTTTGGGTTTAGAGGCATTTCTGCTTCTACTCATATTATAAATACTGCCAAGGAGCATTTTGCGCTCAATCGGAGTCGGCCGTAAAATCAATGATTGTGACTCTGCGCCCCGTTGGCGCTCTCGCGTTAATTTGCTACCTTTGCGCACGAATCACCTCAATATTTTATGTTCTTATGGCAGACCTCAGTACATCCATCGGTTCGCTGAAGCTGAAAAATCCGGTACTTACGGCATCGGGTACCTTCGGCTACGGCGAGGAGTTCGCAGATTTTATCGACCTGAACCGTCTGGGCGGTTTTATCGTGAAAGGCACCACGCTCGAGCCTCGTCAGGGCAATCCTTATCCGCGCATGGCCGAGACGCCTTCGGGAATGCTGAATGCCGTCGGTCTGCAGAACAAAGGGGTGGACTATTTCATCGAACATATCTATCCGCGCCTTGAGGGGCTCGACACGCAGGTGATGGTCAACGTATCCGGTTCGTCGCCCGAGGACTATGCCGAGGTGTGCCGCCGCCTGGCAGTCCGGTGTCCTGCCATAAGGGGGGTTGAAGTCAATATCTCGTGCCCTAACGTGAAGCAGGGGGGGATGGCCTTCGGCACTACATGCGAGGGGGCTGCGCAGGTTGCGCGCGCCGTGCGCCGCGCATGGCCCGGAACGCTGATTATGAAGCTTTCGCCCAACGTGACGTCGATTGCCGACATCGCAAAGGCTGTGGAGGCTGAGGGGGCCGATTCGGTCAGTCTGATCAATACGCTGCTTGGCATGGCCGTCGACGTGGAGCGACGTCGCCCGATGCTTTCGACCGTCACCGGGGGCCTTTCCGGTCCCGCCGTCCGTCCTGTGGCGGTACGCATGGTCTGGCAGGTTGCAAAAGCGGTGAAAATACCCGTTGTAGGGCTTGGTGGCATTCTTACCGCCCGCGACGCGTTGGAGTTCATCATGGCCGGGGCTACCGCTGTAGAGATAGGAACGGCGAATTTCGTCGATCCTTCGGTGACGGTGAAAATCATCGACGGCATCGACGAATATCTCGACCGCCATGGTCTCCGGGATCTGGCCTCGATCCGTGGTTGTATCTGAGCGTTCGTGCCTCGCGAGAAAATATAAACGAAGGCGATGTGTCTGAATTCAGGTTCGACACATCGCCTTACGTTTATAGATTTCCCAGCCGCTCAGTTACGGTCGTTGAGGTCGGTCTCCTCGGGGTGGGTGTACCAGCGCGAGTAGAAAAGATAGTTGTGTGCTATTTTCTCGTTGAGTTCGCGAGATTTTTCCGGTTCCATCATTTTGATGAACTTGGCGGGACATCCGCCCCACAGCTCGTGAGGTCCGATTTTAGTTTTCGAGAGAACAACCGACCCAGCGGCTATCAGCGCTCCTTCGCCCACTTCGGCGTCGTCCATTACCACAGCGCCCATCCCTATGAGGGCGTAGTCGTGGATTTTGGCGCCGTGAACGGTCACGTTGTGGCCAATTGATACGTCGTTGCCGATTTCGATGGTCGATTTCTTGTATAGAGTATGGAGAACGGAACCGTCCTGGATGTTGACGCGGTTGCCGATGCGTATGGAGTTCACGTCGCCGCGGATTACGGTGTTGAACCATACGGAGCATTCACTGCCCATAATCACGTCGCCAACCACTGTGGCGTTTTCCGCCAGAAAGCAGTCGCGGCCTATTTCGGGCGTGTAGCCGCGCAGAGGTATTATCAGTGCCATTTGTATGTCGAATATCTGTTGTTCCGGGGGGAATGCCGTATCAGGCCTGAAGCGGGAGGGTCTTCTTACGGAGCCATTCGGCCTGCTCCTCGTTGAGGTATGGGAGGAGATGGCGGAGCACTTCGGCATGGTAGCCGTCGACCCATTCGATTTCCTGCGGGGTCATTATTGCTGTGTCGAAGAGGCTGCGGTCGAAGGGGAAGAGCGTCATGGTCTCGAAACGGAAGAAGCGGCCGAACTCGGTGGTGAAGGCGTCGACGCAGAGCACGAGGTTCTCGCAGCGGATACCGTGGCAGTCGGTGCGGTAAAGGCCGGGCTCGTTGGAGGTGAGCATGCCGGGGCGCAGTGTGGCGGGCACATCGTTGAGGCGGATGCTCTGCGGACCTTCGTGAACGTTGAGGAAGTGGCCGACTCCGTGGCCGGTTCCGTGCAGGTAGCTAAGCCCCTCTTTCCATAGGAACTGGCGCGCGAGAGCGTCGAGCTGGGCGCCTCGCGTTCCTTCGGGGAATATGGCCGTGCCGAGGGCTATGTGGCCTTTCATCACAAGGGTGAAGTCACGCTTCTCTTCGGCAGTGGGGGTGCCCATTGCTATGGTGCGCGTAATGTCGGTGGTACCGGTGAGATATTGTGCGCCTGAGTCGATCAGCAGAAGGCCGTGGGGCTCGATGGTGCTGTCGGTCTCGGGTGTGGCTTCATAGTGCACGATGGCTCCGTGAGGGCCGTAGCCTGCGATTGTCTCGAAACTGAGGTCGAAATAGCCCGGTTGTTGCGAACGGAAATGGGTAAGGATGTCGGCCACATCCATCTCGGTGAGTTTCGTGCCTTCGGCCATGCGCTTTTCGATTTCCATGAAGGCGCCGACGAGGGCAGCTCCGTCGATTTCCATCGATTTGCGTATGCCGGCGATCTGAACGTCGTTTTTAGTGGCCTTGAGCATGGGGATGGGCGAGGCTCCGACCACTGCGCGGCTGCCGAGGGCATCGATGGCCTTTACCGACGTGCGCGTGGCGTCGACCAGCACGAGAGTGTCGTCGGCAAGCGATGCCATGTGGCTGTATACCTCGGGGTAGGGGAGAACCGATACTCCGGCTGCCTTGAGATATTCGGCTGTGGCGGTGTCGATCTTCTCCGGCTTGATGAAGAGGATGCTTCCTTTTGCCGAGAGGTAAAGGAAGGCAGTGGCCACGGGGTTGCAGTTCACGTCGCGGCTGCGGATATTAAGTGCCCATGCGATTTCGTCGAGCGCGGATACGAGGGTGGCGTTGGCGCCCTGCTCGGCGGCTTCGGCGAGAATTTTTGCGATTTTGGATGCAGCCGTTTCGCCTGCGTATTTCACGTCGTGTACAAACACCTTCGCGTCCGGCAGCCCGGGACGGTCTTTCCATATCGTGTCGGTGGCGTCGAAATCGGTGGCGAGGGTCATGCCGCGTTTCTCCAATATTCCGCGCATGGCGCAAACGGTTCCGAGATTGAAGAGCGCGCCGTCGATGCCCACTTTCGCGCCTTTCTTAAGCGTATGCGTAAGGTAATGGTTAATCGAGGGGGTGTCGGGCAGGCCGTCCTTCATCAGTTTTATGTCGGTGTCTTCCAGCTGGCGTGCGGCCTGGAGGAAGTAGCGCGAGTCGGTCCAGAGCAGGGCGTCGTCGGCCGTAACCACAAGGTCGCCGGCCGAGCCGGTAAAACCGCTGAGCCAGCGGCGAACCTGCCAGTGTGCAGCGAGATATTCACTCTGATGGGGGTCGGTCTGAGGAATAATCACGGCGTCGACTCCGGCCTTTTTCATCTCGGCGCGCAGGGCCGAGATTCTGTTTGCGATTTCCGTTTTCATATATAATATATGTGTAGAGTTGTTGACGATGGTTGTTTGAACGGGATTCGTATCTGGGAGCTAATCCCTTTTTATTTCTGCAAAATTAATAAAACTTTCGGCAATCGCTTCCGCTTTTGCAAACTTTAAGCCGGGGCGCATCATTGTGGCCGGCGATAGCCGGTGGCTGCTGCGGAGCCAAAGCCACGCGGCGAAAAATTTATCAGAGGGTGGCAGAGCGGCTGGATCCGCGAAAAGGTTGATTCTGTGGAGTGTGGAGCTGCCGCTGTGCCGCCGGCTTTGAATCGGCGACGAAAATCGCGAAAAATTTTGTTGAAATACTTGCGCGGTTCAAAAATGTTGCTTAACTTTGCAACCGCAAATGAGACGGAAGCCCACCTGCGGAAGCCGCTCTCGCAAGAGTTCTTTGAAAGCTGCCTCTTTAGCTCAGTTGGCCAGAGCACGTGATTTGTAATCTCGGGGTCGTTGGTTCGAATCCGACAAGAGGCTCAAGAAAAGGTGCTGAGAAGCTAGTTGTTCTTTGAAAAATAAGTTGGGCAAATACCAGAGTGGCCAAATGGGGCAGACTGTAAATCTGCTGTCTTTCGACTTCGGTGGTTCGAATCCATCTTTGCCCACA
>UREH01000096.1 GCA_900546835.1 uncultured Porphyromonadaceae bacterium
AACCCCAACCCCTCCACCGTGTTGTGTCTCTGCTGCAGAGGCAAGAAAGCTTCCGGAGCCGACTTCCTGAAGGCCCTGAGAGCTTCGGGCGGCGTGGCTTTCGAGTCGGTAAAACTCAACGACCGCACCGTCGGCACCGTAGTAGCCGACTTCATCAAGGAGAAAGGACTGTCGATAGAACCAAAGGCTCTCAACATGCTCTGCGAATTCGTCGGAACGGATCTTTCGCGCCTCTACAACGAAGTCGACAAGCTCACCGTATCGCTCGGCGCAGGAGCGGCCATAACCCCCGAGGCCGTGGAGCGCAACATCGGCGTGTCGAAGGAATACAACTCCTTCGAACTTATCTCAGCCATTGCAACCCGCGACGTGGAGCGAACGCTGAAAATCTACTACAACTTCCGCGGCAATCCTAAAGCGCACCCCGTGCAGATGATTGCTCCGCTTATTTTCAACCTCTTCGCCAACGTTCTCGGCGCCTACTACGCCTCCGACCGCTCCGAGCGCGGCATTATGGCCGAACTCGGGTTCCGCTCCCCATGGCAACTCAAGGATGTAAAGGCGGCCATGCAGCACTACGGCCCATGGCAGACAATCGAAATCATAGACCTGATCCGCCGCTTCGACGGCGCCTCGAAGGGCAACGGCTCGCGCCAGGATCCATACGCCCTCTTCCTCGACCTCCTCATCCACATCCTTAACCCTCTCGGCCAGAAAGCCGTACAACTCTAATCCATTTTTCGATCTCAGATCCATATGACTCTGAAAACCGCCATCCGCAGAATAAAAATAACCGCGATGCTTGCTTTAGGCGTGACAATCGCACACAGCGCGGGGGCTCAGAGCCTCGAAGAAGCTCTGATGCTCGCCGAAGACGGCGACAACGCCGGTGCAATCGCCATGCTCCGCACCCTTGAGGCCGCCCAGCCTAAGAACGCCGACATTCCCTATCAGCTCGGCCAGCTGCTGAGTGCCTCGGGCAACGACACCGAAGCCGCCGAGGCGCTGGAGACTTCACGCCGTCTGGGCAACCGCGAGGCTACGCTCGCGCTCGCCGCGCTCGCCAACACCCGTCTGGAGACCGCACAGGCACGCGAGTTGCTTGAAGCCTACCGTTCATCGCTCAAAAAAGGAAAAAAGACCCTCGGACCCGACAATTCGGGCGACCTCGACGAACGCATCGACCGAACCGAAAACATGCTCGGACGCGTTGAAAACATCGAGATAATCGACTCGATGGTAGTCGACGCCGACACATTTTTCCGCCACTACCGCCTTTCGCCGGAAAGCGGCTCGCTAAACGCGCCGGCCGACGTGCTCCCCGAGCGCTTTACCGCAGCCGACCCGACGGTGGTCTACGAGCCTGAAAGCCGCCGCGAAATGATATGGGCGGCTCCTGACACCACCGGAACATTCCGGCTTTTCTCCTCGGCTGCACTAACCGACGGACAGTGGGAGCGGCCCGCCATGCTCGGCTCAGGAGGCGGTTCCGACGATTCGGTGGACCTGGGCGAAGGTGGCGACGCCAATTACCCCTTCCTCATGCCCGACGGAATCACCCTCTATTTTGCCAACGACGGCGAGAACTCGATCGGCGGTCTCGACATCTTCATATCGCGGCGAGGCGACAACGGATTCCTGCAGCCGCAGAACCTCGGCATGCCCTACAACTCCCCCTACGACGACTATATGCTCGCCATCGACGAGCTCACCGGAGTGGGATGGTGGGCCACCGACCGCAACCGCATTCCCGGCAAAGTGACCATCTATGTATTCATACCGTCGGAACTGCGCCAGAACATCGACCCGGACGACCCCACTCTGACATCGCGCGCACGTATCGACGCAATCCGCGACTCATGGCGCCCGGATACCGACCGACGGGCAATCGTGGAGCGCATCGTGGCTCTGAACAACGACCCCTCCACGCGCCCCGTGGAATTCACCATAGCAATCCCCGGGCGCGGCGTCTACACCAACTATGCCGACTTCCGCACACCCGCCGCACGCGAAGCCATGCATACCTATATGGACAGCCTTAACCGCTTCAACGAGGCCATGGCAAATCTTCAGAAGATGCGCGAGGCGTTCGCCAAGGGCGACACCCGTTTCGACGATCTCATTCTCCGCGCCGAAGAGCAGATTTCGGCCTCGCGCGCCGAGCTCCAGACGCTGCGCAACGATGTCATCACCCTCGAACGCTGACCACCCCCCGGCTCCGTCGCGCCGGCTTCCGACATCATCACTCTGACCTCCGACCTAAAATCATGATTTCGTTTCCTGCATCTCTCGCCCTGCTGACAGGGGGATATTTCGTATACGGACCGGCCTGAGCCTGACGCAAAAAAATTCAACTGCGATTTTCAATCTATATGGATTTCATCCGCGAACTCAACGACAGCACTCTCTACACATTTCATTCACATACCGAATTCTGCGACGGACGCGCCCAGATGGAGGCGTTCGCCCGCCGGGCGGTAGCCGACGGCTTCACCCACTACGGATTCACTCCCCACTGCCCCCTTCCCATCGAGTCGCCATGCAACATGAGGCAAGCCGACGTGCCACGCTACTTCGACGAGGTGGAGCGCATACGCCGCGACCACGGCGACCGGTGCCGCTTCTACGCCGGGATGGAGATTGACTACCTCGAAGGCGTATGGGGGCCTGCCAACCCGTATTTCGCCACGTTGTCGCTCGACTACGCCCTCGGCTCCGTGCACTTTATCCGTGCCCAGAGAGGGGAATGGGTCGACATCGACGGCCGTTTCGAGGCCTTCCGCCGCAAGATGGAAGAACATTTCCACAACGACATCCGCTACGTGGTCGAAACATTCTACGCCACCTCCCACCGCATGCTCGACGAGGGACATTTCGACATCCTCGGACATTACGACAAGATTGGACTAAATGCCTCGCTTTACCGTCCCGGTATCGAGGAGGAGCAGTGGTACCGCACGCTTGCCGACGGTCTTACCGACCACGTAATCGCCCTCGCCGGACGTACCGCCCCGACATCGGAGCGCCCTCTGACGGTTGAAATCAACACCAAGGCGTATGCCGAACACTCCGGACGCCTTTTCCCTGCCCGACGCCACGTGGCGGCACTCCACGAAGCCGGCGTGCCGATAATCGTCAATTCCGACGCCCACGTCCCGGCGCTGATCAACGCGTCGCGCGAAATCGTCCTCAACTTACTAAAATAATGGCAATTTTATAAGTGGTAGAAGTCTTATAAATTCTACAATGCCGGAAAAACAATGCATCCCCCTGCGGCCGGAAATGCCACAGGGGGATGCCGTTATAATGGGGGGGGAAGAATTATCTCTTTACAACAATAATGGGGGATGACTTATTTCTTAACAACCTTGACGGAGTGGAGGCCGGGTGCAGAGACGATATAGAGACCCGGAGCCCAGGAGGTTGCGACGATTGTGGTTGCACCGTCGACGAGGGTTGCGCCGGCTATCTGTCGGCCTTCGGCGTCGTAGACCTTCACGAGGTCGGCATCGCCGCTGACAGTGAAGGAGTCGGTGAAAACAGCAGGCGAACATTTCAGGGACTCGGAGGCGCCGGAAGCAACAACTGCAATGGCGCTGTTGGCATTCTGGGTCACAGTCCAGGTCATCTTTGAAGCGCCGTCGGTGAAGTGTATGTGGCCTGTGCGCTCGGTTTCACCTCCGGGGAGAGCATCGAAGTCTATGAGGACGTTCTGGACCGTCATGTCTGTTTCGGTGCGGCTGACGTGGAGCCAGTCGGCATCGACCGTCGGCTCCTCAAGACCGCCATAGTAGCAGTAGAGCTGCTTGCGTACCGATCCTGCGGCCGGTCCGACGGTGATTTCACGCGAGTCGGCAATCGGATTGGTTGTAAGGACGGAGTGAGCCACGTAGGGGCAGATCATAAACGAGGTATGATTCTTTCCGGCGGGGAAATATTCGCTGATTTCCTGCCATTTGCCGTCTTTTTGCCAGAGGGATGTACCACCTTCGCCGCGGAACTTGGCCGTGGCGAACGAGACGTAGGTGCGTCCTACGGAATTCTCGCCGTCGGTTGTTGCCTCGCGGAAGGCGGGGATGCCCTCTACAGCAACGATAAACGGCTCATTGATTACCAGATTTTTTGAGAACTTGAACTGCGTGGGCACCAGACCGGTAGCGGAGGGCTTGTCGAGCTCGAAAACGCTCCAGCTTTCTGTAGTGTCGAGTTTCCGGTCGGGGAGACCGTCGGGGCCAACGGAATAGATGCTTACCGAAACGGGGGCGATCTGGTCGATAAGTTCGCCGGCCTCAGCATCAACGAAGTAGACGTTTACGCCGGGGATGAATACCGGAGCCGAGGGCGCGGAAAAGCGCTCGGCATAGGCCGTAATCTTGTAGCGTGCAGGAGCTGAACCGGGGAAGATACCTTCACCGTCCCACACATCGGCAACGCAGATCTCGTCGTCGGCACGCAGATTTGAGGCTTCGCCTTCAAACTCAACGGATACATCGCCGATTGCATTTGAATCGCCGTGACGGTTTCCGACCACGAGGCCCACGGGCCAGTCGTGGCGGTAATAGTAGACCACGGTGGCCTCCTTACCCTCCACCTCCTCGATTTGATTGCTTTCCTCGCTTGTACCGCCGAACATCCAGTGAGTCTCGGTTGGGAAACCCTTTGAGGCGTCGCGGAAAGTGACAGGCACAGCCGGAGCGACCATGAACTTGCCCGTGGCCGAGTAGCGGAATTCGGCGGGAGCGCCGATAACGGCCACAGGTGCCGACCCGGTCACACCGACGAATGCCGTGCGCGTCACCGTCGACGACAGTCCCTCGGCGTCGGTCACGGTAAGCGTTACGTCATACTGCCCGTCGTCGGTATAGTATACGCGGGGCATCTTCTCGGTGGATTCCGAGGGATTTGCGCCGGGGAAGTTCCAGTGGCGTGAAACCACCTCCCCCTCGGTAATGTCGATGAACTCGACGACGTCGCCCGTCTCCACCTCGATATGGTCGATGCTTTTCTTGCCGTTGATTTTGATGCCGTCGATGGCGAAATCGCCCATGTAGCCGCCCGTACCGAAAGAATCGTCGGTGCCGGGACCATAGGTGAAGCGGAGTTTCACCGTCTGCCCGGCATATGCGTCGAGCGATACGGCAACCTCGTGCCAGCACCACGTCTTGGTCTTGTCGCCGGGATTGCCGCTGTTCCAGATGTCGGTGGAAGTGGCGAAATCGTCGGCGGAGATGCTGATTATGAGGCGGCAATAGTTGTCGTAGTTGAGCGCATAACCGACCCAAGCTTCAAGCGAGCCATTGTCGGGCACGGTGAAGGCAGGCGAAGTAGCCGCGGAAATCTCGCGGCGGTACGTCTGATAGGGGCCATCAACATAAAGCGACTTCACATCGTCGGGGTCGATTGTGGAGAAACTCTTGTCGCCTGAAGCGGCAATCTGCTTTGTGGTCCACGTGACGTAGGAGGTCGGATCTATTGTCCACCCTTGGGAGCCGTTATCGAAATTCTCGCTCCAGGCGGTAACATTTCCCTCGGCCTGACCGGAAACGGAGAAATCCGCCTTGAGAGCCGAGCCCTCGGCGGGGGCAGTAAACGGAGCGTAATGGCTTGTTGAGAAAGATTTAGCTACAAGCGGCTGAGCGGCCAAGCGCGCTGAAGCCATCGACGGCCGCGGCATCGCCTTGCGGAGGGGCACATCGGCAGCCACGGCCACGGCGCCGAGACCTGCCAGAATAAGTGCGGAGGCGATCAGCGTGGATTTCAGATTGTTGTTCATGCTATATACTTTTTGTTGAATGAAGCCGAGGGCAATAGCCTTCGGCTTCATATATTTCAATTAATTACTTGGCGAACTTAAGCGTAAGATTCTCGCCGGAGGCTGTGGCGACCGCCACATAGAGGCCAGAAGCGAGAGCGGAAGTGTCGACATGACCGTCGACGGCCTCAGCACGGAAAACGAGCACACCAGCTGCATTGTAGACACTCACCTCTGCCCCCTCGGGAGCCTGGATGAAGTCAAACGAGCGGCTATACATCAGCATCCCGTCGCCCTCTGCGACAATATCCTCCACTCCGGTAAGGATGGTGGTAGCCTCAAGCGAAGCACTGTTGATTTTTGCTGTCCAGTTATTCTTAGGAAGACGGATACCAACATGATAGGTTCCGGGATGGGTCACAGTGAAAGACTGCTCGGCATTCTGGCCCCAAGAAGAGTCGAAGGTTACGGTATGTACAAGTCGATGATGGTCGGCATTGTTATAATCTGTTGATTTGCTGATATACAGCTCAACCGTTTCCGGGTTACGGGAATTATAGGAACTACCGTTGACTTTCACCTTCAACTCGCTATGAACAAGATTTAGCGGAGGCGTAAAAGCCCAGGAATTGTCAGCAATGAAATTACCGGTAAGAGCGCCATCCTTCAATACCCACGTCTTGGCAGGATTATCGCCGGTAAGAGTCCAGAGAGAAGCATTGTCCTCATTAAAGCTATCAACTTTATAAGGCAATTCGAGGGGGTTACCAAATTTGAGCGGAGCAGCCTCGGTAATGTCGCTCTCTTCAGAACCATTTACAACCTTAACACCATAAACGTAGTTGCCGAATTGAAGATTTTCACTATCGATAAAAGGGGACGTTGTAAGGCCGGTTGCAATATCGGAGCCACTACGGGTTATGGTAAAAGTAAGAGCATTTGCATCTACATATCCTCCATTCAACCCCAGGACGTTTGCCTCGAATGCAACAACACGACCTTCGTCAGTAAGTGTCGCAGTTACAGAAGAGGGAGCTACGGGGGTGTCGGGACCCACCCAACCGGATTCGACCGAAGCGGAAGGTCCGGCATTCGCACCAAGATATGGAATAACTTTGTATATGTATTTTCCGGGACTTTCAATGGTGTTGTCTATATAAGCACTTGATTCGCCAGGTGTCAATCCTTCGGTTAGCGTAGCAATCACATCGTTGCCGCGGAGGACTTCAATCTTAGAGATTTCCGAAAGGTCTGTTCCTGCGTTTGTCTTAGCCGGGTTAATCCAGCTTATGGTAGCTTCCATTGCGCCTTTTTCAGCGACAGCGGCTGTAAGGTCGGTAACCGCAAGCGGAGAACATTCTATTTCTATCAGATTTAAATCGTCTACATACACAGTGCGGTAGTCGCTTCCGGCATTTACACACCTGAAGGCCAAATAATATATACCGTCGTCAGTTACACTAAAGGATACCTTTTCGGCCGAGCCATACGTAGAGGAAGCTGTTACCTTATGCAATTCGGTCTGAAGGCCTGCCACCGTCGGCTCTTTACCCAAATAAAGACTAACATCTTTCGTGGGGGTATAATATGAAAGAGAGGGGGTGAAACTGAATTCATAAGCCACTCCGGCTTTAAGTCTAACAGGGGGAGTAGCGGCCCAAGCATCAGCCGGGCCTCCATATAGACCTAATTTACTGCTGGTGACCGACCAATCCTTTGTCGTTTCACTGCTATGGAGTAAGGTCCAGAAATTCAGCGTAGCTGACGACGAGAAATTTTCTGTATAAGGAACTTCCAGGACACCATTAACTGTTACTTCATTTGAATTTGTTCCGGAGCTGCCATAGGTTCCACCGTTGTATGAGGCGCATATGGTATAAGTATATACATCCAAAGGATTAACTTCGTCGGTAAGTGTTGTTTCGGTGATACCCTCGGCAACGGTAACAGAGGTTGTCTTAATTTTTCCTGCACGAGTAATACGATACTTAATCTTTGTCTGATCAATCCAACCTCCGTTTGCACCCTTAGGAGCTTCCCACGACAAACTGATTCTGGTATCACTGCCTTCTTCAAGAGCAGCATTTAGAGATAGTACAGTCCCGACCCTTTCATCCATTCCGATCCAATCAGACTGGACCTTTGTGGGAGATGCCGGCGAATCGCCATTTTCATCGAAAGGTACAACAGCATAATAGTACTTACCGGCCTCTGGTACTGTAGTATCCTCCCAACTGCATACCTCCCCGGGAGTTCCACCTGTATACGTAGCTACAAGTGTCGATGAATTTAAAGAAAAATACGAACTTGTGCCACGATAGATTTTTGCACCGGAAATAGAGGTAAGTTCGGCGTCGTTATCTAATTTAGTCGGCATAGTCCAACTTACAGTAGCTTTCAATTCACCCTCAGGAGCTGCTTTCGCAGTAACATCGGTTGCAGCAAGTGGATGAGGACGTACTACTTCAATCTGTAATCCCTTAAAATAAACTTTCCATCGATTTTTGGGAGAATAGCACTGAATGGCAAAATAATATTCGCCATCAGTCTAGGGCGTAAACGAACCACCCCGCCATGCATATGAATTTGAGGCTAAACTCTCATCAAAATAGAATTTATTTTGAAGCAAAGCCTCTACATTATCAGCCGTAGCTGTATAAAAAGCTATACTTTCTTTAGTGTAATTGTTATATGTTTTAATATTGCCGGTAACCTTATATGTTTCACCAGCTTTAAGTGCAACAGGGGATTTGGCGATAAGCCAGTCGTCGGCAGCATTATTCCGATTGTAAGAATACACCGCGGCATTATCAGAGGAACTAAATTCCCATGTTGTTTCATCCCCGGCACCATCGTTGTTGTTATCAACAATCGACCAGTTGGCTGTCAATTCCGCTTGCGTACCGCAGGGGATTTCGCATGGGGGGTAACATCAGCTGCAGAAAGCGTCGTAGAAGCCGCTGCAGAAGCCATACATAAAGCTAAGAATAAATGTTTTTGCATAATGACTGATTGTAAGTGACTGTTCAAAATTTTTTATACTTTCCTGATCTGATTATTCCAACATTTCCGCGGTGAGATTTTTCATCTTGTACAAAATATTGAAATCCAAGCAGATGCTTTCGCAGAGGTATGAAGGCCAAGCACCCCGTAGAATCGGCACATTGTCGCGAATAGGGAACCTTTTGAAAGCAAAGTGAACGCAAATTTACAAAATATTTGTCATTATTCTACCTGTCTCTTATACACATCTCCGAGCCCACGAGA
>UREH01000097.1 GCA_900546835.1 uncultured Porphyromonadaceae bacterium
AGATGTGTATAAGAGACAGGAAGAGAAATTACGCGGGCGTGATGCCGGGAGGTGACATTTACCACACCAACCACGCCGTTCTGGTCCATCACTCCCATTTCCGGACCGATTCCGTCGGCCTCACCCTTGTCGATCGTAATGTAATTGTAGGGATTGCGGACACTATTGTTCACAACCGATGCAATCACAAAACCGAAGCGCCCGAGCGAATCGAGCGAGCGGAGCGAATCCTGCAACAGTTGCTGGTGCAGCAGCTTGTTCTGATGCCGGAGGTCGAGTACCTCCTGTTCGAGAGTAGCGGTGCGACGCTGCAGATCTTCGTTGATCGAGCGAAGATTGATATATCCCGTCACGCTGTTGGTGGCGTCGTACACGCCCGACACTACGGCATTGGCCGACGTCAGGTATACATGATGCTGATAGGGATTACCCTGAAACAGCAACACACAACTGATTACTACATAGAACGTGAATACGAACCATGAAGTGTAGCGTATCAGGAAATTCAGAAGATTTCTCACCTGTGGCGACTCCGGTTAACGGATAAGGAAAGAGAAATTCTCGATATTCTTCAGAGCGACGCCGGTACCCTTGGCAACGCAGAGCAGCGGGTCCTCGGCTACGTGGAACTGGATGCCGATTTTATCGGTGAGACGTTTGTCGAGACCGCGAAGAAGCGCTCCGCCGCCGGCAAGCCATATACCGTTACGGACGATGTCGGCATACAATTCGGGAGGCGTCTGCTCAAGAGCGCTCAGGATAGCCGTCTCAATCTTTGTAACCGACTTCTCGATACAATGCGAAATCTCCTGATATGAGACGGGAATCTCCATTGGGAGCGCCGTCATATGGTTCGGGCCGTGAACCACATAATCCTCCGGCGGATTCTCGAGTTCGGTCAGCGCCGAGCCGACATTCATCTTGATAAGTTCGGCGGTACGCTCGCCGACCTTCACATTGTGGGCACGCTTCATATGTCCCTGGATATCCTCCGTAAGGTCGTCGCCTGCAATCTGAATCGAACGGTTGCTTACGATACCTCCAAGCGAAATCACGGCGATTTCTGTGGTACCGCCGCCTATGTCGACAATCATGTTGCCCTCGGGCGCCTCAACGTCGAGACCGATACCGAGAGCTGCTGCCATCGGTTCGAAAAGCATGTAGACATCGCGGCCGCCGGCGTGTTCGCTCGAGTCGCGCACCGCACGGATTTCAACCTCGGTGGAACCGGAAGGGATGCCGACCACCATGCGGAGCGAGGGAGAAAACCAGTTGCTCTTCGAACTTGCCTTCTTTATCAGACCGCGGATCATCAGTTCGGCGGCATTGAAGTCGGCGATCACACCCTGACGGAGCGGACGAACCGTGCGGATACCCTCCGGTTCGCGCCCACGCATCAGCTGGGCTTCCTTGCCCACGGCGATAACGCGGTCGTTGCGGTCGAGCGCCACGATGGAAGGCTCGTCGATCACAATTTTATCATTGTGTACTATAATGGTATTGGCAGTGCCAAGATCGATGGCAATTTCTTTTGTGAGAGAAAACAATCTCATTTTTTTCGAGAATAGATAAGAGGTATGAGGTGTGGCGGCAATGACACCGGAGCGCCCCGGCCGCCGAAAATTAATGCTTGAAATGGCGGAAACCGGTCATGACCATCGCCACGCCGTTTTCATCGCAATACTTGATTGACTCGTTGTCGCGAATCGAGCCACCGGGCTGGATTACGGCATCGACACCCGCATTGTGGGCAATCTCCACGCAATCCGCGAAGGGGAAGAATGCATCCGAGGCCATAACCGCCCCCTTCAGATCAAATCCGAACGTATGAGCCTTGTCGATGGCCTGACGCAGAGCGTCGACACGCGACGTCTGGCCTACACCGGCCGCACAGAGCTGCTTGTTTTTAGCAAGCACGATGGCATTGCTCTTGCAATGCTTCACAAGCTTGTTGGCGAACAGCAGGTCGTCGACCAGCGAAGCGTCGACGGGTTTGACCGTGACGGTGCGCAGATCGTCGGGCGACTCGACCTTGAGGTCGCGTTCCTGCACCAGGGCGCCGTTGAGCACCGAGCGGAACTGACGCGTGGTGGAGAGTTTCTCTTTCTGGCGCAGGATGATACGGTTTTTCTTCTGACAGAGGATACCCAGCGCCTCGGGTTCGTAGGCCGGCGCAATAATCACCTCGAAGAAAATCTTATTGATTTCCTCGGCCGTAGCACCGTCGATAACGCCGTTCGTCACAAGCACGCCTCCGAATGCCGATACCGGATCGCCGGCGAGCGCGTCTTTCCACGCCTCGGCTACAGTAGGCCGGGAAGCCACACCACAGGCGTTGTTGTGCTTGAGAATGGCGAACGTCGTCTCGGAGAACTCGCCGATAAGCGATACGGCGGCGTCGATGTCCAGAAGATTGTTATATGAAATCTCCTTGCCGTGAAGCTGTTCGAAAAGATGGTCGAGACGACCGAAGAAATAGCCTTTTTGATGAGGATTCTCACCGTAGCGCATCGTTTTTTCACCGTCGATGGCGATACGTAGCCCCGAAGGGTGCTCGCAGGTGGAATCGAAGTAGGTAAAGATGGCGCTGTCGTAGGCCGACGAAACGCCGAAAGCCTCCTTGGCGAGAAAACGACGTTCGGCAAGCGTGGTAGCAGCCCAGTTGCGCTTCAAAGCCTCGCGAAGGTAGGCATACTGATTTTTGGAGGCCACTATGGCCACATCGTTGAAATTCTTGGCGGCAGCACGGATAAGGGAGATACCGCCTATATCTATTTTTTCAATAATATCTGCCTCCGGTGCACCCGATGCCACGGTAGCCTCAAAAGGATAAAGATCGACAATCACGAGGTCAATCGAGGGAATTTCATATTCCTTGATCTGGGCCGCGTCGCCTTCATTGTCGCGACGGTTCAGGATACCGCCGAACACTTTGGGGTGAAGCGTCTTTACACGGCCTCCCAGAATCGAGGGATAGCCTGTAAGGTCTTCCACGGCGTCGCACTCATAGCCGAGGCTTTCGATAAACGAGCGCGTTCCGCCCGTAGAGAGGAAACGAACGCCATCGGCATTAAGAAGACGGAGGATTTCTTCAAGACCATCTTTGTAAAAAACCGAAATCAGCGCGGTTTTTATTTTTTTCATTTCATCCATTTCGGAAAGGGTGAAAAAATATTTATTAATCAATCATTTAATTGGAAACGTCGGAGCATCGGGATAATTCAGCGGAACCCGGAACATGTCAGGCCACGCCACTTTTTCCTTATCGAAGTGCAAATTTAAGAATTAATTCGCGGAATAGTGTCACCGCCACGCATTAAATAAATAAATTTTTCCGAAATATTTTTCATTTAACTTTCAAGAGCATTTTTCTGAAAAGAAAGGACCGAAAAAAAGCGTCGGATAGCCGATGGAAATCTTCAGACACCGTGAACCGTCCTGGCAGCGAACCAAGCAGATATGAGAGTCGTTATTAATGTAGTTATCTTAACAAATTATAAGACTATGAAAACAGGGATATTTTATGGTTCGGCTACCGGTACTACTGCACATATTGCCGAAAAAATAGGGAAACTTCTGAATGTAGACAGCGCCGACATACACGACGTCGCCAATACCGTCCCTTCGGAAGTAGGCAAATACGATGTGCTTATAATGGGATCAAGCACGTGGGGCGACGGCGAACTCGAAGACGACTGGTACGACTTTATTGCTGGCGTCGAGGTGCTCGACCTCAAAGGGAAGAAAGTGGCCCTCTTCGGCTGCGGCGACGAAAGCATGACCGACACCTTCTGCAACGCCGTAGGCGAACTTCACGACCGACTTGAACCTACGGGCTGCATATTTATCGCGCCTTACGACACAATCGGCTATACATTCGAGAAATCCAAAGCCAAACCCGGCGATGCTCTCGAAGCCTACGGACTGCTGCTCGACGAGGTCAACCATCCCGAACTGACCGCTCCGCGCCTGGCCGGCTGGACTACCATTGTAAGGGAAAGCGCATCCTGAGGCGAACCACCGCTCGCAGGCACATTCCCGCAACAATACCCGCGTATCCGCGCCGAATCCCGGCAGAATCCATATCGAAGCCGAAAATTGCAGCAACATTTTTTTGCACGAGTTGTAAAGAATAGCTAACTTTGCATAAACTGAAAAGCCGAGAAATGGATACGTTGTCAATGCATGTGGAATTTCTGCTTCGGGACCGCGACTGCGTCGTGCTCCCCGGATTTGGTGCATTCATATGCGACAACCGTCCGGCTGCTTTCGATTGCGACGGTGAGACTCTCCTCCCCCCGGGACGCCGGCTGGCATTCAATCCGCTAATCAACCGAAACGACGGACTTCTGGCCACTTCAATCGCGCGACGGGAATCGATTCCGTTTGAGGCCGCAAGCAAAAAGGTTGCCGAACGCATAGCCCATCTGCGCGGAGAATTGCAGCGTGAACAGCAGATGCAATTCGGCAGGCTCGGCCAGTTCATGCTCAACCCCGAAGGGATGACGGCTTTCGTTCCGACCGAACTCGCAGGAATCAACGGAGCCTACTTCGGACTGAAGCCAATAGAACTCAAGCCCCTGCAGGAAGCTGAAAAAACGGCAAAAACCGAGGCGGCCACCGAGGCAAACCTGCGCGGCGACCATCGCCGGCGTTGGCGCGCGGTTCGTGCCTACGCATCGGGCATCGCCGCTGCATTGGCCGTTGCCGTCACTATCGGGATGTTCCTGCTTAATCCCGTACGGATAAGCACGCCTACCACCGAGGCTTCGCTCGCACCGGGCATTGAGCGTACCGAGCCACAAAAAGCCAAACTCGCGGCTTCTGCGCCCGTTGCAACTCCTGTGAAAACCGCTTCTGCCGGGGTTATGGAGCCCACAAAAGCTATAGAACCTGCGAAAGCCATTGAAGAGCAGCCCAAAGCGGTTGAGCCCGCTACGACAAATGTATTGCAGGAAACGAAACCCGCTTCGGCCCGCTTCAACGCCGACGACAGCTACTGCGTGATTGTAGCCTCGTTTGCCACACGCTCGCAGGCCGAAACCTATATGGCCGAACACTCAGGCAAACAACTTGGCGTAATCGAGAAAGACAGCCGTTTCCGCGTATATGCCGCCACGGGTTCGAGCTATGAGCAGGCCAACTCCCAGAAAAAATTTATCGGCAACGCCGACGCATGGGTATGCCGCCGTTGAGGCAGACATTTTGCCGATGGTCGCGCATCCGGGCGGAAATTATTTCCAAATACAATCAAAAATATGGAAAACCTGCACGACCTCCTTATTAACCGGAGAAGCATACGAAAATATACCGACGAGCCGGTCGATCCCGACCACGTTCGTCTCATTCTCGAAGCCGCACTGATGGCACCCACCTCGAAAAATGCCCGCAGCTGGCAATTCGTGGTGGTAGAAGACAAAGACACCCTGCAGGCACTCGGTCAATGCAAACCCAGCTATGCCACGTCGATAGCCAATGCTCCGCTGGCAGTAGTAGTATGTGCCGACATGACCAAATCCGAAGCCTGGATTGAAGACGCATCGGTGGCGGCCTCGTTCATGATGCTCCAGGCTGCCGACCTCGGGCTGGGAAGCTGTTGGGTGGAAGTCCGCGACCGCTATCGCGAGGACGGCGAGCCCTCGGAGGAGTATGTTCGCTCCCTGCTCGGAATCCCCGAAGAAAACTCGGTGGTCTGCATCCTCTCCATCGGACATAAGGACGAACAGCGCCGCCCCATCGATACGGCCAAACTGCTTTGGGAGAAAGTGCACATCGACAGATGGAAGAAATAGCCCGACACGCAAACCGGCCGACAGTAGCAATAGTCGGGGCCGGGAACGTCGCAACACACCTGGCAACGGCACTTGCCAAATCAGCCGATGTGGTGCAGATTGTCAGCCGTCACGACGACACCGCCCGACAGCTGGCCGAACATATCGGGCCACGGTGCTCCCACAGCGGAAATATTGACGACCTTACGGCCGAAGCCGATTTCTATATAATCGCGGCTCACGACGACGCGATTGCCGAAATCGCAGAATCAACGCCCGACCATCCCGGCATCTGGGCTCACACGTCCGGCAGCGTAAGCGCCGAAGTGTTCAGCGGGAAGAAAAGCCGCTTCGGAGTGTTCTATCCACTTCAGACCTTCAGTAGAGAACTGGAAGTGGATGTAAGGAAGATTCCATTTTTCATCGAAGGAAACTCGGACGAAAGCGCGCTCGCACTGCGAGCACTCGCGCTTCGCATAGCCGACAACGTAATGAACGCCGACAGCGAACGCCGGCGACTGCTGCACGTTGCGGCAGTCTTCGCCTGCAATTTCGCCAACCTGATGTGGATGGAAGCCGACACATTGCTTCGACGCGACGGCCTCGACATACGTTTCCTTATGCCACTCATTGAAACATCCCTCAACAAGCTCCATAGGCTTCCCCCTCGCGAGGCTATGACGGGGCCGGCACGACGTGGCGACGCAGAAGTAATCCAGCGCCATGAAACAATGCTCGGCGGACGCACCAGAGAGATTTACAGTCTGCTCTCCGACACGATACTGGAGACATACCACTCGCCTCTCGCCGCCACATCAGCCGCCGCGGCAGCACCCGTCCTGACCTCCACATCCGTCACACCCGAAACATCTGTCACATCCGAAGATAACAAACAATGAGCAAGACAGCATTCAACCTCAGCAGAATCAGAGGAATCGCCTTCGACGTCGACGGCGTCCTGTCGCCCTCGGCTGTGCCTCTGGGCGACGACGGCGTTCCGCGCCGCTTAGCCAACACCAAAGACGGCTTCGCCCTGCGAGAGGCGACTCGCAAAGGAATGAAAATAGCTATAATCAGTGGCGCGGTGGCGCCCGGACTGCGCGAACGGTTTGCAATGCTCGGCATCGACGACGTCTACCTCGGTGCAGGCAAAAAGATTGACGTATTCAAATCCTGGATGGCCGAGCGCGGGCTGAAGCCCGAAGAGACGGCATTCGCAGGCGACGACGTGCCCGACTGCACCTCCATGCGGTTGGCAGGACTGGGCGTAGCTCCGGCCGATGCTTCGGTCGACGCAATGGAAGCCGCCGACTACATTTCGCCGGTGGCTGGAGGATGCGGCGTGGCCCGCGACATTATCGAGCAGATTTTACGCTCGCGCGGCGAATGGCCCTCCGACGCCTCGGCCAACGGATGAAGTCGGCGCCCATACAATAATATCTATTACCGGAATATCTATTTACCGAACGATGGAAAAACTTCTTGACGGGCTTCGGCTCGTGCTGGCAAGCGCCTCGCCACGCAGACGCGAGCTTCTATTACAGATAGGCGCACAAGTGCGCATTGCCTCCACCAAAGAGGTAGACGAAAGCTATCCGGGAAATATTGCCCCCGAGGATGTCGCTCCCTACATTTCAGCAAAGAAAGCTCATGCCTATGCCGACTCAATAGAATCGGGCGAGACGCTCATCACCGCAGATACGGTAGTGATTTGCGAAGGTTACGTACTCGGCAAACCGCACAATGAGCACGAGGCCGTAGAAATGCTCCGCCAGCTGAGCGGACGCACCCACTCGGTAGTTACGGGCGTCACCATAATGAACGGCGAACGATGCCGCACCTTCGGCGTAACCACCGAAGTAGACTTTGCCCCTCTTAGCGACAGCGAAATACGTTATTACGTGGAAAAATACCGTCCGCTCGACAAAGCCGGAGCCTATGGCATCCAGGAGTGGATCGGCTATATCGGCATTACGGGCATCCGTGGCGACTATTACAACGTGATGGGGCTCCCGCTACAGCGTCTATACACCGAACTGAAGGAACTGCATTCCTAAGCATCGCTGCCAGACGCCTTAGGCACAAGCAATGCGCCAAGTTCCCACACGGCGTAGACGGGGATAAAGACTGCCATCAGCGTAAACGGATCGCCCGTAGGAGTGACTAAAGCGGCAAGAATGAGCAGCACGACAACGGCATGGCGTCGGTAGCGGTTGAAAAACCGACGCGATAGCAGCCCTATCTTTCCCAACATCCATGCCAGCAACGGGAGTTCAAACAGCAGTCCCATCACGAGAATGAGGGTAAAGAACATATCGATGTAGCTCGAAATAGAAATGATATTGGGTATTGCCTCCGACAGCTGATAATCGGCAAGGAAACGTACGGTGAGCGGAAATACAAGCAGGTATCCGATAGCAACGCCTATACAGAACATCACGAAGCCCATGGCAAAGGCCATGGCCCCCCGCCGCCTCTCCACCGGATACAGAGCCGGGCGCACGAACCCCCATAGCAGAAAAAGAATGACCGGCAATGCGGCCACAAACGCCAGCCAGCAGGCCGACGACATATGGATGAAAAACTGCGATGCCAGTTCGGTATTGATAAGGTCTACATGAAATCCTTCGGACGACACCATGCCCATCTCCGGCCATAAGGCCGCGATACGATCGAGCACCAGATAAGACGGAAAATCACCACGGCACGGCCATAGAATCAGCCCATGGAAAATATCCGGCATCCATATGAAAAAACATACGGCGAATACCAGCCAAACGGCAATCGCACGCCAAAGCACACCTCGAAGCACATCGAGGTGTTGCCAGAACGACATTGAATCAGTGTTTCGGGGCTTCGTCGGATTTGCCATCATCGGAAGAATCGGACTTGCCGTTGATTTCGTCGGACATATCGTTTAGTCCCTCCTTGAATCCGCGGATTCCCTTGCCGACGCCACGCATCAGTTCTGGAATCTTCTTGCCGCCGAACAGCAGAAGAATCACCACGGCGATGATAATGATTTCCCAGCCGCGAAGTCCGCCCAGGAAATGGAGAATGAGAAGATTGGTCATAACCTGATAAATTTAATCAATAAGTAACTGTTCAAAATTATTTTATGTTTTCCCGATC
>UREH01000098.1 GCA_900546835.1 uncultured Porphyromonadaceae bacterium
GGAGCCGTCTGCATGGAAGTCAACGAAATCGTTGTTCACGGCTTCCCCTCCAGCTACACCCTTCGCGAGGGCGACATCATCGGCCTCGACGTAGTAGTGGAGCTCGACGGCTACAACGGCGACATGTGCTACACCTTCCCTGTCGGTCAGGTCGATGAAAAGGTGATGCAGCTCATGCGCACCACCAAGGAATCGCTCTACAAAGGCATCGAAGCCTGTCGTGAGGGCAACCGCATCGGCGATATAGCCAATGCCGTGCAGACCTACTGCGAGCGCCGTGGCTACTCCGTAGTGCGCGAGATGTGTGGCCACGGCATCGGCCGGAAGATGCACGAAGACCCCGAGGTGCCGAACTACGGACGCCGCGGCACGGGTCCCGTGATCCGCAACGGTCTGTGCATCGCCATCGAGCCGATGATCAACCTCGGAAGCCGCAACATCGTCATCGAAGCCGACGGCTGGACATGCCGCACCCGCGACCGCAAGCCTTCGGCCCACTACGAGCACACCGTGGCCGTTCTCGACGGGCAGACACACATCCTCACCACATTCGACTATGTGGCCCAGGTGCTCGGCGACCGGTTCATCTGACCCCTGCTCCCTCCGCACCATCCCTCCGGGGCTGGTGTCCATCCCACTCTCACTCCAACGTAATCCCTTAGTAACCACAGAAACTTTATATGGCTAAACAATCGGCAATCGAACAAGACGGCACTATCGTTGAATCCCTTTCCAACGCTATGTTTCGTGTAGTGCTGGAAAACGGTCACGAAATCACCGCCCATATCTCCGGAAAGATGCGCATGCACTACATCAAGATTCTTCCCGGCGACAAGGTGCGTGTAGAGATGTCGCCTTACGACCTGAGCAAAGGCCGTATTGCTTTCCGCTACAAGTGATTCCGACCACACCAGATTTCCCCATTAAATTAAATCCCATATTATCCTATGAAAGTAAGAGCTTCCATCAAGAAGCGTACCCCCGAGGACAAGATCGTCCGCCGCAAGGGCCGCCTCTATGTGATCAACAAGAAAAATCCCAAAAACAAACAGCGTCAAGGATAATAAATCAACCTGGCCAGGCGCACGGCGGACTTCCCGACAGGATATAGGATGCCTCGGAGGCGGCTCAACGCCTGCCTCCTTTGGGTGGCACCCCATGGGGCTTGACCGTCAGGCCTACCGGCCAATTCAATTATTATTTTTGAAAGAAAATAAGAGACAACAAAAGCATTTATGGCAGTAAGAATCGTGGGAGTTGACCTCCCCCAGAACAAACGGGGCGAAATTGCCCTCACCTATATCTTCGGCATCGGCCGAAGCGCCGCAAAGACCATCCTGGACAAAGCCGGCGTTGATGTCAACATCAAGGTACAGGACTGGACCGACGCACAAGCCGCGAAGGTTCGTGAAGTTATCCAGGAAAACTACAAAGTTGAAGGCGACCTGCGCAGCGAGCTCCAGCTCAACATCAAGCGCCTTATGGACATCGGCTGCTACCGCGGCATCCGCCACCGTATCGGCCTGCCCGTGCGCGGCCAGAGCACCAAGAACAATGCCCGTACCCGCAAGGGACGTAAGAAAACAGTCGCTAACAAGAAGAAGGCTACCAAATAATTACGGTAGGCTCTCATTAACACATCCTTTAGCATTATGGCAAAGAAAACAGTCGCAGCTAAAAAGAGAAACGTTAAAGTTGATGCCGCCGGCCAGCTTCACGTTCACTCCTCCTTCAACAATATCATTGTATGCTTAGCCAACAGCGAAGGTCAGGTAATCTCCTGGTCGAGCGCAGGCAAGATGGGCTTCCGTGGCTCTAAGAAAAACACCCCCTACGCAGCCCAGATGGCAGCGCAGGATTGCGGCAAGGTCGCCTACGACCTCGGTCTCCGCAAGGTGAAAGCCTACGTGAAGGGTCCCGGCAACGGCCGTGAGTCGGCTATCCGTACCGTCCATGGCATGGGCATCGAAGTAACCGAAATCATCGACGTTACTCCGCTTCCCCACAACGGCTGCCGTCCTCCCAAACGCCGTCGCGTCTGATCGATCCGGCGCACCCGCTCCGCCGGGCGCCCCGAGCTTCGCAATTTCCATTCAGATAACCTGCCGCCATTTCCGCCGGCGCATCCCGGGCCTTACCTTGATTTAATGGGGATTAAATTGGCCCGCAGCCTCCGGCTTCCACTCCGGCGGCAGAAATCAACAAAAAACATCAAATTTTTTCATTAGAACGAAACAATGGCTAGATATACAGGTCCCAAGACCAAAATCGCACGCAAATTCGGCGAACCCATCTTCGGCGAAGACAAGATCCTGAGCCGCAGAAACTTCCCCCCGGGCCAGCACGGCCAGAACCGTCGCCGCAAAACTTCGGAGTACGGCACCCAGCTCCGCGAAAAGCAGAAAGCTAAATACACCTACGGTGTGCTCGAACGTCAGTTCCGCAATCTTTTCGAGAAAGCCTCTTCCATGAAGGGTATCACCGGTGAAATCCTTCTCCAGCTTCTCGAAGGCCGCCTCGACAACGTGGTTTACCGTCTGGGCATCGCTCCCACCCGAGCAGCAGCCCGTCAGCTCGTGCTCCATAAGCATGTAACCGTCAATGGCTCCGTTGTCAACATCCCCTCCTATGCCGTTCAGCCCGGCGACGTTGTGGGTGTGCGCGAAAAATCCAAATCGCTCGAGGTTATCGCCGACGCTCTCGCCGGTTTCAACCATAGCAAATATCCCTGGCTCGAATGGGACGAGGCCACAAAGAGCGGCAAGCTCCTCCACGTTCCTACCCGCGAGGACATCCCCGAAAATATCAAGGAGCAGCTTATCGTCGAGTTGTATTCTAAATAATAAAATTTAATTCAAGATCCATGGCTATTTTAGCATTCCAGAAACCCGACAAGGTCGTGATGTTAGAAGCTAACAACTTCTACGGCAAGTTTGAGTTCAAGCCTTTGGAACCCGGCTATGGTATCACTGTCGGAAACGCTTTGCGCCGCGTTCTACTTTCCTCGCTCGAAGGCTATGCCATCGCAGCGATCAAAATCGACGGCGTGAAACACGAATTTGATACCATCCCCGGCGTAAAAGAGGATGTGACCAACATAATCCTCAACCTCAAGAAGGTCGACCTCAAGCAGACTACCGAGGACGTTGATACCGAAAAAGCTACCATCACAGTTTCGGGTCAGGAGGTGTTCAAGGCCGGTGACATTGGCAAAGCCCTCTCGGGCTTCGAGGTCCTAAACCCCGACGAAGTCATTTGTCATTTGGATCCCGACGCAGGTTTCACCATCGAGGTTACCATCAACAAGGGTCGCGGCTGGGTTCCCGCCGACGAAAACCAGATGGACATCCAGGACATCCAGACCCTGGCTATCGACTCCATCTACACCCCGATCAAAAACGTCAAGTACGCCGTTGAAAACTTCCGCGTCGACCAGAAGACCGACTACGAAAAGCTGATTATTGAAATAACCACCAACGGTTCCATCCTTCCCAAGGAAGCTCTCAAGGAGGCCGCCAAAATCCTCATCTACCACCTCATGCTTTTCTCCGACGAGAAAATCACCATTGAGACCACCGAGGCCGAAGGCACCGAAGAGTTCGACGAAGAAATCCTCCATATGCGACAGCTCCTCAAAACCAAGCTCGTCGACATGGACCTCTCCGTCCGCGCACTCAACTGCCTCAAGAGCGCCGAAGTCGAGACCCTTGGCGAACTGGTCGTTTTCAATAAGACAGACCTCCTGAAATTCCGAAACTTCGGCAGGAAGTCCCTTACCGAGCTCGATGACCTTCTGGCCAACCTCGGCCTCTCCTTCGGAATGGATATTTCAAAGTATAAATTAGACAAAGAGTAAAAAACACCGATGAGACACAATAAATCTTTCAACCACCTTTCGCGCAAGAAAGCTCACCGCGACGCCTTACTCGCCAACATGACCATCTCTCTTATCATGCATAAGAGAATCTTCACCACCCTGGCTAAGGCAAAAGCTCTCCGCGTTTACTGCGAGCCGCTGATCAACCGCGCCAAAAACGACAGCATGGCCAACCGCCGCCTCGTCTTCTCCTACCTGCAGAACAAGGAGGCCGTGACCGAGCTCTTCCGCGAAATCTCGCAGAAAATCGCCGAGCGTCCCGGTGGCTACACCCGCATCCTCAAGACCGGCAATCGCCTTGGCGACAACGCCAAGACCTGCTTCATCGAGCTCGTTGACTACAACGAAAACATGCTCAAGACAAAGGACGCCAAGAAGACCACCCGTACGCGTCGCAGCCGCAAGGCCGCTGCCCCCGCAGCCGAGGCTCCGGCAGTAGCCGAAACTCCGGCCGCAGAAGCTCCCGCAGCAGAAGCTCCCGCAGCAGAAAGCGCCGAATAATTCGGCACTTCATCATACCCTTTTAGGCATCCGCCCCGCCGTTTCCCCCAAGGGGAGAGCGTAGGGCGGATGTCCGGCTTTAATATTGTTGCATTTGTTCGGATGGACCGGATGTGCCGGGATATCCGTCTTTTGTCCCGTTAACAGATATTATACAGGGCCGTGCATTAATTCAAAGAAAAAGTTGTATCTTTGCGTCGGTGAAAACCAATCCCGAATCTCAATCACTAAACAACAATAAAAGCTTTAAAAGCATTAAGTTATGAAAATTGAAAAAATTATCGGTCGTGAAGTTCTCGACTCACGTGGCAATCCCACCGTCGAAGTCGATGTAGTTCTGGAAAGCGGCGCTTTCGGTCGCGCATCTGTGCCCTCCGGCGCCTCCACCGGCGTCAACGAGGCTCTCGAGCTCCGCGACGGCGACAAATCCCGCTACATGGGCAAGGGCGTTCTCAAAGCCGTTGCCAACGTAAATGGCCCCATCGCCGAAGCCCTCAAAGGCATGAGCGCCCTTGACCAGATCGCCATCGACGAGAAGATGCTCGCCCTCGACGGCACCGACACCAAGAGCAACCTCGGCGCCAACGCCATCCTCGGCGTTTCGCTTGCTGTTGCAAAGGCTGCCGCCAACTATCTCGACCTCCCGCTCTACAAATATATCGGTGGCTGCAACACCTACGTGCTCCCCGTTCCCATGATGAACATCATCAACGGCGGCGCTCACTCCGACGCTCCCATCTGCTTCCAGGAATTCATGATCCGTCCTATCGGCGCTACATCGTTCCACGAAGGCATCCGCATGGGCACCGAGGTATTCCACAACCTTAAGAAAGTGCTCAAAGAGCGCGGTCTCTCCACTGCCGTAGGCGACGAAGGCGGTTTCGCTCCCAACCTCGACGGCACCGAAGATGCCCTCCAGGTTATCATCAAGGCCATTGAGCTCGCAGGCTATGTACCGGGCAAGGACGTCACTATCGGCCTTGACTGCGCTTCCTCCGAATTCTACAAGGACGGCGTTTACGACTACACCTGGAAGCAGGGCGCCGACGCTCCCAAGCTCACCTCCAAAGAGCAGGCTGAATTCCTCAAAGGTCTCGTTGAGAAATACCCCATCGACTCCATCGAAGACGGCATGGCCGAAAACGATTGGGAAGGCTGGAAGATTCTCACCGACCTCATCGGCGGCCGCTGCCAGCTCGTGGGCGACGACCTGTTCGTAACCAACGTGAAATACCTCAAGCGCGGTATCGAAGAAGGCTGCGCCAACTCCATCCTCGTAAAGGTAAACCAGATCGGCTCGCTCACCGAGACTCTCCGCGCCGTTGAGCTCGCACAGCGCAATGGCTACACCGCCGTTATCTCCCATCGTTCCGGCGAAACCGAGGACGCTACCATCGCCGACATCGCCGTTGCAACCAACGCCGGCCAGATCAAGACCGGTTCGGCTTCGCGCTCCGACCGTATGGCTAAGTACAACCAGCTGCTCCGCATCGAGGAAGAGCTCGGCGCTGCTGCCGTCTACGGTTATGGCAAAAAGACCAAACGTCCTGAATAATCCATTCGGAACTCCACCTATAAAAATCGCGATGCGTCGGCCCACCGGCGCATCGCTTTTTTTGTATTAGTTTGTTTTATTCGACAGAAATTAATTGCTGGTCAACATGTTGTAGGGATGAGCCCTGGTGCATCCGCCCCTCTTTATTGCTAAGGGGTTAATCGGACAATCCTTATCCCCTCGCTCCGGTGGCGTGCCACATATTCGGCTAAGGGCAACTTGTCGATGCATACTTTGCCCTGCTTCTGCGAGGCGTGGAGCAACATCGCCTTACCGCCCTCCATGATAATAAATCCCATGTGGCTTACGTCGAGACCGCTTTTCGATGTGGTGAACAGCACTACGTCGCCGCTGTGCACGGTCGGGGCAAGCGTTTTGTCCTTCACTTGCGGTGCCTTCAGCAGGGGATAACGGTGGTTGCTCAGCCCTGCTTCGGCGGCCTTTATCGATTCCAGCGTTGCCGAATCGGCCAGAGCGGGATATAGCTTCGCGTTGTGGCTCATGAAGTCCAACGTTTTAACATTATAGCGGACCCCGGCTATCTCGCCGGTCATCTCGCGCAGATTTCCGCGCGAATAGTTGTCGATAACCCATTCGCTTGGGTAGTGTAGCCGCGAGGCGTAGCCGGCGGCGCGCCCGTTGCGATAGCGCAGCCGTTCAAGATTCTCCGTGAAGTCGCGCCATGTGCGCCGGTGTTGCCCGGCCGTGTATGCCAGCGCAAGCACTGTCTCTACATAGGTTGTGCAGTCGAAAGCGTCGAGATTAACCCTTACAGCCTCTCTTTCCCCTTCCAGCGTCCGCGCCTCATATGGTCTGCCGATGAATAGCCGGGCTATGCGCTCTACATTGCCCGCATCCTCTGTGGCGTACTCGTCGGCGAGAATCCGGTTAATGGTTGTTGTGTCGGCCAGAGCGTTGTGGAATTCAACCTCCGCGCTGCGCGCAGGGTGGGGGAGGAGCGTAAATGCTGCGGAGAGAATTAATAAGGGTTTGAATCTCATTTTCTGCGTTTCTTTTAAAAGAACCGGCGGCGTGCCGTCTCGCCTGTAGCTTTGACGTCGACACACCGCCGGAAACTATGCTGTTTGTGGTGCCGCCTTATTCAGCAGCGAAAACCACGCGGAAACCATTGTTCTCCAGAGCCACATTTGGACGCTGGTAGAAGCGGCATGCCGAGCGAAGTTCGCTGGACGCGTTGAGCCAGCCCCCGCCGCGGAGAATTACGCGGCCGTTGCCGTCAAGGCAAACGTAGTCGGTAACGGGGTCGGTGGGATAGGCTTTGTATTCGTCGAGGCAATATTCATAGGCGTTACCGTGCATGTCGTAGAGACCGTAACCGTTGGGCTCAAACGAACCTATTTCAATGGTCGATTGGGCGTTGGAAATCGATTCATCCTCGGTGTAGACGCCATCCTGGGTATAAGCGCTGAAGAGGAACTGTGCCATGCCCTGGACCATGTTTTTGCCGTCGCCGATGCCGTAGGGGAGGCTTTCGGTCTGGCCACCGCGGGCTGCGTATTCCCACTGGGCCTCGGTGGGCATTGAGCCGCCAATCCACTGGCAGTATGCATCAGCACCAAACCAACTTACGAACACGGCAGGATGGTTCTCGTAGCCTGCTGCAGGCACCCATTTGCCATTTTCGTAGTTTACGCCGAAATTGAATTTCGATCCGTCGTAGGGCGATTTGGGGCTGGCGAAGCATATTCTGCGAGAACTTACCGACGAGTAGCCGGTCGGCTGGAAGTCATAGGTGCCTTCGCCGGTTTCACTGCAAGCCACGCCAACGGCGTTGAGAAATTCAGCAAACTGAGCGTTGGTCACTTCATACTTGCTCATATAAAAGTCTTTGGAGATGGTTACTTCGTGAAGCACTTCATCATTAATATGTTTTGCTTCCGTAGCAGGCGAGCCCATCGTGAATGTGCCTGCGGGGATTTTTACGGTTTCAATTCCGTGCTCCGAAGCCTGGGCAAGGTCGAATTTCGCACTGACCTTGATATTGACTTCTGGCATTTTCAGCGTTGTGGGGTTGGCTTTGGTGTCGGCTACCGCAACGGCCTCACCGTTGTCGGCTCTTACCACATACCATTCCACGAATGCAAATCCGTCGGCCGGAGTGGCAGTCAGCGTTATGGTCGCACCGGCTTTGGCGCTGGTTGGATTAATAGCTATTACCCCTCCGGTCAGGTCATTGGCAGCTTAGATGGCGTAGGTTTTGGCGGCTTCTACAGGCTCTACAATCTCTTCGTTGTCGTCGTCGCTACACGAGCAGAAGCCTGCGCCCATCAGCGCGACGGCAATTGGTAAAACAAAAAATTTTTTTATTTCAATAAGGTTAAATGATAATAAATAATGGTTGACTTGCGGACCGCCTTTCGGGAATTTTCTCAACTGTATCTGTCGCTGTGTTTTTGCGTTCGCACCGTTTGGATTCGATTGTAATCTCGGGCAACACGTTGCTAAAGGTGAAGGTGATAATTTGCTTGTGGCGGTTTCCGGCGATAAAGATAGGCACAAAAGCCTTTTATTCAATCAGTCTCCTGCACATGCCTTGGCAAATTAACATACATTTAGATTAAATTAGCTTGTATTAACAGTTTTCTTCGATTTTTAGCCTGTCATTTAGCCTCGATTTTGAATGTTTATCCAGCGGATTATTCAAATTCCAGTATTTCTACGCTTATTTGCTTATAGATATTCGACTAATTTGCATAATCATCATTATGATTTAGATGCCTTGTCATAATTCGGATGCCTTTCTTCTGCCCTCCCGCTTCTCCTCTTTTTTTATCTCCGATCTCTTCTCCATCTGCTTCGGCTATTTATATTTTCCTCCTATTTATTTCCCCTTCCTTTCCCATATTCTCCTTCCTGTTATCGAAGTAGGAAGTAGATGTTTGTCGAGGTAGAAAGTAGCGGTGCGGTTAGCTGCCCCCGGCGGGCATCGCCCCTGTC
>UREH01000099.1 GCA_900546835.1 uncultured Porphyromonadaceae bacterium
GCATATCGTCGGCAGCGTCAGATGTGTATAAGAGACAGGCAACGGCCTGTATACGAAATTCGACGGCGTCCTGGCCATGTATCACGACCAGGGCCTCGCCCCCTTCAAGACTCTCGCCATGGAATCGGGTGTGAACTTCACGGCCGGACTCCCCTACGTGCGGACCTCTCCCGATCACGGCACCGGCTACGACATAGCAGGCAAAGGTGTAGCCAGCGAAGCCTCGATGCGGGCAGCCCTATATGCCGCCATCGACATTTTCCGCTCCAGACGCACTCACGAGGAGATTACAGCCTCTCCCCTCCCTAAGCTCTACCACGAGCGCGGCCGCGACAACGTAGTCCTCGACCTCACCAAAGACCGCTGACCCGGCCATCGGAGCTGCCCCGGATTCACATCCCGCTTATATGTTTTATAACATATGAACAGGTTTTGCCATTTTCATTAAAAAAATTGTAATTTTGCCGCCGGATTGGCCTTGGTAGGTCGTTCCGACTATTTGTGAGTTCAAATGGGAGGCTTGTTTTCAGCCATCCCCATCAACTGAGATTATCTTTAACTTACTTTATTCATCTTTTACCACGTCCTTTACAATGAACAAGGTACAAAAGCTGTTCATGGGTGGCTTGATGGCTTGTGTGGCAGCCTCGTCGATGGCCCAGACATTTGTGGGCGAGCGCACGGACTTCCGCGACGAGACCATCTACTTTGCCATGACCACCCGTTTCTACGACGGTGACCCAGCAAGTTCATCTACGCCACCTCTCCCGTAGCCCACGGAGGCAGCGTATCCTTCACCGACCCCGGCACAACCACCTACTACACTGCCGAAGACGCTATCGGTACGGCAGCCGTGACGCTGTCGCCCGCAGGATGCAGTTTTACCACAGAAACCCTTACCGTCACCGCCGCGCTCAACGACGTAGCCGTTTCGGGCTGGTATAAGGTCGGCGACTCACAGACCGTTGACCTCAACGGCTCGCTCTACAAGGAATTCACCATCGGCGCCGATATGAACTACGGCGACCGCATCACCGTAAGCTGGGGCGCCACCGGCGATGACGGCCAGGAATACTCCGGTACCGCCACATACACCAAAGTCGACCCCAACGCATCAATCACCATCCACGTTTCGGCTTCCGAAGCTCCCAACATTTACGTATGGGGCACCGACGCACAGGGCAAAGCCATCGAACCTGCTGGCGCATGGCCCGGCAAACTCCTCTCCGAAACCAAGGAGGTGAACGGCACAACCTACTACTTCACCGTCAATACCCTCAGCGAGGTCAACTGCATCTTCAACCACGGCGGCAACAAGACCCCCGACATAAAGGGCATCACTTCCGACGTATTCTATAAATACGACGGAAGCACCAAAGCCGAGAAAGTCGACGAGGTTGTCACCACCGAGCCGCGCGTATCGCTCTCGCCCAACGGCGGCGAATTCTACGACGACGCCATCGAGGTGACAATCCGCCCCGTGAACTGCGTATCCGCCTGGTACAGCATCGACGGCGGCGACAACATCAGCCTCAGCCACGACGCCACCGTAACCATCGGCGCCGACAAGGCCATCGGCGAAAGCGTAGTAATCAGCTGGAGCGCAACCGAAGCCTCCGACGTCACCAAGACCGGTTCCGCAACATTCACCAAAGTGGAACGTCCTGCCGGAAAGACCATCTATTTCGACAACTCCATCGTGAAATGGAATCCCGTCAATATCTACTTCTATCCCGAGAAAAACGGCTGGCCGGGCCAGGAAATGGAGAAAGTAGGCGAATACCTCTACAAATATGTCGTACCTGAGGAAACAACCGTCATCGTGTTCAACGGCGGCAGCAACAGCAATCAGACCAACGACATCACTGGTGCCGACATCGTCCATAACGCCATCTACCAGGCCACCGGCGGCCGCGACGTAGTACGCCTGAGCGGCGTCGAAGGAGTTGAAGCCACCCAGAGCCACGCTCCAGTGGAATACTACAACCTCCAGGGCATCCGCGTCGACAATCCCGCCAACGGCATCTACATCCGCCGCTGCGGCAACGTAGTCACCAAAGTACGTCTCTGATCAGCTCTCCCCCCATTTCCATTCATCACATAAGAAAAGGCGATGTGCCGCCCCCGCGGCCCATCGCCTTATTCGTTATATACCTGGTGATTATTTAGGGAGCTTGGAGGCAACGGTGGATGCGAAAGCGGCTTCATCCATGTAGCCTACGGTAGAGGTGAATTCGCCGTCGGGAGTCATGTAGACTACCATGGGGATAGATTCCACGCCGAATTTGCCCGCGAGCTCGGGGTTCTGATCTACGTCGACACTATAGAACAGTGCCTTGTCGGCATTGCCTGCGGCCACAGCCTCGAATACGGGGCCGAACTGGCGGCAGGGGCCGCACCAGGTGGCGTTGAAGTCTACGACCACGAGCTTTCCCTCCACGGGGTAGATTTCCTCGCCGGCCTTAACTATATGCACAGCCTCGCCAATCTGCTCGTGATCTACTTCGCCGGTTGCGCTTTCGGTTTCCTCGGCCTGGTTCTGCCCGGCACGCTTGCTACACGAGGTGGTCACTGCGGCTGCCAGAAGTGTAATAGCGGCGGCAGCCAGGATGTTGCGGATTTTCATATGTTATTTATTGGTTGTAAGAGTGATTGAGGATAATGTTTACACGCATAGCTATTGCGGATAAACGCGGCAAGGCAGCCGCTTATCTTCACATGATAAAACAACTGCCTTGCCTGTTTGTTGGATGCTGGGTTCTGATTTCCGGCTTACTGTAGGTAAATCAGAGAGCGGCCTTGAGGGCTTCGTTGGTCTTGTGAACTGCTTCGGCGCTCTTGGCAAAGAGGGCTTTTTCCTGGTCGTTGAGGTCGAATTCCACGATTTTCTCCACACCGTTGCGGCCGATAATAGCGGGCACGCCGATGCAGAGGTCGCTCTGGCCGTATTCGCCCTCGAGCAGGCAGGAGCAGGAGATGAGCTTTTTCTGGTCGCCGAGCACTGCGGCTACCATCTGGGCTGCGGCAGCACCGGGAGCATACCATGCGGAAGTGCCGAGGAGTTTAGTAAGCGTTGCGCCGCCCACCATGGTGTCGGCGGCAACCTTTTCGAGCTGCTCGGCCGGAATGAGCGTGGAGGCGGGTATGCCGCGGTAGGCAGCATAGCGGGTAAGGGGGATCATGGTGGTGTCGCCGTGGCCGCCGATTACAATACCTTCAACCTCGGTGGCGTTGGCTCCCAGAGCGATGCTCAGGAAATATTTGAAGCGTGCGCTGTCAAGGGCGCCGCCCATGCCGATAATGCGGTTTTTGGGAAGACCGGAAATTTTATGGATCAGGTAGGTCATGGTGTCCATCGGGTTAGCCACGCAGATGATGATTGCATTGGGCGAATGGGCAAGCACGCTGTCGGTAACCGACTTCACGATTTTGGCGTTTACACCGATGAGTTCCTCGCGGGTCATACCTGGCTTACGGGGAACGCCCGAGGTGATTACTACGACGTCGGAATTGTTGGTCTTGGCGTAGTCGTTGGTCACGCCTGTAAGACGGCTCTGGAGGTGCAGGATATTGGCGGTCTGCATGATGTCCATTGCCTTACCTTCGGAAACGCCCTCCTTGATGTCAATGAGAACCACTTCGTCGGCAATCTGCGACGTTACGAGCACATTAGCTGTAGTGGCGCCTACGTTGCCGGCGCCTACGACTGTTACTTTCGACATAGTAAATAAATCAGAGTTTATAAAGTTGTTGGTTTATTGGCAATTAAGCAGACTCTACGGCAGTCATTACGCGGCAGCGGCGGCATCTTCGGGCCATACGTCAGCTACAATGCAAAGATACAAAAATATTTGGTGAAAATGGTGTCTGTAAACCGAATTTAAAAGATTTTGGAAAGATGCGGAATGCCGGCGCGTCCATAACAATCGGTATGGATTGTCGCCGGGGGTGTCCAGGATCTGCCATCCGGACCATTCTTTGCATAACAAAGCGACCAAAGCGCGATGACCGACATAATTGTCGCCCACAGGACAAAAAAATAAGGCGGTGATTCAAATGGTGTTGAATCACCGCCTTAGCGATAACTTTAATTATCCCGGATCAGGGATACGAAGCGGATTATTCGCCGGGGATGATAGCTTCGCTGGGGCAAACTTCAGCGCAAGTGCCGCACTCGATGCAGGTGTCGGGATCGATTACATAGATGTCGCCTTCCGAGATAGCTTCAACGGGGCAGTTGGGCAGGCAGGTGCCGCAAGCGACGCATTTGTCGGTAATTACGTAAGCCATTGTAGTAGTTTTATTTATGATGAAAATAACGTAGTTCCGGTTTTACAGTCTGCAAATTTATATATTTTCCGTCAAAATCCACTGCTTTTCCCCTGCAAAATTTCCGCCGGGGCGCTCATGGTCGCCGTCGTAAACTCACGTCTGTTACCAATCATTTTTAACAACCTCTTAAAACTTGCTCCACTTGCTCCATGAACCGGCCGGAGATAGCCCACTGCGTGGCGTCAGCACCACTTTACGACTCCGGCTATATTATATTACCGAATTTTAATGTAATTTTGCAATACGCCTTCCGCGGTTCCCCCGGCGCCCTTGAGGCTCACAAAACCGCCGATCATACCATGACACTACGCCTGACCGCATTCCTGATGTTGCTCGCCGCATTCTGCCTCCATGCGCGGAAAGAGGCGACCTGACAAAAGACCAACAAACCCGACTATAAACCAACAATCATAAAACCATGATCAGACTCCGCACGATCCTCTCTTCCATGGCGCTCGCGGCCTTCACAGCCCTCGCCTCGGCGGCTCCAAAGCCCTCAGTGGCCACCGAGGCCGCCAAGACGCGCAAAATCATCGCCGACGTCAACAACAAATGGCAGAAAGACCATTCCCCCGAGACAAATGCCTTCTGGGACAATGCCGCCTACCATACCGCCAACATGGAGGCCTATCGCCTTGTCGGCAACCCCGCATGGCTCGACTACTCCATCGCCTGGGCCGACCATAACCAATGGAAAGGCGCCAAAGGCACCGACCGCTCCCGCTGGAGATACGACTATGGCGAGACCGACGACCATGTGCTCTTCGGCGACTGGCAGATCTGCTTCCAGACCTACGCCGACCTCTACAACATCCTCCCCGACGACAGCCGCATACGCCGCGCCCGCGAAGTGATGGAATACCAGATGTCGACCGCCCCACGCGACTACTGGTGGTGGGCCGACGGCCTCTACATGGTCATGCCCGTGATGACCAAGCTCCACCGCATCACCGGCGATTCACGCTACCTCCAGCGCCTCTACGACTATATCCAGGTCAGCGACAGCATCATGCTCGACCGCGACACCGGCCTCTACTTCCGCGACGGCAAATACGTCTACCCGGCCCACACCTCCGCCAACGGCAAGAAAGACTTCTGGGCCCGCGGCGACGGATGGGTGCTCGCCGGCCTCGCCAAAGTGCTCGCCGACCTCCCCGCCGACTGGGAGCACCGCTCCTTCTTTCTCGACAAATACCGTCGCCTCGCCTCCGCCGTGGCCGACCTCCAGCAGCCCGGCGGCTATTGGACACGCTCCATGATGGACCCCGACCACGCCCCCGGATGCGAGACCTCCGGCACCGCATTCTTCACTTACGGCCTCCTCTGGGGCATCAACAACGGCATCCTCACCGATGAGCGCTACGCCGACGCCGCCCTCAAAGGCTGGGAATACCTCTCCGGCACAGCCCTCCAGCCCGATGCCACCGTGGGCTACGTGCAGCCCATAGGCGAGAAAGCCATCCCCGGCCAGGTCGTCGACAAGAAATCCACATCCAACTTCGGCACCGGAGCCTTCCTCCTGGCCGCCTGCGAATACGTCCGCTTCCTCGAGACCAACCTCCCCAAGTCCGACCGCCGGTACTGGACCGATCTCGCCTACTCCATCGCCGCACCCGTGCTCAGCAACATGGCCGAAGGCAACCTCCAGAAAAACATGCAGGTGGAGGTCAGCCCCAACTGGGACGGCCGCAACGTTGGCGTGACCTACATGGAGACCTTCGGCCGCCTCATGGCCGGAATCGCCCCATGGCTCTCCCTCCCCGAATCCGACACCCCCGAAGGCGCACGCCGCAGACAGCTCCGCAACTGGGCCCTCAAAGCCTACGCCAACGCCGTCGACCCCGCATCGCCCGACCGCCTGCTCTGGGAAGGCCACGGCCAGGCCCTCGTCGATGCCGCCTATGTGGCCGAATCATTCATCCGCGGCTACGACGCCCTCTGGCTCCCGCTCGACACCGTGACCAAACAGCGCTACATCGACGCCTTCAAAGGTCTGCGCCGCGTCGATCCCCCCTACACAAACTGGCTGCTCTTCTCCTCCACCATCGAGAGCTTTCTCGCCAAAATCAACGCCGACTTCGACGAATACCGCGTCAACTCCGCCATCCGCAAAGTCGAGGAATGGTATGCCGGCGACGGATGGTATGCCGACGGCCCCTTCTTCACCTTCGACTACTACAGCTCCTACGTGTTCCATCCCATGTATCTAGAGACCCTCCGAAACATGATCGACTCCGGGAAATACTCCCGCATCCACTACGGCAAATACTACGACCGCGCTCTCAATCGCGCCCGCAAATTCGCCATCGTGCTCGAGCGCATGATCTCGCCCGAAGGCACCTTCCCCGTGTTCGGTCGCTCCATCCCCTACCGCATGGCCACCATGCAGCCCCTCGCCATGATGGCTTGGCAGGAGCAGCTCCCCGCAGGCCTCACCAACGGCCAGGTGCGCGCCGCCCTCACCGCAGTGATGCACCGCATGTTCGACGGCAAGGAGAATTTCAACGAAGGCGGATTCCTCACCATCGGCTTCGCAGGCCGCCAGCCCAACATCGCCGACTGGTACACCAACAACGGCTCCCTCTACATGACATCACTCGCCTTCCTCCCCCTGGGCCTTCCCGAGACCCACCCTTTCTGGACCGACGCCCCACTCCCATGGACCGCCTGCAAAGCCTGGTCCGGCGAGCCCTTCCCCAAGGACCACCTCTGGCGCGACACCATCACCACCCACGACCTCTTCTGACCCCCCTCCTCCCATCCCCCCACAAAAAAATAGCGCTCCCGGCGGGAGCGCTATTTTTTTTGATTATTATTCGCTGGAGCTTAGAGCTGGGGACCTGCGGCAACGAGAGCCTTGCCGGCTTCGTTGTGCTCGAACTTCTTGAAGTTATTGATGAACATCTCGGCGAGCTTGGTAGCCTTTGCGGTCCATTCAGCGGGATCGGCATAGGTGTCGCGGGGGTCGAGAATCTTGGGATCAACACCGGGAAGTTCGGTGGGCACGGTGAAGTCGAAGACGGGAATCTGCTTGGTGGGAGCGGAAAGGATAGCGCCGTCGAGGATGGCGTCGATGATGCCACGGGTGTCGCGGATGGAGATACGCTTGCCAGTGCCGTTCCAGCCGGTGTTCACGAGGTATGCCTTGGCACCGCTCTTTTCCATCTTCTTCACGAGCTCTTCGGCATACTTGGTGGGATGTAGGCTCAGGAAAGCTGCGCCGAAGCAGGCCGAGAAAGTGGGAGTGGGCTCGGTGATGCCACGTTCTGTGCCGGCGAGTTTCGAGGTGAAGCCGCTCAGGAAGTAGTACTTGGTCTGCTCGGGAGTCAGAATCGAAACGGGGGGCAGAACGCCGAATGCGTCGGCCGAGAGGAAGATAACGTTCTTGGCGGCGGGACCGTGGCTGCCCGGAGCGATCTTCTCGATGAAGTTGATGGGGTAGCTTACGCGGGTATTCTCGGTAACGCTCTTGTCGGCGAAGTCGATTTTGCCTTCGGCGTCGACGGTAACGTTCTCAAGCAGAGCGTTGCGACGGATAGCGTTGTAGATGTCGGGCTCGCTCTCCTTGTCGAGGTTGATAACCTTGGCGTAGCAGCCGCCCTCGTAGTTGAACACGCCGTTGTCGTCCCAGCCGTGCTCGTCGTCGCCGATGAGCAGACGTTTCGGGTCGGTGGAAAGGGTGGTTTTGCCGGTGCCGCTGAGGCCGAAGAAGATGGCGGTGTTCTCTCCGTTCATATCGGTGTTGGCCGAGCAGTGCATCGAAGCCATGCCCTTGAGGGGGAGGTAGTAGTTCATGATGGAGAACATGCCCTTCTTCATCTCGCCGCCATACCAGGTGTTGATGATCACCTGCATGCGTTGGGTGAGGTTGAAGGCGACGCAGGTCTCGGAGTTGATGCCGAGTTCCTTCCAGTTCTCAACCTTGGCCTTGGAGGCGTTGAGCACAACGAAGTCGGGGGTGAAGTCTTCGAGTTCCTCTTTGGTGGGGCGAACGAACATGTTGGTCACGAAGTGAGCCTGCCATGCCACTTCCATGATGAAGCGTACGGCAAGACGGGTGTCCTTGTTGGTACCGCAGAAGGCGTCGACAACGTAGAGGGGCTTGTCGCTGAGTTCCTTGTCGGCGATAGCCTTGAGAGCGTCCCAGGTCTTGGGGGTGATGGGCTTGTTGTCGTTCTTATATTCGTCGGATGTCCACCAGATGGTATTTCTGGAGATGTCGTCGTCGACGAAGAATTTATCCTTGGGCGAACGGCCGGTATAGATACCCGTCATAACGTTCACAGCGCCGAGCTCTGTAACCTGACCCTTTTCGTAGCCGGTGAGGCCGGGTTTGGTTTCGTCGATGAAGAGTTCATCCCACGAGGGGTTGTGGTAGATTTTCGGGGTGCCCGAAATACCATACTGGGTTAAATCAATCTTGCTCATTTTGTTTTAGATATCTTAAAATGAAGTTGTTTGGTTGTTTCTTAATCAAGGCGCAACTCCTCGGGCGGGAGGGTT